>CANBPJ010000140.1 GCA_947371415.1 Burkholderiaceae bacterium | reverse complement strand
CCAATGACCGCTGAAGAACGCAAAGTTATTTTTGCTTCCTCTTTAGGTACGGTTTTTGAGTGGTACGACTTTTATCTTTACGGTTCATTGGCTGCCGTTATCGCCAAGCAATTCTTCTCAGGCCTAGATGCAGGTTCAGCCTTCATTTTTGCTTTGTTAGCGTTTGCTGCCGGTTTTATCGTTCGTCCATTCGGCGCTTTGGTATTCGGTCGCTTAGGTGATTTGATTGGTCGTAAGTACACCTTCTTGGTGACGATCTTGTTGATGGGTGGTGCAACATTCATCGTTGGTATTCTTCCTAACTACGCCACGATCGGTGTTGCTGCCCCTGTGATCTTGATCGCATTGCGTATGCTTCAAGGTTTAGCATTGGGCGGTGAGTACGGCGGTGCTGCAACTTACGTTGCTGAGCATGCTCCTCATGGTAAGCGTGGTGCGTACACATCATGGATTCAGACGACAGCTACTCTTGGCTTGTTCTTGTCCTTGCTCGTGATTTTGTTCACACGAGAATTTACAGGCGCAGATTTTGACGTTTGGGGTTGGCGTATTCCTTTCATCGCTTCTATCGGATTGTTGGCGGTTTCTGTATGGATTCGTTTGTCCATGAATGAGTCACCGGCTTTCAAGAAGATGAAAGAGGAAGGTAAATTGTCTAAGGCACCTTTGACCGAGTCTTTTGGCCAATGGAAAAATTTGAAGATTGTTATCTTGGCATTGTTTGGTCTGGTTGCAGGTCAAGCAGTGGTTTGGTATACAGGCCAGTTCTACGCTTTGTTCTACCTCACCCAAGTGTTGAAAGTAGATCCTAAGGCTGCGAACTTGTTGATTGCCGCTTCTTTGGTAATCGGCACACCATTCTTTGTAGTATTCGGTAGCCTATCTGACAGGATTGGTCGTAAGGTAATCATCATGGCTGGCCTGTTGTTTGCCATCATTTTGTATATCCCTAATACCCCAGTTTCCTTATTTAACGGCTTAACCCACTTTGCTAACCCAGCATTAGAAAAGGCAATGGCAACTTCACCTGCAAGTATTACTGCTGATGTGAATGAATGTACATTCCAGTTCAATCCAACGGGTACTGCAAAGTTCACTAGCTCTTGCGACATTGCAAAGCAAGTGATGGCTTCTAACTCTGCAAGCTATACAACAATTGCTGGCCCAGCTGGTGGTACTGCTGTTGTGAAGATTGGCGATACAGAGATCCAAGGCTACTCCGCTAAAGGTATGGCTCCAGCTGATGCGAAAGCAAAAGATGCAGAGTTTAAGAAAGCAATTCGCGAGGCATTGAATGCTGCTGGCTATCCTGCAAAGGCCGATCCTGCTGCAATCAACTACCCTGCAGTTCTTGGTATCTTGGTGATTTTGGTGCTCTTGGTAACCATGGTGTATGGCCCAATTGCGGCGATGTTAGTTGAGATGTTCCCAACTCGCATTCGTTATACCTCTATGTCTTTGCCATACCACATTGGTAACGGTTGGTTCGGTGGCTTGTTGCCAACGATCTCCTTCGCCTTGGTAGCGCAGAACGGTAACATTTACTACGGTCTCTGGTACCCAATCATCATTGCTGCAATGACATTGGTAATCGGTGTACTGTTTGTTAAAGAAACTAAAGACGTAGATATTTACGCTAAAGACTAAGCTGCACTAGTCTGTTTTAAAAACTAAACCCGACCACTATGTGGTCGGGTTTTTTATTGCCAGAAATTAATCACAGCGATTAATCCCAAAGATTTTTCTGATTGCCGCGATTAAATAGTGCTTTATTTTGATCTGCTATCGATGTGACTCTTTGGCCTGGAATAACCTGGATTTGAGCGCCTGCCGCAATCATGCCTGTTTGATTCACACGTAAGTACCAGCCACTAAACCCCGATTGCAGCATGGCTTTAGCCGCACCTTTGTAACCCATCTTGGCATTGAACTTAAAGCAAGGCTCACGTAGTTTGACCACGGTAAATTCAAGATCACCAAGCTGCATTCTGTCACCCACAAATACTTCAGTTTCGAGTAGACCTTCAATCGTGAAGTTTTCGCCGAAGGCACCCAGCGGAAGATCAACCGGTTTCTTTGTTTCTCGAGTCAGGAGTTCATTCCAAAAAGCGTAGTGCTCAACTGGATAAACGTAAATGGCTTTCTCAAGTCCACCATGTACTGATAGGTCTGCTTGCTCATCCCCTATAACACCGAGTCGAGCAATTTCAATGGGTAGCGGATGATCTAAATCACTAACGGGTTTTTTATGAATGGCAGAAGCCACCTTGGGGTAGTTCGGGTGATGAGACCCAAATAAGGGGGCTATGCTGCCAATCGAGATGGATAGAAGACGCATATATGAAGATGACTGATAAGATGAATTGATCAAAATAAGAAAGTAAATGATGCATCTTTATAGATTAGTGGTGGCAATCATTTTGTGTGTGCTTACGAGTCAGCCTGCATTTGCTAAATGGGATGAGGAGCGGGATGCCACTACCAACGGCAAGGATGAGTTGGTTTATTACTATAAGACGAATGATCAAGCGCAGAAGCTGGTGCTGGATAAATATGTCAAGCGCCTTATTTTTATTCAGTCCGATCGTCTTTATAAGCGTACGATTCGCTTGATTAAAGTGGATGGCCAAGCAATCGAGGTGATGAGCGACCCTTTTTCACGTTACCCAGAGCAAACCGCCATCATCTTTGAAAATAAGGATGAAGTCCTTAAAAAGCTCTTTTTAGCTAAGAAAATTGAGGTTTTTGTCCGCTTTAACCGCGATGAGACTGTGAGCGTCTTTCAGATTCAGTAGTGCATTTGTAGCCCAGGCTTGGATAAGTCCTTCTATTGAGACAGAAGACGCCCGATCATTTACAATTACGAGTTCGGCGATTTAGCTCAGTTGGTTAGAGCGATGGAATCATAATCCACAGGTCCGGGGTTCGAATCCCTGAATCGCCACCAAATATAAAGGCCATTGCCCACCGGCAGTGGCCTTTTTCTTAGGTAATTTCACTGGGATCTGCCTGATGGCTAAATTTTGGAATTTTGTACTTTTCCAGCTTGGTTGGTTTGCCTGCGTTATTGGCGCCGCTAATCAGCAGGTGTTTTGGCCTGTAGTTGCTACCTTGGTCTACCTTGCAATTCATATCTGGCGTTCCCCAAGGCCCGCTTTGGAGCTCAAACTTCTGTTTAAGGCGGTTCTATTTGGGGTGGTAGTCGATACCTTGGTCGCCAATTGGGGATTTTTAAGCTTCCAAAACCCTTGGCCAAGTGCCTATCTTTCACCTTTTTGGATGTGGACGCTATGGGCTTTAGTTGCAAGTACCATCAATAGTTCTTTGGCTTGGCTACGGGGTAAACCTATCCTGAGTGCGATCCTGGGCGCAATTGCAGGGCCATTGTCCTATGAGGCTGGGGTCAGAATGGGTGCAGGGGCATGGGGTGTTCATGGCCAAATTGGCGGACTTATTCTGCTGGGTCTGGCCTGGGGTTTAGCTATCCCCCTCTTTTTCTATTGGGATCGACCTGTAGGATCAACCCCAATAGAAAATCAGCCATAAATCCTTAAAAAGTCGCTTGCAAATACTACTGTTTTTATATACAGTAAGTTCTATGTTGACAAAAACCACAAAAAACTCAAAAAACAGCCTAACAAATAGTGAAAAGGGATCAAAAATGGCCTTGGACGATAAGAGAAAATCAGCCTCATCCGAATTTGACGGTATGAGCGGAGACAAGCAAAAGGCATTGACTGCCGCCTTGGCGCAAATCGAGAAGCAATTTGGCAAGGGCTCAATCATGAGATTGGGCGATGCAGAGATTCATCAAGATATTCAAGTGGTGTCCAGTGGTTCATTGGGTTTAGATATTGCCCTTGGAGTTGGTGGTTTAGCACGTGGGCGCGTGATTGAGATTTACGGCCCCGAGTCTTCTGGTAAGACAACACTGACTTTGCATGCCATTGCAGAAATGCAAAAGATTGGTGGAACTTGCGCTTTTATTGATGCTGAGCATGCATTGGATGTTCAATACGCCTCGCGTCTTGGCGTAGATGTGAATAATTTATTGATCTCACAGCCAGATACTGGTGAGCAAGCTTTAGAAATTGCTGACGCCCTGGTTCGTTCAGGCTCCATTGATTTGATCGTGATCGACTCTGTAGCAGCTTTGGTTCCAAGGGCGGAGATCGAGGGCGATATGGGTGATTCATTGCCTGGCCTACAAGCGCGCTTAATGAGCCAAGCCTTACGCAAGCTCACTGGCGCAATTAAGCGCACCAATACAACAGTCATCTTTATTAACCAGATTCGCATGAAGATTGGTGTGATGTTTGGTTCACCGGAAACTACTACGGGTGGTAACGCATTGAAGTTTTACGCTTCTATGCGCTTAGACATTCGTCGTATCGGTAGTATCAAGAAGGGTGATGAAGTTGTTGGTAATGAGACCCGCGTAAAGGTAGTGAAGAACAAAGTATCCCCTCCATTCCGAGAGGCAATCTTCGACATCATGTACGGCCATGGCATCTCCAGAGAAGGTGAAATTATCGATATGGGTGTTGAGGCTGATATCGTTGAGAAATCAGGCTCCTGGTATGCCTACAACGGTGATCGTATTGGCCAGGGCAAAGATAATGTCCGCGAGTTTCTAAAAGAAAACCCAGCTATTGCTCAAGACATTGAAGCTAAGATTCGTGCGAAATTAGGCGTGAAAGCTGGAACAGCGGTAGTTAGCGACGTTTTGAGCGAAGAAGAGGAAGCGTAATCGTTCGATGTCAGAGTTAGGCGGCACTGCTAAAAAAGGTAATAAACAAAGCCCGAGTCTTAAAGCTCGGGCTTTGCGCCTTTTGTCGATGCGAGAGTACAGCCGAAAAGGCTTAGCCTCCAAACTGGCAGAATCCGCAGCGCGGATGCTGAAATTGAGCCCACCCGATGAGGATTCAGGGGTGCCAACGCCAGCAGTGACTTTGGAAGTTCAGATTGAAGCGGTTTTAGATGATTTTGAGGCTCGCGGTTGGCTTTCTGATGAGCGCTTTGCGGAGGCC
>CANBPJ010000139.1 GCA_947371415.1 Burkholderiaceae bacterium | reverse complement strand
ACAGTAAAAGTACTCGCTAAAGAATTAAAACGTACCGCGCCAGACCTTCTGGAGCAGTTGAAGGCGGCCGGTATCGAAAAAGGTTCTGAGGACGACAGCATTACCGAAAAGGACAAGACTGTCCTGCTTGAGCATTTGCAAAAAGAGCACGGTAGTGCTGATACGGGTAATCGCAAAAAGATTACTTTAATCAAGCGCGAAAACTCGGAGATTCGCCAGGCAGATTCTGCTGGACGCACTCGTACCGTTCAGGTTGAGGTACGCAAAAAACGCGTGCTAGTTAAAGCAGGAGATAAAGCTCCTGAAGAGACTCCAGTTGAAGTGGTTAAAGAAGTTGCTCCTGCGGCTCCTGCTAAATCTATCTTGTCTGCTGAAGAGTTAGAAAAACGCGCAGCTGAAGCTACACGTCAAGCCGAGCTATTAGCTCGTCAAGAAGCTGAAATGAAAGCAGCAGAAGATGCTCGCCAAAAAGAAGCTGCTGCTCTGGCTGCTGTAACAGTCGCTGAGCCCGTAGCCGAAAAGGAAACCAAGTCTATTGACGAAGCATCCGTTGCTGCTGAAGCTGCAGTTAAGGCCGCTGATAAAAAAGCACAAGCTGATAAAGCTGCGAAAGATATCGCTGATGCCAACAAGGCGCAGTTAGCTGATATTACAAAACGTCGGGCTGCTGCTGAAGCTGAAGCTTTGGCTATTCGTGACATGATGAGTGCGCCTGCACGCGTCCTGAAGGCACCAAGTGAAATTGCTGCTGAAGAAGCTAAAAAAGGCACCCTGCATAAACCTGCCAAGGTTGAGGGTGCTGATGATAAGAAGAAAGTAGTTGCCAAAGTTGGTGGCAAGACAATTAAGTCTGCTGAGACATCGTCAACTTGGCAAGAAGAAGGTGCCAAGAAACCAGGCGGCCTAAAGACTCGCGGCGATAGTTCTGGTGGCGTGGGTGGTTGGCGTTCCGGTGGTGGCAGAAGAAAGCAGCGTCAAATTGCTGAAGCCAACGTCGATACTAATTTCCAGGTACCCACTGAAGCGATTGTGCGAGACGTCAATGTCCCAGAAACCATTACTGTTGCTGAGTTAGCTCATGCAATGGCTGTGAAGAGTGCTGAAGTCATTAAGCTCTTGATGGGTATGGGTCAGATGGTGACGATTAACCAAATCTTAGATCAAGATACCGCAATGATTATCGTGGAAGAGATGGGTCATAAAGCCCACGCTGCCAAATTAGATGATCCAGATTTAGATCTCGGTACCGCCGGTCACGATGCGGAATTGTTACCACGTCCACCAGTTGTTACTGTGATGGGTCACGTTGACCACGGTAAAACCTCCTTGCTCGATAAGATTCGTGCTGCAAAAGTTGCTACTGGCGAAGCCGGCGGTATTACTCAGCACATTGGCGCTTATCACGTTGAAACTCCACGCGGCATGATTACTTTCCTCGATACTCCGGGTCACGAAGCCTTTACGGCGATGCGTGCTCGCGGTGCCAAGGCAACTGATATTGTGATTCTGGTGGTTGCGGCTGATGACGGTGTGATGCCACAAACGAAAGAGGCGATTCACCATGCGCAAGCAGCGGGCGTTCCGATCGTTGTAGCAATCAATAAGATTGATAAACCAGAGGCCAATTTAGAGCGTGTCAAAACTGAATTAGTTACTGAGCAAGTGGTTCCTGAAGAATACGGTGGCGATGTGCCATTTATTGGCGTTTCTGCCAAAACAGGTGACGGCATTGACGCATTGCTCGAGAACGTTCTCTTGCAAGCGGAGATCTTGGAGCTGAAGGCGGCTAAAGATGCTCCAGCGCAAGGTCTTGTGATTGAGGCGCGCTTGGATAAGGGTCGCGGTCCTGTGGCAACTGTACTTGTACAGTCCGGCACACTGAAGCGTGGCGATATGTTGTTAGCTGGTTCAACCTACGGTCGTGTTCGTGCGATGTTAGATGAAAATGGCAAGCCATGTAATGAGGCTGGCCCATCCATTCCGGTGGAGATTCAAGGCTTATCCGAAGTACCTGCAGCTGGTGAGTCAGTACAAGTAGTGCCTGATGAGCGTAAAGCGCGTGAGATTGCACTCTTCCGTCAAGGCAAGTTCCGTGATGTGAAGTTGGCTAAACAGCAAGCATTCAAGCTCGAAACCATGATGGAAAACATGGAAGAGGGTGCTATTGAGGCCAAGTTGTTACCGCTCATTATTAAGGCGGACGTACAGGGTTCTCAAGAGGCTTTGTCACAGTCATTGCAAAAGCTGTCTACTGCAGAGGTGAAAGTTCAAATCGTTCACGCAGCAGTGGGTGGCATTACTGAAACCGACGTGAACTTAGCGGTGGCTTCTAAGGCTGTCATTATCGGATTTAACTCTCGCGCAGATGGTGCAGCGCGTAAGTTGGCCGAGAACAATGGTGTGGATATTCGTTATCACAACATTATTTATGACGCTGTTGATGAAGTTAAAGCAGCCTTGAGCGGCATGTTGACTCCAGACAAGAAAGAAGAAATCACCGGTATGGTGGAGATTCGTCAAGTCTTCTTGGTGTCTAAAGTTGGCGCGATTGCTGGTTGCTTGGTGCTCGACGGTGTTATTAAGCGTAACTCTAGTGTTCGCCTCTTGCGTGAAAACGTAGTGATCTGGACTGGTGAGTTGGACTCTCTCAAGCGCTTTAAAGATGATGCAAAAGAGGTTCGTGCTGGTGTTGAGTGTGGCTTGTCATTAAAAGGCTACAACGACATCAAAGAAGGCGATCAACTAGAAGCATTTGAAGTGACTGAAGTTGCGAGAACACTCTAAGAGCTACACAGTAAATGCATAAAACTAGCCCTCATCGTAACCAGCGTCTCGCCGATCAAATTCAGCGAGACCTGGCTGAGCTCATTCCTCGCGAATTGCGTAGCCCAAGCTTAGGTTTAATTACTTTGCAAAGTATTGAGCTGACGCCGGATTTGGCGCATGCAAAAGTATTCTTTACAGTCTTGGGCGCTGAGCCTGCGGTTGCATTGAAGGCGCTTCAGGATAAAGCGGGTTATTTACATTCTTTATTGTTTAAACGTTTGCATATTCATACTGTGCCAACCCTGCATTTCCACTACGACAGTTCTGTTGAGCACGGCATTGAAATGTCTCGCTTAATTGATCAAGCGGTGGATAGTGATCGCAAAGACGAGAGCGCGTAAATAGCTATGTCAGTACGTATCGACGGCGTTGTCTTGCTTGATAAACCCTTTGGCATGAGTTCGCAAGGCGCAGTCACAGCGGTTAAGCGTGCATTTAATGCAGAAAAAGCAGGGCATACCGGTACCCTAGATCCGATGGCGACTGGCTTACTTCCCATTTGTTTGGGTGAGGCCACTAAGTACTCTCAGGATTTGCTGGAAGCCGATAAGACGTATATTGCTCAGGTGAAATTTGGTCAGCGTACCGATACTGGTGATGCTGAAGGTCAAATCATCGAAGAATTACCGCTGCCCGTATTTGCCGATGCAGTTGCTATGAAGCTGGCGCTGGAGTCTTTATTGCCTGCGTTTACTGGTCCCATTAGTCAGGTTCCGCCAATGTATTCAGCGCTCAAGCGCGATGGCAAACCCTTATATGAATATGCTCGTGCAGGCGTTGAGTTAGAGCGCGCCCCACGAGATATTACGATTCATGCAATTCGCTGGACCAATATTAATTGGCCTGAAGCCACTTTGGAAGTAAGCTGTAGTAAGGGTACTTATATCCGCGTATTGGCGGAAGATATTGGTAAAGCCTTGGGCTGTGGCGCGCACTTAGTTGGCTTGCGCCGCACCGAAGTAGGTCATTTGAACCTCGACCAATCTTTTGTACTGGAAAGCATTCAACAAGGCTTGCAAGAAAGTTCTAGCTATATCTTGCCAGTCGACGCACTTTTGCAAACCTTGCCACACTTAACCGTGGATGAGCAGCAAGCAAAGCGCTTGGAGATGGGGCAACGCGTTCCACTCAATATACCGTCCATCGAAGCACTCGTTCGCATTTATCGCGCAACGGCTGCTCCTCATAACTTTATTGGTACTGGCGATTGGCGCTCGGGTGTTTTGCATCCTAAGCGTTTGATTTCTTCAGCCCATTAAATCATTTTGACTTATTAATTCATTAACCTTAATTAACCCTATTCTTAACTTCAGAAGCTTCACATGACTAAACGCGCACTCCGTAATATCGCCATCATCGCCCACGTTGACC
>CANBPJ010000138.1 GCA_947371415.1 Burkholderiaceae bacterium | reverse complement strand
CAACTACCCGCGGTGTTCTAGATAACTCCCTGATTCCTCAATTTGGCCCTAGGCCTGTAAACGAGATTAAAAAGGGTGACATTCTGGCTTTTCGCTCCTCTTTAGCAAAGTTGCCCGGAATTAAGAATAAAGAAAGCCTTTCGGCTTCTCGCATCAACCACATCATGACCCCGCTGCGGATGATATTGACAGAGGCTGCCGATCGCTATGAATTTACCCCGGCCTTTATCAATATCAAACCCCTAAGAGTAGGCAAGACTGACGTTCATCCATTCACGATGCAAGAGGTACAAGACATTCTTCGCACGGTTCGAGCTGACTTTCGCAATTACTACATTGTTCGGTTCTTTACGGGCACTCGTACCGGTGAGATTGATGGCCTCAAATGGCAGTACGTGGATTTTGAGCGGCGCACGATTTCCATTAAAGAGACGATTGTGAATGACTATGAGGAAACTCCCAAAACCGGAGAATCTGAGCGCGACATTCAAATATCTCAGATGGTCTTTGATGCGCTCTTGGCGCAACACAAAGTGACTGGGCAGGGCGTTTATGTTTTTGCTACTAACGCCGGAACGCCCATTTCTCATCGTAATATTTCTAAGCGGGTTTGGTATCCGCTATTGCGATTATTGGGACTGAAAAAACGTGTGCCGTATCAAACTCGCCATACCTTTGCCACCCTCATGTTGGCTTCGGGTGAGGCCCCTGAATGGATCGCTCGGCAGATGGGACACACCACCACAGAGATGCTCTTTCGGGTGTATTCCCGATTTATTCCGAACTTGACCCGTCAGGACGGAAGCGCCTTTGAGCGACTCATGGCAGCGCAGATGCAAGACCAGCCACACCCCATTATTGACCCTAATTTAGTTAATGAAGTAAGTGCACACTCAGGAATAAATATCAACAGCATTGGAGTTAATCGCTTTCCGAAAACTCAAACCCGCGTAACCGAGAAAAATGAGGAAGGGCCAGAATTACCCGAACCCGTAGTACCGGTACCCTCCTTACAAGCCAGCTTTGCCCCTGCGAACTTACCCGATGCGCCGCCAAATGCGCTACCCAATACCCAGGCAAATCCAAGTGCTGATACCGGGCTAATTGCTAATCCTTGGTTAGAAATTGCCAGACATTCTGGTCTTTCTGTGCCCCCTCCTGCTGACCCAATCCCAGCTTCAGATCACCCAACGGAAGACCTTTATGAAACTGCCAAATCGGCCTGCACCCCTCAACCAACCCAAGAAACCTACCCGGCGAGATGACGTTTTGGCATCGCCGACACTAACCCCCCTAACAAACCTATGATGTTCATGATCTACATAATCATATCGGTTTCACCAAGGGTAATGAACCTAATCAAAATCACTATTATGGTCAATAGTACAAATAATGAAATCGTTATCAAGCAGTGCCTTATGCCCAAGGGCTGCACATTGCCGTCCAGTGCTTTGCCCGGATAGTAGATGGATCACGCATTTTTCGGCAGAGAGTAACCTCCTTTCGATCGCAATCTATACATAATTTCATAAAGCAATACTAAGTATCAATTTAAAGGGGCGTAGATATGACAGTCGATGGATTACGCCCTACAATTATCAAAATCGATGTATATACAAAAGACCGAGTCAATTGCTTGGGGGATGCTCGCAATGGCAGCCCCCATTGGATATTTTGGGATCGCTCGGCAGTATATTGGATGCGAAGAACAGCGTGAATCAATGCGGCAAGATGCTCTTGCTCATAACGTATACGCCAACGATAGAAGGTGGAATGGCTAATAGCGCGCTGCTTTAGAAAAACTTGAATGCTGAGTTCGCTAGCGCCCCATTCTTGTACGAGGCCAAACCATCTAGCTTTTTGTTCTTCATCTGTCATTTGGTTCCTCATAAAAAATGGAGGATGCCGTATTGAAGATTAATTAGGCAGGTGTATTGGCTGGAGGCTTACTAGTTAATTTGGTCGCCAGCGACTCTAAAAGATATTGAGTTTTATGCCAATTTTTAACCTAAAAGAATATAGATGCTGAAACGCGGGGGTTACAGGCCATTCACCGTAAAATTAGGATATTGCCAAGCAGTCTCATTGGTTGTCACGCTCAAGAAATAGAGTCAGAGTATCGAGGATAGTATCTACGTTGATTTATACCGCAATAATGACAATGCTGTAATCCTAGTTATTGGACTTCAGCGGGAAGTGTATTGCTGAGTTAATTTAGTCGCAGGGCGGTGGGCAACCATCGCCCTGCACATATCCGTACTTGCAGAATTGCCGCATACTGCCCCTAATAGGCTTGTACTAACGTACACACCTTTCTATTGGAAAGGTCGAGGCCACTCGACGTGATCAATACACAACCTAAAACAGAATACATCTCCCTTGTATGTGAGCGCTTAACTGAGCACCCACCCCGTTTTGCCGTTTTCACATTGCAACCCCTCTGATGCGATTGGATAAAGGCTATCCAATAACCAAAGGTGCCAGCCAGATGCAATGAACCATTTTTATCTACCCGGCTTCCGAGGCAAATCGCCCCCTATTACAAAATGTAAAAAACAAAAAATTATATTTGAAAGGCTCTAGTAGACACAGGACATATAGCTACTGTTGCCCGTAGAGAGGCTAACGACGACACTAGTATTAAGGTAAACGTTGTTGTAGTTTGAGCCATTCGGCGTGGAGGACCACGTACGACTCAACGTCCAACCAGCAGCCGTCCCCGCAGACAGTGCGGCGCTAGTGCTGCTCAACGCCGAAAGCTCGACCTGTGACGCCATGCGCCAACCCGTTCCAATGGCAGAGCACTGAGTTGATGCGGTTGACCAATTTACTGTTGGGCCAGTTACTGTCGACCACACCAGTGTTCCGCTACCACTCAACGTGCTTCCTGATACGCTCATAGTTTTGATATAGCCGACTGGCAACAATGTTGCAGGGAACAATGCTGTAATGGTTCCCGAGTTAGCTGAGTTGATAGCAGTAGCGCCACTAACTTTAAAGAAGTTTGCTGTTACGCCTGTGAATGTGTAGCCCACAGCTGGCGTTAGGGTGATTGTGGCGGTGTAGGCGTCATCGTATCCAAACCTAGTTGGGCTGCTAGACCAAGTAACCGTTCCGGTATATTGCGCAACAGCAGTAATAGTGGTTACCGGTATTGCATTGGATACCGGAGCAGTCACGCCTGTAATTACTGACGATGTAATCGTAATAGCAGTGACCGTTAAGACAGCAGTGGTGGTGCTTTGAGCATAGTTACCATTTGCGGCTTGGGTAGCGGTGAAGGTGGTGGTACCGACACTACCAATTGCACTAATGATGCCAGTGCTACTGATCACAGCTGGAGTAGTGCTGGTGCTACCGGTCACAGCGTAGCTAATTGCGCCAGATGATGCTGAGCTAGGAGCAATGATGGTAGGCATAGTGCTGGTGCCATACGCTACGCTAGGGGTATTTAAGCTAAAGCCCGAGAGCGCGCTTGTAGTCGCAGTAACTGTTAAGGTCGTCGTCGTGGTATTGCTAGCATAGTTACCATTCGCGGCTTGGGTAGCAGTCAAGGTGGTGGTACCGACACCGGCCAAGCTAATCACACCGGTACTTACATTAATACTTGCCACTGCCGTATTGCTACTAGTGTAAGTAATCGCGCCAGATGAGACTGAGCTAGGAACCCCTGTAATAGTCGGCGCAGCTGCTCCAAAGATGACGGTAGAACTACTTAAGACTAGGCTACTTAAAGACGCGGTTTGTACAGTGACCGTTAAGACAGTGGTGGTGGTGCTTTGAGCATAGTTACCATCCGCGGCTTGGGTAGCGGTGAAGGTGGTGGTACCGACACCAGCCAAGCTAATCACACCAGCAGTACTAATAGTGGCTGTTCCAGTAGTAGCACTGGTGTAGGTAATCGCACCTGCGCTCTGTGATGTTGGCGCAACAATCGTAGGCGCAGTAGCACCAAAGACAACGGTACTAGCACTTAAGCTAAAGCCCAGCAACACTGGCGTGGTTTTTGCAGCCATCACATTTATAGAGGTAACAGTCACCCCAAATACTGGCGTCATCACTTGCAAGCCCACAAAATTAAAGATGGCAATGGCCGCCAAAATTTTGCGCCAACCAGAATGATTAGATAGCTGTCTCATTAGTTGGTAGTGGTGAATGTCACGAGGTATGTGCTGCTACCGGAGTCTTTGATTGATACAGCGTACGCATCTCCAGCGCTAGCAGCAGCTGGTAATTTCAGGGTATTAATGCTTATACCGCTCGCAGTAGGGTTAATAATTGAGGTGTAAGCGTAGGGGGCGCCATTTCTGGTTACGCCGTCAATGGTTCCATTGCCCGATCCCACGGTAACCAATATTTGCCCTCCTGAAGTCACAGTCACGCCAGGAGCAGTGATCCCCGCCTTTAGAACGCTAGCTGCCAGCATGACTGCAGTCATGTCGACTTTGGCCAAAAATGTCTGCGGCAATTGAACGGGGCGGATGGCCGCATCACGCAAAATGTACGCGCTATTGCCAATCAGTTCTGGGCGAGTCAAACTACCAACCGGCATTGGCTTGTCTTTTCCATCAAGCGCAAGGCTGTAACTGAGCATCATCCCTTGATTGCCCGCAATTCCGTTATTGCCGTAATTTTTAAACCCTGTTAATTTCCACTGAGAGTAGGCAACCGAGAGCATTACATTGTTCAACGCAGCGCCCATCTTGTAGCCCGCCTGCACAGCTACTTCCTGGATCGGCTGATATTGCACGACATAATCTTGATAAAGGCGCTTGTTTAACTCTTGCGTACCATCGCTAAAGGGAAATTTCAGTGACTCATAACCCATCGATGCTTTTGCAATCACTTGCTTGGTAATGCCCACCTGAGTATCCAAGGCCTCACCTTGTAAGGACCCTAGAGCGAGCTTACGCGGATCCATCATGATGTTGTATGCAGTAGCCGTTACTGATGCGCTGTAGATAGGATCTGGATTATTGACTTGCTTAGCTTTGCTACTCCAGGTCGACACCCCAATGCTATGTAAATAATCACCGCGTTCTTTAGGAACAACATACTGCGTAGAAAAATAGTAGCTTGCCTGTGTCAGGCTAGCGCTTGAATTTCCACTATAGAAATCGAAGTTTTGTTGACCCCACATATAGGCCGCCGAAAGCTTGGCTTTAATATTGGTATCTTCGGGCAGCCATACCCCGTTGACTACCGCTTCATTGATGTTATTGAAGGTGAGGTTTGTGCCAATGGCGAAGGTTTTAGTTAATAAAGCGGCCCCATCAGCCTTGAGTCCCAAGCCATAATTTGACTTAGGACTCACGTAATCGAGCCCCACATTCGCCAAGTAATTCTTCGATTCATAACGAAACTTAGCAGCTGCTGGAGTCAGGCTGGCGCCAGCGCCAGCGCTCCCAAGATTGACTGCTGGGATGGCCCCTGGCAGGAGCGCAGTATTTGCCCCCGGCAACAATGGGCCGCCCCCAAGTCCTTGCCCCGCATTAAAATTGGGCATGCCCGCTGGCGTGCTGAGGTTTGTCGGCGCGATAGGCTCAAAGGGCTTTTTAGTCGGCTCTATAGGATCTGGCTCACCACCTAAATCGGGCAAAATGATTGGGTAACTAGTGGGCGCTGCCTGAGTAGACTCTACTTTAGAGCTAACAGAAACACTGGCCCGAGCCCTAGGTAAGAGCTTGGCCACTATGCTCTGAGTAAATCCTGATGGCTCCGGCATCTCTGATGTGGTAACGACCTGATTAATCGCTAGATATTTGTGGGGCCAAACAGTGTGGCCCTCTTGAAGATCGCCCTGTGGCGTTAGCAGCGCATTGCTAGAAGGTGGTCTCGCACTAGAGGGCACCCAAGTAAGCCGAGCAACATAAGCCACCCCTTCCTGAAAAACATCGGAGAGAGAATTGCTTACCGATTTCCCCGACTGAAGTTCGCGCCACTGCACTTTGCCCACCCAGCCTACACTGCTGATAACTGTTACAGGGGTTGCTCCCGCCATGGGTGCCAGTGCCCATAGTTCGTCCGTAGGAAGATAGTCGTGACTTTCACAACCCGCCGGAGGAAATGTAAGGGTAGTGGTCACACGGTTTTGTGCCGTAAGCTTTGCACGTGTGCCGTCGTCGTCTATCGGCAGCAGTCTTTTCCCAGTATGGGGCGTCAGCCCATCAGCGCGAGTAAGCTCCGCACTATAAACAAGGAGCACAGGAGTACACAGCAGAAGGGGTAATATTTTTTTGTACAGGGCTTAGCAAACAATTGATTAGAGCGACATTGTCTAGTTTTGCCCCTGCTTTAGTAACCCCATAAACAGGGGGTTACTAAATACTCAGGCCCATGCTAAAAATTATTATGTTTAATGAGTCTGCATTACACCTACTTTCTTATTTACCAAGCCTTCCCAATTGAGATTGGTATCGATTCATCTGTTTGCCATTTCTTTTTATCGCTCAAGTCAACACAGCACAATTACAAACCTAGCTAAGCAAACTATTGAAAAATCAACCCATTTTCCGGCAATAATTTACGATAGAAGAGTTGTCTTTGGTAGTGGCACTAAATTGATAGCAGCTTAATTAGAATGATTTTGCAAAATTTGATTACTGGCGAAATCGAATTTCATCGACTAAGAAATTCCAAAAGCAGAATAGCAAACTTCGAAAGTGTTGCCAATATCATGACTGATATTTGATCACCCGTAATCCACCCATAGAAGGTTCTTCCCTGTCAAAAAAAATGGCCTTTAAATGAGTGTCAACCCCCAAGACTCAACCATAGGCCCACAACCCATCGATAGCGGTCTGTGGTCTATTCTTGCCATGGCGGCTTTGCATAATATTGCTGCTGATGGTGTCAAACTCGTTCATGAGTTTGGTGCGCCATTTAATGCACAAAAAATTCTGTTATCTGCCCAGCTTTTGGGTATGACTGCTAAAGCTATTGCTCAAGACGTTACAAGACTTAATAAGGCCCCACTACCAGCAATAGCCCAATTCAAAAACGGTGATTTTTTTCTCATCGCCAAAATCATCGAACCCTCTTCTGATACTGCACCCAACGACCCCAAAGTTATTGATGAAAACCCCAGTGCGGCACCGACAAAAGTACTCATTCAAAGAGCTGGGGATTCTCCTAGTGTCATTAGTTTGGATGAGTTTTTATTGCTCTGGACGGGCGAACTTATTTTTCTTACCAGCAAAGCCTCTTTTGCTGGGGCAATGGCTAAGTTTGACTTTACGTGGTTTATTCCAGCTATTGTTAAATACCGCAACCTTTTAGGTGAGATCCTCCTGATCTCCCTGGCTTTGCAGCTCATTGGTTTAGTAACTCCCATGTTCTTTCAGGTGGTGATGGATAAGGTCCTGGTCAATCATGCTATGAAGACGCTTAATGTGATAGCCATCGGCTTAATATTATCCACTTTGTTTGAGTCGGCCTTAACAGGTATTAGAACTTGGGTATTTGCGCATACTAGCGGCAAGATTGACGTGGAGCTAGGCGCTAAATTATTTCGCCATCTTTTGGGTTTGCCTATTGCCTACTTTGCCTCACGTAGGGTTGGGGACTCGGTAGCTCGAATTCGGGAATTAGAAAACATCCGCTCGTTCTTAACGGGCAATGCCATGACCTTGGTATTAGATATTTTATTTTCCTTTATCTTTTTAGCCGTCATGCTTTGGTATAGCGGTGAGTTGACCCTGATTGTTGTCTGCTCAATTCCGATGTATGTCGTTTTATCACTCATCTTTACCCCGGTAATTAGAAAACGCTTGGATGATAAATTTAGCAAAGGTGCTGAAAACCAATCTTTCTTAGTAGAAACCATCACGGGTATTGCTACCGTTAAAGCCTTAGCGGTGGAGCCTCGCTGGACTCAAAAATGGGATCAGCAATTGGCTAGCTACGTATCTTCTGGTTTGTCGGTGACCAATGTTTCCACGATTGCGAGCGGTGGCGTTACCCTCATTAGTAAATTGGTCACAGCACTTATTATGTGGGTTGGAGCTACCCTGGTGATTGACGGCAAAATTACCGTGGGCGAGCTGGTTGCCTTTAACATGTTAGCGACCCAAGTATCTAGTCCAATTCTAAGATTAGCGCAGTTATGGAATGACTTCCAGCAAGTGGGCATCTCAATGAGTCGGCTCGGCGATATTTTGAATACCCGCACTGAAATAGAAGGTCAAAAAACCCGCTTGCCAAAATTACAAGGCACCATTGGTTTTGAAGGGGTTTCCTTTCGGTATCGCCCGGATGCATCTGATGTGCTACGTCAAATTAATTTGTCTATTGCTCCGGGAGAAGTAATAGGTATTGTTGGTCGCTCGGGTTCAGGCAAAAGTACCTTAACCAAGTTAGTGCAAAGACTGTATGTTCCAGATAGCGGCAAAGTCTTGATTGATGGCCAAGATATTGCCATTATCGATACCACTTCCTTGCGCCGACAAATTGGCGTGGTATTGCAAGAGAACATGCTCTTTAATCGCTCAGTTAAAGCCAATATCGCACTCACCAATCCGGCGCTACCTATTGAAGTAATTATGGCTGCTGCAAAACTTGCTGGCGCACACGAATTTATTTGCGAACTGCCCGAGGGGTATGACACCATGGTAGGTGAACATGGCACTGGATTGTCGGGGGGTCAGCGTCAACGTATTGCTATTGCCAGAGCGCTCATTAGCAATCCTCGGGTGCTTATTTTTGATGAGGCCACGAGCGCGCTAGATTATGAATCGGAAAAAATTATTCAAGATAATATGCGCGATATTTGCAAGGGCAGAACCGTGCTCATTATTGCCCATCGCTTATCTGCGGTGCGCAATGCGCATCGTATTGTGGTGATGGATAAAGGGCAGATTGTGGAGATTGGTGATCACGAACAATTACTGCAAAATCCAAATGGCATTTATAGCTACCTATATCGTTTGCAACAAGGTAATAGCGATTTTGATGTAGGAGCGATTAACTGATGGACTGGAAAAGGCAAAAGAATATTTTCAGTTCTCGCTTGCAAAAATTTCGATCGCAACTGTCCGGAAGAGTGGGGCGGAAGGGGCAACACCGTAAAGAAGCGTATCAAGAGTTATTTGCCCACTATAAGGCGGTGTTTTTATTTTGGTGGGAGCGGCGCAATCAGATCAAGATGCCCGAACTGACTGCGCAGGAGGCTGATTTTCTGCCCAGCGCCTTAGCTTTACAGGCGGCACCCGTGTCGCCCGCGGGCCGTTGGGTAGCTCGGGTTTTGATCGGCTTGCTACTGGCTTTACTAGCGTGGTCTATCCTCGGAAAAATGGACATCATCATTAATGGGCAAGGCAAAATTATCGCCAGCGGCTATACCAAGACTATTGCTTCCATAGAAGTGGCTAAAGTAACGGGCCTATATGTAGAAGAAGGGCAAAGTGTTCGTGCTGGAGAGGTACTTATTGAATTAGATAGCAGAGGCTCTGATAGCGAGCAAAACAAAGCTCAAGGCGATCGCCAGCTCGCCCTACTGCAAATGGAGCGCTCTAAAGCCTTGCTGCAAGCACTCAATACCAATAAAGCGCCAAAGCTCGATCCTGTAGCGGGCATTGATCAGACTCACTATCAACATGAAGCTAGTCATTTATCCGATCAGTGGCAAGACTATCTTGCCAAGCGCATGCGCATTGCTTCGCAAATCCAGCGTTTTAGTGATGCTCTACCTTTGGCTAAGAAAAGGGCGCAAGATTACGCTGAGCTAGCAAAAGAGCATGATGTCTCAACGCATGCTTATTTAGAAAAAGAACAGGCTCGTATTGATCTATTGGGGCAATTGAATGATGCCAAGACGCAATTGGTCAGCTTGACTGCTGAAGCACGTAAAACAGCACAAGATGATCTGTACCAAGCAACCCGGATTTGGTCAGGTGCTACGCAAGATGTCATAAAGGCGCAAGCCCATAGTGAGCAATTGCGCATTCTGTCTCCAGTAGACGGGGTAGTGCAGCAACTAAGCGTTCATACGGTTGGTGGGGTAGTGCCTGCAGCCCAACCATTGATGCTGATTGTCCCGAGCTCTCATACGGTCGAACTAGAGGCCTATATTGAGAATAGGGATATTGGCTTTATTCAAGAAGGTCAAAAAGCGCAAGTAAAAATTGATGCCTATGAATATACCAAGTACGGCACGATTCCTGCTGTTGTCACTCATGTCTCACATGATGCCGTTGATTTTTCGGGTAACGGTACCGGACAATTATTCAAAAAAGAGGGCGAATCCAACAAAGATGGTGCAAACAGCGCCAAAGGGCTTATGTACGCCGTCAAAGTCAACTTGCTAAAAGCGGTTATGTTAGTTGATGGCAAAGAGATGCCCTTGGTGCCAGGCATGAGCGGTAGTGTCGAAATTAAGACTGGTGAGCGGCGCATTATCGAGTATGTACTCTCGCCTTTAGCAACCCATGCTCGCGAGAGTTTACATGAGCGTTAAGTGGCTCACACTAAGATGTCGGCGCGTAGATGCAGACCCTCTGATTCATTTTGCAAAGCAAGGCAGACTTTTAGCAAAAATAACCCTAGGCAACTTAGCTTGGCAGCAGTCCCTCATTCGCATTGCATATCCCACCTGCAATACTTTATTGATGGGCATTACTTTGTTGATCAACAGCGCCCATGCGATAGGACTTCCCGATCTTTTGGAGGACCCTTTAAAAACCAAACCCCCGATCTTAAATTTTGGGCCGCTGCTGCCCGATGGACAACCCATTGTTTGCCCGTCTGAGGTTAATTTAAGTCAGGCATTAGCATTAAGTGAGGCGATTGATTTGGCGCTTTGCAATAACCCCCAAATCAAGCAAGCGTGGGCGGCGATCAAGATTCAGGCGGGAGCGCTAGGAGAGGCAAGAAGTGCCTATTTACCAACGTCAAGTGCCACCTATAGCCCACAGCAAACTCAATTAAATTACCCTAACTCAACTTATAACGCCAATAGCATTACCAATGGTCAAATGTCTTACGTCAATTTTAATTGGCGCCTGTTTGATTTTGGGGGTCGCTCGGCTAATCGCATCTCTGCTAACTTATTGCTAGAGTCTGCATTAGCTTCACACAATGCTGCCTTACAAAAAACTATGGCTAGCGTAATTCAAAGCTATTTTGATGTGTTAACTGCCAGGGCGACCGTCAACGCCAAAGAGCAAGCAACGCAGCATGCTCAATTGTCTTGGCAAGCAACGCTGCGCAGGGAAGCTAAAGGAGTGTCCGCCAAAAGCGATGCTTTACAAGCGCAGACAGCGCTTGCCAAGGCAGAACTAGATGACGCTAGAGCCAGAGGCGACTATCGCAAAGCCTTAGCAAGCTTAGTTTTTATCATGGGTCTGCCGCCA
Organism: Burkholderiaceae bacterium; assembly: GCA_947371415.1. Taxonomy (GTDB): domain Bacteria; phylum Pseudomonadota; class Gammaproteobacteria; order Burkholderiales; family Burkholderiaceae; genus Polynucleobacter. Next base: position 1,585 of record CANBPJ010000138.1, on the reverse strand, counting down.
AGCAATAGCAATTTAACCGTGCAAGAGCTTAGTGAGCGAGCATCTGCGCAAAACTTTAAAGACTTGGCAAGCTGGCTTACCGAGGCTGAGGAAGAGCACCCCGCCATTAAAGCGGCTAAAGCGCAGTGGGAGTCAGCCAAAGAGAGGGTTACTAGCGCTCGCGCTGCCGGCTTGCCGACAATTGATTTTGTGGGGAACTTTTACCAAAATGGTTATCCCAATCAAGGCTTACAGCCAGTGAAATCCAATACGACAACGGTTGGATTAGCGTTGACCATTCCATTTTTTGAGGGTTTTGCTACTACATACAAAATTAGAGGAGCGCAAGCGCAAGCAGAAAAAGTCCAAGCCGATTTAGAAGATACAACCAATCAAATCTTGACTGAAATTATCAAATCTCATAGTGATGCCGTCTCCTCTTTGACTAATTTACAGTCTTCACAAAAATTATTAGAGGCGGCAAATGCTGCAGTGAACTCATCGGTCAACCGCTATGACAAAGGCGTAGCTGATATTTTGGAGCTCTTAACAACGCAAACTGCATTAGTGCAAGCACAGCAAGAGCGTATTCGTTGTATTGCAGAGTGGCACTCAGCAAGATTGCGTCTCTTAGCCAATGCCGGAGTGCTTGGCAAGCAGCCCGTAGGGCAAGAGGGGCAATAATTGGACGTAAATATTTAAAGGCATTTTTATAAATTACTTTTGGAGTGGCACTAAAAAATCAGCTCAGTTTATATTTCTAAGGAATACCCCAGTAGGGAAACACCTGAGGCTGCCTTATTTAGAGCCTCCATCCCCCTGATAAATCAAAATAGATTGGGAATATTCAGGACAAATTGCTTCCGCCGAGCTCGTTGTGCAAGTTAAGGCGTTATGCGGCCTGGAAAGATGTAGTCTTTCGTCATAGGTAGTAATTTTTTCATAAAGGATGGGCAAATGGGAATCTTCTCAAAAGTTGAAACGTCGCTTATTAATGACGTAGCGGTTAGTGCAAGCATCATTAAAGACGTCGTTATTTCGCCCGCTGAAATTGCTGCATCTGATTTTCAGTTATTTTGCAATAAGTTGCTGGGAATTAACTTAAATATTCCAAATGCAATACAGTTGGTAGATATTAAGGCTTTGACACCCCTCCAATTTTCTTGGCTGAGCACCCTTCAATTGGGTTTACTCACCAAAACTCAAGGCGCTCAAATTTCCCTTGCTCAATTAAATAAATTAAACAAGAGTCAGGTTGGCGCACTCTCTGTAGCAGCCCTAAGCGGCCTGCAATCGACGGTGATAAGTCAGTATGCCAACATTATTTGGTTTTCTGACCTAAGCTTCCTAAATCCGGATGCAGTGGGGGCTCTGACAAAATCCCATATCGGCGCTCTCAGCAAAACGCAAATCCAAAAACTTGATGCCTCTGGGTTTAAGGCCGAGCAACTGGGCTATACCGATGTTTCAGGCCATCTGGTCCTCAACGACCTTACGAGCGCCCAAGTCCCTTGCATCAATCCAACCGCATTAGCGCAACTAAGTTATACGCAATTGTGTTCAAAAGACGCGAATGGAAATTCTATTTACGCCGGTTTAAAAGGTG
>CANBPJ010000137.1 GCA_947371415.1 Burkholderiaceae bacterium | reverse complement strand
ATCACCATTATGAAGTTGTTGACACTCGGCATCAATCATCACACAGCGCCGGTCGCCATTCGGGAAAAGGTCGCCTTTGACCCTGAATTTCTTCAAGAAGCGTTGCACGATCTTCGCCAACATCTGGTTGGCGCGAATCAGGCCGGCCTGCCCGAGGCCACTATTCTGTCGACCTGCAATCGTACCGAGCTTTATTGTGCCGCCAATGATGCTGATGCGGCGAGCCTATTGCATGAAGCCACCTTTGATTGGCTAGCCAAAACCCAAAAACTCGCACCTAGCAGCTTAGAGCCGCATATTTACTCCCTGCCGCAATCAGACGCGGTCCGTCATGCCTTTAGAGTGGCCTGTGGATTGGATTCTATGGTGATCGGTGAAACGCAAATCCTGGGTCAGATGAAAGATGCCGTACGTACCGCCAATGATGCGGGCGTCTTGGGTACCTATCTCAACCAACTCTTTCAGAAAACCTTTGCTGTTGCCAAAGAAGTTCGCGGCTCTACAGAAATTGGGGTCCACTCAATTTCGATGGCCGCCGCCTCGGTTCGTCTGGCAGAACGTATCTTTGAAACTATTGCAGATCAACGCGTACTATTTATTGGCGCAGGCGACATGATTACTTTATGTGCCACCCATTTCGTTGCGCGTAAACCCAAGGCAGTTGCGATTGCCAATCGCACAATTGAGCGCGGCCAAGAACTGGCAGACTCGATTTCGATTCAGGATGTTGAAGCAGAATCATTCAAGCTATCTGAACTGCCCAGTCGCCTTCATGAATTTGACATCATCATTTCAAGTACCGCCTCTTCACTTCCCATTATTGGCCTTGGCATGGTGGAGAGTGCGTTGAAGCAACGTCGCCACAAACCCATGGTGATGATTGACTTAGCAGTTCCCCGTGACTTTGAACCAGAAATATCCAGGCTGGATGATGTGTATCTCTACACCGTAGATGATTTAGGCGTGATGATTCAAACAGGCGCCTCCTTGCGTCAAGCTGCCGTTAGCCAAGCAGAAGCCATTATTGAAGATCGTGTTGGCAACTTTATGCACTGGATGCAGGGTCGTAAAACTGTGCCACTTATTCAAGATATCCAGCAGCAAGGCGAACACCTAAGGCAACTGGAACTCGATCGCGCTATGAAACGACTGATGCGTGGCGATGATCCCCAAGAAGTTCTTAATGCAATGGCGCAAGGCTTAACTAATAAGTTTTTACATGGCTCTTTGCATGCTTTACAACATTCCAATGGCGCTGAGCGTGACGCCCTGATTAAGTTGCTTCCAAAATTATTCGCCTCGCACTCCAAGCCAGAAGACCATTAGATGAAGCCCAGCATGCGGGCTAAGCTAGACCACCTAGACACACGCTTAGCCGAACTCAATTCCTTATTAACTACTGAAGAGTCCACCAAAGACATGGACAACTATCGGAAGCTCACGCGTGAGCATTCTGATATTGCAACGGTAGTGGAGAAGTTTGGCCTCTATAAACAAGCTGAAGCAGATCTGCAAGCTGCGGAAGAGATGCGTAAAGATCCGGAGATGAAAGACTTTGCGGATGAAGAGCAAAAGCAGGCTCAAGCCACTATGGAAGAGCTTGAGGCTGTTCTACAGAAACTCTTATTACCAAAAGATGTCAACGATGAGCGTAACGTCTTCTTAGAAATCCGTGCAGGCACCGGCGGCGATGAAAGCGCCCTCTTTGCCAGCGACCTCCTGAGAATGTATACCCGCTTTGCAGAGCGTCAAGGCTGGAAGGTGGAAGTGGTTAACGCTGCCGAGTCTGATCTTGGCGGCTACAAAGAAGTGGTGCTCCGCTTGGTTGGTCAATCGGTGTACTCGCGACTCAAATTTGAATCTGGCGGCCATCGCGTGCAACGCGTTCCCCAAACAGAAACTCAGGGACGTATTCACACTTCGGCTTGTACCGTAGCGGTGATGCCGGAGGCCGATGAGCTTGAGGCGGTGAAAATTAATCCTGCTGAATTGCGCATTGATACTTTTAGAGCTTCAGGTGCCGGCGGTCAGCATATTAATAAAACGGATTCAGCGGTACGTATCACCCACTTACCCACAGGCACAGTCGTTGAGTGTCAGGATGACCGAAGTCAACATCGGAACCGTGAACAGGCGATGAAGGTATTGGTATCTCGCATCATGGATGCGCGGGAGCGCGAAAAGCATCAGCTAGAGGCTCAAACTAGAAAGTCTTTGGTTGGTACTGGCGACCGTAGCGATCGCATTCGCACATATAACTTTCCGCAAGGTCGCATTACCGACCATCGCATCAATCTGACGCTCTATAAAATTGATGCCATGATGGATGGTGATCTAGACGATCTTTGTAATGCGTTAGCATCCGAACACCAGGCTGAGCTTCTCGCAGCTCTAGGCGACAATTAATTTCGCCTTAGGATGAGTTCTAGCCCATCTTTACGCCTCTTACTGAGCGACTGCGTATTGCCAGCAAATGAAGCTCGCATCCTGCTGGCACATGTTCTAGAAAAGCATTACCAACTACCTCGCTCGGCCTTACTGTCACGTGACGATATGGTGCTTAATGAAGCGGCTTCTACAGACTGGGAAGCCCTGGTATCAAGAAGGACAAATGGCGACCCCATTGCCTACCTTTTGGGCAAGAAGGGATTTCACAATATTGAATTATTGGTTGCGCCAGGCGTACTCATACCCCGCCCCGAAACTGAACTACTAGTTGACATTGCTCTTGGTGAGATCGCTAAACTGAATCAACCCACCCTGATTCTGGATCTAGGAACGGGCTCCGGAGCCATTGCACTTGCCATCGCGAGTGCAGCCCCACTAGCAACGGTTATTGCAACAGATCAATCACCCGAGGCTTTAGGCATTGCAAGACAAAATGCTCAATTGCTCGATCTCCATAATCAAGTCGAGTTTGCTCAAGGTAGCTGGTATGAAGCTCTAGATAACAGAAGCCTATTTGACGTCATTGTGAGTAATCCACCCTACATAGCCAATCTGGATCCCCATCTCACTCAAGGGGACCTCAGGTTTGAACCCCTATCCGCCCTGACTGATTACGCCAGCGGCCTAAGTTGCCTAGAGGCGATTATTGCCGGGGTAGATCAATGCCTAAAGCCTGGTGGTTTAATTGCTGTAGAGCACGGCTTTGATCAATCTGAGGCCGTTGTTCAGCTCATGCAAGTTGCCCATTTAATCGATATCCAGGTGCACCTAGATTTAGCAGGTCACTCCCGTGTTGTCTCTGGACGGAAAAGTCTCTAAAAACCATAAAGGGAATTAACCCTTTTCTTCAGATAGCTTTAAAATTACCCTTACCTCAGCAACATATCAACATCGCCTTACAGAATACATTCAGGAAAAAATTATGGACACCCAAGCAAAAATTCAAGAAATCGTTTCTAGCCATCCCGTTGTATTGTTTATGAAGGGCAATGCCCAGTTTCCTCAATGCGGCTTTTCCGGAAACGCGATCAATATTTTGCGCGCAAGCGGCGTAGAGAATCTTCATACCGTCAACGTTCTAGAAGACGAAGAAATTCGTCAAGGCATCAAGCAATTTGCTAATTGGCCAACTATTCCTCAGCTCTACATCAATGGTGAGTTCATTGGCGGCTCAGACATCATGACGGAAATGTTCCAAAGTGGTGAGTTGAAAAAGCTTGTACAAGCCTAATCACGCAAAATCTGCATAAATACTATTTGTGACTTTTGACTTAAGTTCTCTGCTTCTTTTTGGCCTGCCACTGGGTTTATGCGCAGGCCTTTTTGTTTACGTACTGAACTTACGTTCCGCACTCAATCGCGTAGAGCAGCAAAACTTAACAGAAGTTGCTTTAGCCATCAGCCTTCGAACAGAGCGTGATCAAGCACTACAAAATGCGATTCGCCTTGAGGCAGCATTAGATTCAGAGCGCAAACAAGGTCTTGGCAGGATTGAGTCACTCAATGAAGCCAAAGAAGCTCTTACTAGTCAGTTCAAAAATCTAGCCAATGAAATT
>CANBPJ010000136.1 GCA_947371415.1 Burkholderiaceae bacterium | reverse complement strand
AAGGCGGCGGCTCGACACGAAATGGCCGCGACTCAGAATCGAAACGCTTAGGCGTTAAGGTATTTGGCGGCGAGCAAATCAACGCTGGCAGCATCATCATTCGTCAACGTGGCACACGTGTTCATCCGGGTGCAAACGTTGGTATTGGTAAAGATCACACTTTGTTCGCCTTAATTGACGGGCAAGTGGAATTCGGCGTTAAGGGTGCTTTGAAGAAGGCCCAGGTTTCAGTTCTCCCGCGTTCATAAGACGCCTGACTGAGACACGTTTGATTCTGATTTATTCCGAATTTAACTCTTAGGAACAGGCCTCGCAGTAGCGAGGCCTTTTTTATTCATGAAATTTATAGACGAAGCTCGTATTGAAGTCATCGCTGGCCAAGGTGGCGCCGGGAGTGCCTCCATGCGCCGTGAAAAGTTTATTGAATTCGGTGGCCCCGATGGCGGCGACGGTGGCAAAGGCGGAAGCGTTTGGGCTACAGCGGATCGCAATATCAACACGCTGATTGACTATCGCTACGCTAAAACACACACTGCAAAAAACGGTGAGCCAGGTCGTGGCGCCGACTGTTATGGTCGCGCAGGTGATGATATTGAATTGCGTATGCCGGTTGGCACCATTGTTTCTGATTACGAAACAGGTGAGCCGATTGCTGACTTAACTACTCATGGCGAGCGACTTTGCTTGGCACAGGGCGGTGTTGGTGGTTGGGGAAATATCCACTTTAAAAGTAGTACAAACCGCGCCCCGCGCCAGAAAACCAATGGTAAGGATGGCGAACGTCGCAAGCTCAAGCTTGAATTAAAAGTATTGGCTGACGTTGGTTTGTTGGGGATGCCGAACGCCGGAAAATCAACCTTGATTACCGCCGTATCAAATGCACGACCAAAGATTGCTGACTATCCATTTACGACCCTTCACCCTAATTTAGGCGTGGTGCGCGTAGGTGCTGAACGTAGCTTTGTGATTGCGGATATTCCAGGTTTGATTGAAGGTGCTGCGGAGGGTGCTGGCCTAGGCCATCGCTTCCTCAGGCATTTACAGCGCACTGGCGTACTTCTGCATTTGGTGGATATTGCACCATTTGATGAGAACATTGATCCGGTTGCTGATGCTGTAGCTATCGTGAATGAATTACGCAAGTACGATGAAGCTCTGGTTGAGAAGCCACGCTGGCTAGTCTTGAATAAAGTCGACATGATTCCTGAGGAAGATCGCAAGCAAGTGGTTGCGGACTTTATCAAGCGCTTTAAGTGGAAGGGTCCCGTCTTCGAGATCTCTGCTTTAACCGGCTTAGGTTGCGATAAGCTTTGCTACTCATTGCAAGATTATTTGGATTCGGTTCGCAAAGATCGCGATGATGCGGACGAGCGTGCAGCTGACCCTCGGTATCAAGATCAAGCCCCGCCAGAAGATAAAACTCCAGATTAAATAGCCTTCATTTGAATACGCATTTGATATGAATACTCAGAAAACAAAACGTATTGTTGTTAAAGTAGGTTCAAGCCTAGTCACCAATAATGGCGAAGGCTTGGATCATGCTGCTATAGCGATGTGGGCTGAGCAGATGGCCGCCTTATTAGGTGCTGGCCATGAGGTCTTAATGGTGAGCTCTGGTGCTATTGCTGAAGGAATGCAGCGACTGGGTTGGACTAAGCGCCCCCAAGAAATTCATCAGCTACAAGCAGCGGCTGCAGTTGGCCAGATGGGCTTGGTACAGGTCTATGAAAGTTGTTTTGCGCGCTTTAACTTACGCAGCGCCCAAGTTTTATTGACGAATGCTGATTTGGCGCATGTAGAGCGCAATGCCAATGCCAAAGCAACTTTAGATACCTTGCTGAGGCTTGGTGTTGTTCCCATCATCAATGAAAACGATACGGTGGTTACCGATGAAATTAAATTTGGTGACAACGATAGCTTAGCTGCGCTAGTAACTAATTTAATTCATGCAGATTTATTGGTGATCTTGACTGACCAAGGTGGTTTATTTACTGCTGATCCACGTCAAGATGCTTCAGCCACCTTATTAAGTGATGCTGTTGCGGGTGATCCTGCGCTTGAAAAAATGGCTGGCGGCGCTGCAAGTGAACTTAGCAAGGGTGGAATGCTGACTAAAGTATTGGCCGCAAAGATTGCCGCTCAAACTGGTGCTGCCACTGTAATTGCTTCAGGGCACGAGCCTAATGTTCTGACTCGCTTGATGAGCGGCGAAAAAATCGGTACTTACTTGACTGCAGCTTAAGAGTCAAAAATTACTCAACACTTGCTTTAATTGATCACGCCAAATGAGTTGGTTGGTTTAGTCTGCCCAGTAAATCCATTGGGATTAAGTGACTTCAGAATATTCTTAATATTCTTTTCTTGAGAAGAAAAATTGCAGAGCGCGCCTTGCGCTAAAGCCGCCTGGTAGCGATTTGGCGCGTGATCCTGGATAGCTCTCCAGCTGGATAAGGGATTTTCTTTCCAGGCGCCATTTTCAAAGGTGCCATATAAACGCCATTGAAATGAATCACAGCGGATACCTTCGTACTGAACTTGGCTATTGCCATTGGGGCTAGTCAGAATAACGGTGTACCTAGTAATCCCGTCATTTCCAATCAAAATGGAATCGGTATCGACCGCAAACTTAAAGATAGTCTGTTGAGAGACATAAAACGGTTGGATAGTGGCTTTATTGGGTGGGTTTAAAGGCATAGCCGTTGCACCCTCTTTAAAAACCATTGGTGCAAATGGGTCAACTCCACTTTCCAAGGGGTCTCCGGCACATCCTGCCAAAGCCAAACTCAAGGCTAGGCCAAAAGTAGAAAGTCGAATGCCGCTAGTAGAGAGTTTCATCATGGCTTATCAGTAGGTTTTGGTGCTTGGGGTTCATCTTCTTCGCCAGCATAAAAAGATTGCAGCAGATCGAGCGGGGATCCCCAGGCAAGTTGTTGCAGACGAATGCCTTGGGATAGGTAGCGAGCAAGTTCGGAAAGGGCTAATTGATAGACTTCGCGTTTGAAATCAACCACTGAGTCCAATTGAATCCAAAAAGGAATCCAGCGCCAAGCATCAAATTCAGGGTGATCTGAGGCGCGCAGGTGAATATCGCTATCTGAACCGACTAAACGCAGTAAAAACCAGATTTGCTTTTGGCCGCGATAACTGGCCCTATGGGTTTTAGAGGCATGTTGTCGGCGTAAGAACTCCTCAGGGACGTCATAACGAAGCCAATCCCTAGTGCGTCCAATAATTTGGACATGTTCCGGTAGCAAGCCAACTTCCTCATGCAATTCGCGGTACATAGCCTGCTCAGGGCTCTCACCATGCTGAATCCCGCCCTGCGGGAACTGCCACGAATGCTGCCCAACGCGTTTTCCCCAGAAAACCTCGTTATGGCTGTTGAGGAGGACTATGCCGACATTGGGTCGATACCCTTCACGGTCAAGCATGAGATCGTGCCT
>CANBPJ010000135.1 GCA_947371415.1 Burkholderiaceae bacterium | reverse complement strand
GCATATCAATTTGAGAACCTAGAGTATCTGCAAGCGCTTGTGCCCGAGAGCAAAAATCGGATAATTCCAGGACGCCTATCGGACCACGACGGCTGGCCAACTGAATCGCCAGCTGTAACTCACAATAAGACGCTTCTGAGCGCAAGACTTCCCAATCCTCGGCTGCATCCACATCCGCATTTAAGCCTTCGCACATCCAACGTGCTGTTGATGTGGCAGGCATGTCGTTCCAGGCATTGATTTCTTCTAAGATTTCAGTGCCACTAATCCCCTCGTCAAATCGAAGTGTAATGACGCAATCAATTCTTGGATCAATAGAGAAACTTTGTGGGATCGCTGGTGCAGAAAAATTGGCATCACCAAGAGAAGACTCAGATCGATCTTCAGTATCCGCAAAGCCTTGGCCAAAAGAGGGTTCTTTTGCAAAACGATCATCTGCAGAATATTCGCCAGCTGCTCTGGCCTTACGGCGAGCGCGAGCGTATTTGAAGTTAATGATGGCTACTGATATCAAAATCAGCAGGCCAATTACAGCCAAAGCGAACTGCAAGTCAGACAAACCCAATGCTGTCATGATTTGCTCTAGATCCACTTAAGCTGCCTCCACCATAGATACTGCAGAAGAAATATCCACCGCCACAATACGAGATACACCCTGCTCTTGCATGGTGACACCAATCAATTGATGAGCGATTTCCATAGTGATCTTGTTATGTGAGATGAACACAAACTGCGTCTTATTAGACATTTTGGCAACCATCTGCGCATAGCGCAAGGTATTTGCATCGTCTAGTGGCGCATCGACCTCATCGAGCAAGCAGAACGGTGCTGGGTTCAGGAGGAAGAGGGAGAAAACCAGAGCAATGGCAGTTAAGGCCTTTTCACCGCCAGAAAGCAAGTAAATAGAGCTGTTCTTTTTGCCTGGGGGCTGAGCCATCACTTGCACTCCGGCATCCAAGATCTCTTCACCAGTCATCACCAATTCAGCATGACCACCGCCAAAGAGCTCAGGGAATAGCTTTCCGAAATGGGTATTTACTTGATCAAAAGTACCTTGCAAGAGATCGCGGGTTTCCGCATCAATCTTAGCAATCGCGTCTGTCAGGGTTTGCATGGCTTCATTCAAGTCAGCTGATTGGGCATCTAAGAATTGTTTACGTTCACGGGAGCTTGAAAGCTCATCGAGAGCGGCCATATTGACTGGACCTAAAGACTGAATCTCATTACCGAGGCGAGTCACTTCGCTTTGCAAAGCGCCAACCTTGAGGTCTGGGCTAAAGTTTGCTTCCAGAGCAGTTAAGTCCGCCTCAGCGTCTGACAACAAAGTTGCAAACTGTTCAAAGTTCAAACGGGCCGCTTGTTCACGTAACTGCAAATCAACTACCTTGTCCCGCATTGGCTGAAGACTGCGCTCGATTTGCATCCGCACTTCATCTGCTTCACGCAATTGATGTAACAGGGCATCTTGTTCAGTGCGGGCATTTGCCAATGCTGCTTCGCGAGCACTGCGAGCCAGCAACAACCCTTGTAATTTATCTTGCGCCTCATCATCGCTAAGAGTTTCAAGCTCTTGCTCGGAAGTGGCCTGCTTATCCTGAATCTCCATGATCTGTACGCGCGCAGTACTTTGGTCGCGTTGCAAGTCAGAGATACGCTGTTGTAAAGAACGGGTTGCAAATGCCGCTTCTTGGGCAGACATCTCAGATGAGCGTAAGGCTTCACGGAGACGATCGCGCTCCTGGGTGGCTAGCTCCAGTTTTTCCTGGGCAATCGCTAAATTCTCTTGCAAGCCTTGCTTGGATTCTTCTGACTGAGCCAGCTCTTCAGCTGATTGCTCTTGAGTTTGCGTCAATTGCTCCATTTGCTGGCGCAACTCACTTAACTCCCCCTGAATTTGTTCGGCGCGCTGGCTGTACTTTTCTTCAGCTTGAGTGAGTTGCATTCTCTCTACTTCAAAACCGTGCACTTCTTGTACTGCTTGCTCAGCATAAATGCGAGTTTGCTCAGCAACCTGGTGAGCAGCTTGGTAGTTTGCGACGCATTGATCTAACTCACTCTGTAATTCACTCTGAATGAGTTTCTGTGCACGCAATTGCTTCTCGAGACCTTCCATCTCTTGAGCGCGTGCCAACATACCAGCCTGCTCTGAATCTGCTGCATATAACTGCACACCGACACGGCTGACTAAATGGCCTTGTTGAGTAACAAAAGCGCCGCCTGCGGGTAATTTCTCACGACGATGCAAGGCATCTTCAAGGCTATTAGCAATGTAGATGTTGTCCAACCACTCTTGTAATACGGCAGCCACACGTGGTGCACCCGCACTTTGAACGCGAGTCAACAAGGGGATGAAATCGGCTGGCACAGCTGTGTGGGCAGGAGCAATATCTTCTGTTAACAAAATCGCTAAACGACTTGGGGGTGCGTCATTTGCTAAAGCTAAAGTTTCTTGAACACTCTTGGCTGTAACAGCGGCCAAACGTTCACGTAATACAGACTCCAAAGCGGCTTCCCAACCACTCTCTACTTTGAGCTCCTGCCATAAACGCTTGCTTTCCTTCAAGCCCTTGCTTTCTAACCATGGGCCAATCTTGCCCTGAGCCTGAACGCTGGCTTGCAAAGCAGTTAATGCAGTGAGTTTTGCTTCGGTTTGAGCCAATTCTTGGTTAGCAGCTTGAATCTGTTGTTGGGCAGTATTTCGTGCTTCATCAGCAGCCGGGACGCGTTGTTGCGCCTCGCCTGCTTTTTGTCTCGCTTCATCTACTTTGCGTTGTGCCATGGCATGACGATCAACCGCCGTTTGCAACGCTTCGGCATCGGGTCTGCGCATACCTGCGAGCTCAGCTTCAAGACGAGTATCGCGCCCTTTAAGCTCTTCAACTTGCGACAAGATTGCTTTAACGCGCTCACCCAAACTGGCCAAGCGCTGATCAATCGTCGCTAAGTTCTCACGGGCATCATTGAGTTCGCGAGCATGAACTTGGTAGGCCTCTTCGCGACCTGGCATTTGCTCTTGTAAGCCAGACAAATCAGTTATTAATGTTTGTTCTTTTTCTGCAGCTAAGCTCAGCTCTTGCTCAGCAGTGCGCTGCGCCTGTGCGGCATCCGTCTCTTGAACAGTCCAGCGCTGCAACTGCGCCAATAAATCTTGTGATTGCTGTTGTAGACGCTGACGCGCTTCTTGTACGTATCGAATCTGTGACTCTACTTGACTCACATCAGCGTTGGTTTGATACAAATCGCCTTGAGCTTGAGAGACCTTGTCCTGCAATGCGTACTGTTCAGTGCGCATCGTCTCAAGTTCAGTTTCTGCATGACGCATTTTTGCAGTCTGCTCTTCTAAACTCACTTGAGTATCACGAATGCCATTAGCGTGGCGCTCTTGCTCTTTACCAGCCTCGGTCTGACGTACAAACCAGAGCAACTGTTGCTGAGACTTCATCTCAGTAGACAGCTCAGCATGACGCTCAGCTACAGTGGCCTGCTTCTCTAAGCGGGTTAACTGTTGATCGAGCTCACGCAGAATATCTTCTACACGAACCAAGTTCTCTTTAGTGTCTTCAAGACGTGAAGCAGTTTCTTTGCGACGCTCTTTGTATTTAGAAACACCCGCAGCCTCTTCAAGGAAAACGCGCAACTCTTCTGGCTTCGCTTCCAAGATTCGGTTGATCGTGCCCTGCCCGATGATGGCGTAGCCTCTTGGCCCCATACCGGTGCCCAAGAAAATATCTTGAATATCTTTACGACGAACGACTTGATTGTTGACGTAGTAACTAGAATTGCCATCACGCGTTAACACACGCTTAACACCCAACTCTGTAAATGCACTCCACTGCCCTTGAGCGCGACCATCTGAATTATCAAAAATGAGTTCCACACTGGCGCGGCCAGAAGGCTTGCGTAGTCCAGAACCATTAAAAATAACGTCTTGCATGGATTCGCCACGTAATTCACTGGCGCGAGATTCACCTAAAACCCAGCGTACAGCGTCAATAATGTTCGACTTTCCGCAACCGTTAGGGCCCACAACACCGATCAATTGACCTGGCATTTCAAAATGGGTTGGATCGACGAATGACTTAAAGCCGGAAAGTTTGATGGATTTCAGTTGCACGGCGTACTTTGCAGGGAAAAAAGGGGTTCAAATAAGGGGTAAAAATTATTACTAAAGTGGGAAGATGATAGCAAGCTTAAGGCTCCCCACACGGGTTTTTGCCCCACCGATATAATGATTAATCTACTTCCAGGGGCAAAACCCCTTAACAATCTGATAGTTAACTGAAAAGCATGAGCCAATCACCACAAAGCATCATCGAACAAGCCTGGGAAAACCGCGCAAACCTGTCTCCT
>CANBPJ010000134.1 GCA_947371415.1 Burkholderiaceae bacterium | reverse complement strand
GCATCTTTTGAGCTGAGGTATTCGATCAGCTTTTTAGCAGATTCAGCATTCGATGAATTCAGGACGATTGCTGCGGCAAAGGTTTGAATCAGTTGAAGGTCGCTAGGTATAGGCCCCACATAATCAATGCCGGGAATATTGACTAATTCACTGCTAGGCTGAATGGCAATATTGGCTTCTCTTGCAGCCAAGAGCGTTGTAGCTTGGGAGCCTCGTTCAGTTACCTGGACGGAAATTTGATTGCTAATACCAAGACGTGGAAATAGCTCATTGTTTAAGTAAATGCCACTGGTGCTACCGGGAACAACAATTTTTTTGGCGGCAATTAATGTATTTGTAAAGGCTTTGGTGTTGGAGATGTTGGGCTTGGAGGTTCCAGCCGGTACTGCAAGTCCGAGGGGGGCTTGAGCTAAGTCAACGTCGGAGTTTGGAAGAATTCTATTCTGAGCAATCAGCTCGGTTAGGCCCTCTCGCGACAATATGACTACGTCTGCACTAGTGCCTGCAGCAAGCTGTGCTTTGATGGTCTTTGGTCCAGTGCCCTGAGATGCCCCGGACTTAGTGCTGACTTGAATGCCAGTCATCTTTTCAAAGGCGGGCAGCATTTGATTGTAGGGCCCCTGAAACCCTCCAGAAATTAAAACATCAAGAGCCAATGCTGGAGTCCCTAACAACATAAATAGGGCACACGCAAAAAGATACTTCATTCTATCTCCTTAGTTATATTTTTAATGGCTCAAAGCTTACCCTGAAATCCTTCGCATAAATCCTCATTGTTGGGTTATCCCTTAGAGATTTATTAGCAGTGTTGACTTATTGGGTGCGGAATCATTAGGCAATCAATGCCCCGGGGAGCGTTCTGAGCATTCATTTATGTTGGTTACCGTACAGACTTATTCAGTCACCATTCTTAATCTGAAAAATCGTAGGTCGAATTAACCAAAGGAGTGGGGTAGATACATACATCACCGGCTAACAGGTATGAAGTCTGTTGCTCTAAATTCTTCGCTTCTACAAAAGAAAAAGCCCTTGAATGTGCATTCAGGGGCTTTATTTTTGCTGGGTCGGTCGTATTCCAAATCGCGACCAATGGCTTAACGAGGTTTTATTGGTTCTGACAGTGTCATTACAGGAGGCCGCAGCCCCCTTGTCGTTTAAAACGATAGTCCCGAGCTAGAGCGGGACATTTTTGCTACTTATTTATTTTTGACTCTATGAACCTAGCGCAGTATTACCAAAGCACTTTTACCTGTAACTATGGCTGTTATAAAGGTGGTTTGTTGGTAAGCAGCCTTTTATGACCAAAGTAGAGTAAAATGGTCCTAGCGATTTTCAAGCTAATAGTGTTGTTGTACTAGTAATTAATACCGCAGTTCTGCGATAGTTCTTTTTAGCATCTCCCCCGCCATTCTTGACTTTCGCCCAATTTGGGGCATAGCCCTTTTTATATTTTTTTAAGGAATAGTCAGATATGGCAAACGGAATTGTGAAATGGTTTAACGACGCTAAAGGCTTCGGCTTTATTACCCCTGATCTCGGTGGCGAAGATTTATTTGCCCATTTTTCAGCAATTAACAGCAATGGATTTAAGTCATTGGCTGAGGGTCAAAAGGTGACTTTTGATATTACTACAGGCCCCAAAGGCAAGTTAGCATCCAATATTCAACCTGCTTAAATCAGAAGCAAATTCCAGGCGGAATTTATCTGCCTGGTCCAAAGCCCAGCATGACTGGGCTTTTTATTTTTATTAAGGATGTTAAATGGCAAAAGAAGAGTTGCTTGAAATGGAAGGTCTTGTTGATGAAATTCTGCCGGATTCACGTTATCGGATTACTTTAGACAATGGTCATAAGCTTATCGCCTACACAGCTGGAAGAATGAAAAAAAACCACATTCGAATATTGGCTGGAGATAAGGTTTCTGTAGAGGTTTCTCCCTACGACTTGAGCAAAGGCCGTATTACATTTAGACATATTGAGAATAGGCAATCTTTTGCTGGCGCCCCAAATAGACGACGTTGATAGCTTTGAAGTTTAAAGCCGCAAGTTAAATTAATACTTGCAAAGAATCTTAGGTCCTGGTCGATGCCGCCCCAGGTAACCAAGAGATGCTCAAACCACCTTCGGGTGGTTTTTCTTTGGTGGGACTGCTTTGGGTCGCTAGCTGCCTGCCAGCTATCCACATACGAAATGTCGGTTAACCCGACAACTGTCGCGTTTCGAGATGCTAATGGTTACGCAGCGTAGAACATCCCCCACTATAAACGCCCATTAAGCTTCGCATTGTTCTAAACAGTCACCACATTTCACCAGCCTATAAAGACAAAACCCTCACTATTGCTAGTGAGGGTTTCTTGATACTGGTGGGTCGGGTGAGATTCGAACTCGCGACCAACGGGCTTAAAGAGGCCTGATTGGCTCAGACAGGGTGGTAAATTGCTCAAGCCACTTAGCTTTTCTCCAGGCGCTCCAAAATGAGATCGGCAAGAATGGATTCATCGCCATTAAAGGCTAGCTCCATTGCTTGATAAATTTGTTCCTGCTCCAGGTCGGAGTAGTCGAGTTGATAGCCGGCTGATTCACTAAGTTGGGAGATAAATATGCGTTGTACGCGACCATTCCCCTCTCTAAAAGGATGAAGGGCATTGATCTCTGAAAGGTAATGCGCCAATCTTTTGGATAGGGCATTGGTATCCAACCCTTTGAGCCAGTTTTCACGAGCTAGTTTGTTAAAGATGTCGTTTGCCGCAGATTCAATAAAGCGCACATTAGCAAAACGACTATTGCCACGGCTAATGTCTACTGTGCGAATCTTCCCGGCCCAGTCATATACATCTTGAAAGAGTGCCAAATGAATGTGCTGAAGATGAGCAAGGTCAAATTGACCTACTATGGGGTTTTCTAGAATTTCAATTGATCGCAAAGTAGATAGCTCACCTTCGTAGGTGTCTAAATCTTCTGCGTTAGTTATTTCTGCTTTGTTTCGAAGTACGTCTGTACCTGGGTAGCAGTAAGTGTCATCCGCGTCGTAGCGTGACATAACGTTGTTTAGTTTCTT
>CANBPJ010000133.1 GCA_947371415.1 Burkholderiaceae bacterium | reverse complement strand
GATCGTGAGCAACGCGACAACGATGAGCGTCTAGCCAAGAAAGCTGCCGCTAAATTAGTTGTGGTCAACGCTGAAAACCCAGAATCAGAAGACGCTAAAAAAGAACAAGAAAGAAAGCGCGCCATCATTGCCGCCGCGATTGCCAGGGCCCAGCAAAAGAAATGATGAATCTTGAAAAGCGCCAGGCTTTCTTTGAACTACTCAGGGAAAATAATCCCCATCCAGAAACTGAGCTGGAATACAGCTCGCCATTTGAGTTGCTGATTGCTGTATTGCTATCAGCACAAGCCACAGATATTTCCGTAAATAAGGGCACGAAAAAACTCTTTCAGATTGCTAATACGCCTCAAGCACTGCTTGATCTGGGTGAGGAAGGCGTTAAGCCTTACATTCAGCATATTGGTTTATTCAACTCTAAAGGCAGGCACATCCAAGAGACTTGCCGACTTCTATTGGACAAGCATGGTGGCGAAGTTCCTCAGAACAGGGAAGATCTAGAGGCGCTCCCAGGTGTTGGCAGAAAAACCGCCAACGTGATTCTGAATACCGCTTTTGGGCAAGCTACTATGGCTGTAGACACCCACATCTTTAGGGTATCTAACCGCACTGGCCTCGCCCCCGGTAAAGATGTTGTGAAGGTGGAAGAGCAACTTCTGAAGCGTGTACCAAAAGAGTTTTTACAAGATGCTCATCACTGGCTAATACTGCATGGCAGATACACCTGCAAAGCGCGCAACCCCGATTGCGAGCAATGCATTGTTGAACCACTGTGTGGATTCAAACAAAAAACTGGCAAAGGAAAAGTTCGTGGCAATATTTAACCCCACCCGCGAAGAAGTACGTCGTTTTTTCTGTGACACCTGGAAGAAGAAGGCCGAAGATCATATTCTGACGCCAATGGAAATACTTGCTAGCGATTGGATGGTGCAACATCCTGAATACCACCCCCTCTTAGCAGACCCAGAGTGCGCAGTTGCACAAGACTACACACCAGAGCGAGGCGAGACCAATCCCTTCCTGCATCTCTCCATGCATTTATCGATCAGCGAGCAAATCTCGATCGATCAACCGGCAGGTATTAAAGCGATCGCAGAAAAGCTTGCTAAGAAACTAGGCTCCGAACACCAAGCTCAGCACGCCATGATGGAATGCTTGGGACAAGTCATGTGGGAGGCGCAGCGTGAGGGTCAGGCGCTGAGCCCTGAGAAGTACCTAGAGGCCTTAAAGAGGCTGAACTAGATTACTCCCGCTCCATAGCTACAGTCAGTTTTCAAATCATTCGTTATCACCTCAAGCGGTAACGGACCCTTTTTTAGCTTCAATCGGGGCAAGGGTCATGCTATCGATTTAATAGATTAGTCACTTCATTTTCAGTCATTAGACACCCGCCTCTCAAGGGAGCGAAAATGAAATTCGCGATAGCCAGTTCAATAGACAACTCGGATTTGTATTATTTTGGGTTGCTGAAGTCAATTAAATAATTCAGGGCAAAAAACAAGCTATCGCCTTGGCACGGGCCTCTTTGCTGCAATGCCTTACTCATCTCTAAAGGGCTCAGAGGCTTTGCTGCAAAATCACTATCCACTTGAGTTTGTTTAAACAATTCATAGATCATGCCCGAAACAGCGTAGGCTTCACAATTAGTAATGGCGCCTATATATGAATCACGCTCTGAGGTCATTAGCTTATTTGTTCCGGCGCCATCCTGAATCCAAAAGCGCACCTTAGATTGAGCTTCTATGCTTTCTAGCATCGCAGCATATCGTTCAGGGGTCATATTGCCTACAAAAAAACTCGAAGCGTACACTGGTAAAGGTGACACCCTATTTAGATCAAGGACTTGACGCTTCAGGTACTTAATGAGCTCTGCTCTCGCAGGCAACTCCCTCCACTGTCGATCATCTATCTCTAGCGGGAGATACCAAGCCGATATTGCATCCTTTGGTAGCGTCATTACCCAATGTTGAGCCAACACTAAATTAGTCTCATTCATTTTTCTAAAATAACTTCCCACGATAGAGGGTGGCTGCTTCAGTCTCGTAAAGATATCTGGACTACTTCCTAGGCCGACTATCAGTTTTAACTCAGCTTGAGAGACCTCAAGCATGCGGTCTCTTAACCACGCTTGGTTTTTGGGTGACGAAAAGGCATCCCCAAAACCGGTCCACTGAATCACGACAGTATTAAATCCTTTTTTCTTTGCGAGAGAAAAAATGGTGGGCCAATTTTCCGCAGGAATAGCGATATCAGATTCCCGGGGCTGAAAAAAAATTGCCTTCATATCACTTGCTGAAGCAAAGCTCGGCAAAACACAAAATATAATTATCAGAAGAATCCGCATTACCATCGCCCTCCTAAGCTTAACAAGATTGCACTCTTATCATTTAGATAGGTCTTGAAAGCATATTGATATTCTAGTCCGACCAGTATTTTAGTGGGATAGGCATTGTATTTAGTTTGTCCTTGCCAGATGTTCCAGCGAGCGCCAACACCCACCCGCTCATCCACTCCATTGGCCTGGTTTAAGCTACTCCATTGCATGTGAGCATAGGGCTCAATAGTCTGCCCTTCTGCAATTTTATGGTGATAACTAGCGCGATAATCCGACACCAAAGAAGTAAGCGAGGTAGAAAGGTAGTGCGCCGCATCTAAATATAGGTTTTGTGCAACCCATCCAGGGCCACTGGGGTGCCAGTCGTCACTGTACTTCCCTGAATTGAAAAATGAGCCGCTCGCCCTCAACATCATTGAGGTTTGGGTGTATTGACCACGATCCAGGGGGGTTTGCTCCTCAACAGCCAAATTAATAACATAGTCAGATAAAGGCTTCCATCGCAAACCACCCGCAATCATTGGCGCATATATTGGAAGGGCAGAATTATTAAGCCCACCACCTGCAAAAATACGCGTGTAAGCAGATAGTGTTTTTCCATTATCGATTGCAGGATCACCTAACCGATATGCCGCCTCTGCCTGCGAATAGCTACGATAATTGCTTCCAGGTTGACCTACGTTAGGTGCAGCCGTTACCTGGTTACCGCTCATAGCATCCGCCGTAAATGACCAGCGACGCTCTAAATCCTCATGCA
>CANBPJ010000132.1 GCA_947371415.1 Burkholderiaceae bacterium | reverse complement strand
TTGGCAGACGCCCATCAAAGTTTGCAGAATTCGTTTCATACTAGTTCCTAATTTCTCTTTGCTGATATCTCAGGCGTGAATTAATGGGACTTAAAAGTAACGCGTGTTGGAACTGGCTTGAACGTGCCAAGCTTGCTCCAAAACGGCATTGCCAAGAAGAAGCCCAGATAATAAATAGTGCAAATCTGAGAAATCTTTTCAAATACTGGTGATGGTGGTTCGATACCCAGGTAACCCAAAATCACAAAGCTCACCACAAACACGCCATAAATATATTTATGGAACTGCGGACGATAGCGAATAGATTTCACTGGAGAGTGATCCAGCCAAGGCAAGAAGAACATGATCACCACAGAACCGCCCATGATCACCACACCCCAGAACTTCGCATCAAATGCGTAGAAGCCCGCTGCCAAAACTAGGGCAATAGCCGCACACGCGCCCTTCACCTTGAGATCCTTAGATTTTAGGGCAAACATACCCAGGATCACTGCCAAGAAAATCCACAACGGCAACAGGAAGTTGGACGTGGTAGCACGCAACATCGAATAAAACGGCGTGAAATACCAAACCGGTGCGATGTGCGTTGGCGTTACAAATGGATTTGCAGGAATGAAGTTATTGGCCTCTAAGAAGTATCCGCCCATTTCTGGAGCAAAGAATACGACGCAAGCAAACACCATCAGGAATCCACCAAGATACATTACGTCGTGGACGCTGTAGTAAGGATGGAATGGAATACCGTCAACTGGATGGCCATTGGCATCAAGCGTATCTTTAATCTCTACGCCATCAGGATTGTTTGAGCCCACTTCATGCAAGGCAAGAATGTGTGCAGCCACCAAACCGATCAAGACGAGTGGAATAGCAATCACGTGGAATGCAAAAAAGCGATTCAATGTGGCGTCACCAACAACATAGTCACCACGCAACCACAAGGAGAGGTCTGGGCCAATCAATGGGATTGCAGAGAACAAGTTCACAATAACCTGAGCGCCCCAATAGGACATTTGACCCCATGGGAGCAGGTAACCAAAGAAAGCCTCGCCCATCAAGCACAAGAAGATCGCGCAACCAAAGATCCAAATGAGCTCACGTGGCTTACGATAGGAGCCGTAGATCAAACCACGGAACATATGCATGTAAACCACCACGAAGAACATCGAGGCGCCAGTGGAGTGCATATAGCGAATCAACCAGCCCCAAGGTACTTCACGCATGATGTACTCAACAGATTCGAATGCCTTAGCAGCATCTGGCTTGTAGTTCATTACCAAAAAGATGCCGGTAATAATCTGAATAGCCAAGACAACAATGGCTAAAGCGCCAAAGATGTAGAAAAAGTTAAGGTTTTTAGGAGCGTAATACTCGCTCATATGCCTTTTAAAGGCTTCTGTAACTGGTAAACGTGAATCAACCCATGCCATTAACTTCTGGGCTACAGGAGCATCTGCTGGGACTTCTTTTTCGTGAAATGCCATTTATCTCTCCTTAGGCCTTCTTATCATCGCCAACCAGAATCTTGGTATCGCTCAAATACATATGTGGCGGTACTTCAAGGTTGTCTGGGGCTGGTTTATTCTTAAATACACGGCCGGCCATATCAAAAGTAGAGCCATGGCATGGGCAGAGGAAGCCGCCTGGCCAGGTATTAGGCAAAGATGGCTGA
Organism: Burkholderiaceae bacterium; assembly: GCA_947371415.1. GTDB lineage: Bacteria > Pseudomonadota > Gammaproteobacteria > Burkholderiales > Burkholderiaceae > Polynucleobacter. The sequence goes on along the minus strand of CANBPJ010000132.1, from coordinate 1,517 downwards.
GCACCTGACTCAAACTTAGGCGTAGGAGAGCAACCCAAATGCGTGCAAATACCCACAACAACCAAGTATTCAGGCTTAATCGAGCGCCATTGGTTTTGAGCATATGGAGGGGTAAATTGAGCTGGATCCCTTAAAGAATCAGGGTCTGCGAGCTCTGAGTCAATCTTAGATAGTTCGGCAACCTGCTCAGGAGTGCGACGTACAACCCAGACAGGCTTGCCGCGCCACTCAACCATTCTCATCTCGTCTGGCTGCATGCCAGTAATATCAATCTCAACAGCAGCTCCTGCGGCCTTAGCGCGCTCAGAAGGCTCAAAACTATCGACAAAAGGATAAAGGGCTGCGGCTGCACCAACGCCGCCAACCGCTGAAGTAGCGATCAACCAATTGCGGCGATCCTTGTCCATACAGGGCTTGTCACTCATTTACAAAATTCCTTGGAAGAGCGTTTATAGGTGGAAATTGCTTAAAGGTGAGATTTTAAAGTAAAAAGTAGGGTATGCAAGTAAGTTATGGGGTTAATCTTGAGTTAATCTCAATCTAAGACAAAAGGAGGGGATTTATGACTGTTTTAAAGGAATTTCGTGACTTCGCGGTCAAGGGTAATGTCATTGATTTAGCAGTTGGTGTGATTATTGGCGGGGCATTTGGGAAGATTGTTGATTCCCTCGTAAATGACATCGTCATGCCCGTCATTTCGACCCTTTTGGGGGGTCATATTGACTTCACCAATCTCTTCATTGTGCTGGGCAAGATTCCCGAGGGCGTTCCACGTACTTTTGACGCCCTTAAGAAAGCTGGAGTGCCTATTTTTGCCTATGGCAATTTCATCACCATCTCCATTAACTTCATTTTGCTGGCATTTGTGATTTTTCAGATGGTGAAGATCGTTAATAAAGTCCGGCTGATGGATGCTCCGCCCGCTCCACCAACGCCAGAAGATATTATGCTTCTCAGAGAAATCCGCGATAACTTAAAAAAATAAGCAGTTCCAGCCATCTAATTCACAGCCTCAAAATTCAATCGCTATGAATATGATCAATAGACTGCCCAGCAATATATCGCTGATGCGCCTTCAAGAACAAGCTTTCTAGATTCGCCGCAACCTCTCTTGTATTGAAAAGTGGGGTTGTTGGCTTATTGGCTTCAAGCTTAAGCTTGATTTCACGAAGTAGTTCGGGATTTTCTGCCAGCTTGCATGCCAGTAATTCATACTCATCCACCGTTTTGGTAATGAGCCCTGAAAGTCCAACTGCTTTCAAAAGACTACTAGCTACACGACTTGCAAAAGTGTCCCCCTGTCTAGTCAGCACAGGAACCCCTACCCACAATGCATCACTTGCTGTTGTTCCAGCGTTATATGGAAAGGTATCTAAAAATAAATCCGCAATCCTGTACCTCGCCAAATAATCCGCTACAGACAGCCTGCCACCAAAGATGAGTCGAGCCGGGTCAACCCCGCGCTTGAGTGCCTCTTGTTTAAGATTCTCTTGGGCGTACGTATTTTCGACATATAA
>CANBPJ010000131.1 GCA_947371415.1 Burkholderiaceae bacterium | reverse complement strand
CGCTCTGTTCTCACAGCAACACTCAATCCAAATCCATAACCAACGCGGGCAGGCTCAGTGCCGCTCACATTATTTTTAATATCTTTATTTAAGTGATTAGCCGTCATGAATGCCACGGTTTGTGGGCCCAAGACACGCTTGCCATCAATGCTGCCGCCATTGAGAAGCATTTGACCAAAACGCAAATAATCCCCGGCTGTTGAGTAGGCGCACGAACCGCCACAATCAAACTTCACTTGCTTAGTGTGAATGTCTACCTTTTGTGGCTTTCCTGTTAGAGGATCCCGCGGTAATGGCTGAGCTCAACGTGGACGATCTTGTTCAGCTAACTGAAAGGTCGTATTTGACATCCCCACTTTGCTCCAAACACGCTCTTGCAGAACACCGCCAAGAGACTTGCCGGAGATCTTCTCTTCAATGATGCCCAACACATCTATGCCAAAGCCATAATCCCAAGCGGTACCTGGCTCATACAGCAATGGTGCAGCAGCCAACTTATCAATGAATTCTTCGGTAGACAGATTGATTGCAGCTGGAGCTGAACCTGCAGGATAGAACTGGTGAATAGGTGTGGCACCACGACCACCATAAGTAAGACCATTGGTATGACGCATTAAGTCTTGCACAGTGATAGGATTTTTTGCAGGGCTAGTGGTGAGCTTGCCATCAGCATCTACCTGACCGACTTTCATATTCTTAAACTGGGGCAACCAATCGGAAATTGGTGCATTCAGAGGCAACTTACCTTCTTCATAAAAAGTTAAGGCGCCTACCGTTGCCATCACCTTGGTCATCGATGCCAAGTTAAAGATGGCATCGGTTGTCATTGGCTTTTGGGCATTCTTATCTAAATATCCATAGGGCTTATAAATACTGAGTTTGCCATTCTTGGAAACTGCTAAAACAGCGCCAGGCATTTGATTGCCGGCAATCTGGTCTGCAAAGAAGGCATCGATTCGCTTGAGGCCTTCCTGCGTAAAGCCCTGACCTGACGCGGGTGGTAATGGGGATTTGCTAGATTGCGCACTAACAAAAGACGGGGTAGCCAACACTCCAATGACAGCGCTAGCTATGAGTAGTTTTTTCATTTTGTCTCCGATATATTTTTTATAACTGCTAGCATCAATATACCCTTCTTCTGTGCTCTACCTCTAAGCCCCCAAATAAACTATCAGACCTCAAAACTAAAGCAAGATGCCAAAGATCAATTGCGATTGATAGCGTAGCCTACGCCGCCATCTGAAATACTCGGATTCTTGATTTAATCTGACCTTGAAGATCTCTCTTGGCTATCCTCATATCGTACTCAGATTGCAAATTGAGCCAAAATCTTGGCTCCATGGCAAAAAATAATCCCAATCGCAATGCGGTATCGGCAGTAATAGGACGATTACCATGAACAATATCGCTAATGCGACTCGGCGAGACATCAATATCTGCTGAGAGCTGACGAGCAGTAATCCCCATAGGCTTCATAAAATCCTCTAGAAGGATTTCTCCTGGGTGAATTTCATCAAGTAATTTTTTCATCATCATCTTTTAGTGGTAATCCACAATCTCTACTGCGTAAACGCCATCAGCCCTCCAAACAAAACAGACTCGCCACTGGCTATTAATGCGAATACTGTATTGCCCAGCCCTGTCTCCATGCAAGGCCTCAAGCAAAGTACATCTTGCAACCCCTTTAATACTTTTAAACTTTCTTGAAATCTTGTAATTAAAAAGCTCTTCACGAAAAGTAATAAGAATGTGATTCAGTTTGGCTTCTTAATTGCGCTGAGTTTTGGCCAGCCGACAGAAACCAAGCTTGCCCATCAATTTTTGGCTTGATGCCTATAAAAACATCAGGGTCCAGAATGGCAATACACCAAGCTGGAGTTTCATCTCTAACAGATGCATAAATAATCCCCTGTACATTCGATTTTCGGGCCATACGGCCAATATTTTGAGTATCAAGATACTGGCTCGAGTCAGACCAGAGTGCAACATTCCTAGCGAAAGGTAGTCGCCTCAGGTCAATCGCCTGACAAGAGGGCTCACAGGAAAACACGGTATGGGCAACTGGACTCAAGAAACTTAAATCCACGGCATCTTTTAAAAATCGCCATCGCCAATAAGCTAATTCTGCGCCTGCGGTTCGAATAGATTCTGCCCCATAAAAAACTCCTGGATCAATTTCAGATCGAAATCGTGACCCCCCTCTCTTAGGATGGTATCGAAAAGGGGTTGAGAGTAAGTAGTCTAGATTAGATGTCCCCGGCCTTAGCAAAGGTTTATTGCTCTCAAGCAAGGACTCTAAAGTCTGCTGCTCTTCCAGATCATCGACCAGCTTCATGGTTGAGGCTATATGTTGAGCCTCAACAATTCTCCAAACTTTTTCCCGCCAAGGAAATGCTTCAGACGATACCGCGTGAGGAGTCCAAGTATTGAACGACACGTACCAATCCCTCCGTTGTCTGTATTAAGGCGATGGGCTTTGCATGCAAACCTAGGTTTTCACTCTTGAGCCATTGCTGCGCTATCTGGTCATCACTCACAATGGAATCAAGCGATCGGTATAGGCGCACAAATAAAAGTGAAAAATCCCACTCCTTTGTACCCTCTTTCAATTCATAGACACCCTGATATAGGCGGGTGATGGTTGCGGGACTAAGACCCAAGACCTTGGATAACAAGGCTTGAGAAATCTGCAGCCTATCGGAGACACGAATCACCGCCTTACCCAGCACGCTTGATGAGCTTACAGCCGGCTTTACTTGATGAGCCGCCGTCATGTTTTTTGGGTCATTAATTTCATTAGAAATATTATTACATATAAATTTCTAATGAAATTACCTGATATAGGCCAAGGGTCATGGGGTCCAACTCAAGGAGGAGATCTGATTTCTACGGCTGTATATATCTTTTTAGTTATATAGATTCAATATTTAAGTATTTGTAGTAATAGATTAAGCCCTAGACAATGTGTGGCTATGTATAAATATGACCACATTGACCAAACCCTTGTAGATCAACGGGTTATCCAATTCCGAGACCAGGTTGAGCGTCGCCTGAATGGCACCCTAGCTGAAGAAGAGTTCCGTCCTCTTCGCCTGCAGAATGGCCTCTACCATCAGCGCCACGCCTATATGCTGCGCGTTGCCATCCCTTATGGTTTGTTGAGTGCCAAACAATTGCGCGCCCTTGCCTTTATTGCAGATAAATACGACCGTGGCTATGGTCACTTTACGACTCGCCAGAACATTCAATATAACTGGGTGGAGCTAGAACAAACTCCTGACATCTTGGCTGAGTTAGCCAAAGTCGAGATGCATGCCAT
>CANBPJ010000130.1 GCA_947371415.1 Burkholderiaceae bacterium | reverse complement strand
TGGCAAGGTTTAGTCCACGCAATTCGCGAGATCCTTCCTAGGGGTAAATAATATTTATGGATAGCATGCAACAAGTATTTAAGTCTTTTGGCTTAGCTTTGGTTGGCACCATGCATCCAAAAATGCTGTGGTTGAGCTTCCGCCCATTTCTGATTGTGTCTGTTTTGTGGGGCTGCTTGATTTGGCTTACTTGGACGCCCGCCTTAGAGATCCTTAGTATTTTTTTAACGACCTCTATTTTTACTAGTTGGATTCAGGACGGCTTAATCTGGGCAGGCTTTGAAAATGCGAGAGCATGGATTGCGCCACTTTTTTTTGTGATGCTACTGATTCCCCTAATTTCAATTAGCTTATTGGTTTTCATTGCCTTTACAACGGTGCCGGCGATTGTAAAAATGCTTACTCGCCAGCATGCCTACAGAGATATTGAAAAGAAAAAGGGTGGGGGTCTATTTGGCAGCTTCATCTATACGATTTGGTCGGCATTAATCTGCTCGGCTCTAGTGATGTTGACCTTGCCGGTGTGGTGGATCCCTCCATTAGTAGCGGTCTTGCCACCATTGCTCTGGGGCTGGTTAACCATGCGCTTGATGTCTTATGACGTACTTGCGCAGCATGCTACCTCCCAAGAACGCGATACCCTCTTGCATCAACATCGTTGGCCACTGCTGGCAATGGGAATTGCCTCTGGCATGCTCGGGGCTGTACCCACTTTCTTTTGGGCGACTTCTGCTTTGGCTTTGGTGTTATTTCCGATCGTGAGTTTTGTAGCTCTCTGGATATATTCCTTAATCTTTGTATTTGCCGCGCTGTGGTTCGCGCATTACTTACTTGATGCATTAAAAGAGTTGCGCCGAGTTGAATTGGATCAGTCCCTAAACATTGAGGCACGTGTAATTGATATGGAGCTCCCGTACCATGGTTGAGGCATTGAAGAAGTTTGCTGTTGATATGCCTGAAGTCAAGTCGCGTCGTTTTGGTTTGATTGTGATTGGCGATGAAATTCTTTCTGGGCGGCGTCAAGATAAGCATCTGAGCAAATTGATTGAGCTCCTCAATGAGCGTGGGCTTTGTCTGTCTTGGGCTAAGTATGTGGCTGATGAGCCCGAGCAGATTACTGCAACTCTCAAAGATAGCTTTGCTAGTGGCGATGTAGTTTTTAGCACTGGCGGTATTGGCGCCACTCCCGATGATCACACTAGGCAGTGCGCTGCAATGGCGCTGGGTACTAAAACGGAGCTGCATCCAACTGCGCAAGAGTTGATAGCAGGTCGTATTCAGTCGATGGCAGAAGGCGACCCTATCAAGGCAGATCTCAATACTCCTGAGAATCAACACCGCTTTAAGATGGGTGAGTTCCCGATCGGTAGTGAGATCATCCCCAATCCCTATAACCAGATTCCCGGTTTTTGTATTCGCGAACACTATTTCGTTCCTGGCTTTCCAGTGATGGCTGGGCCAATGATGGCCTGGTGTCTAGATACTCACTACCAAGATTTATTTCATCGTGAGAACTGGGCGGAGCAGAGCTTTATTGTTCCGAAAGGCATTGAATCTGCTTTAACGCCCTTAATGGAGCGCATAGAGGCGACTTTTCCTGGGGTCAAGGTCTTTAGCCTTCCATCTGTTGGAGATGCTGCAAGGGGCGGTGTTTACGCTGAACGCCATATCGAGTTAGGGATTAAGGGTAACGCTAATCTTCTCGAAAGCGCTTGGATTACGCTTCGTACCGGCACCGAAGCTTTGGGTTACGAAATTCACGATATATCCAATTACTAATTAGCACTTTTTTGGTGCAAATGAGTAATTTTATGGTTTTTATAGGGTATTTCAGCACTTAAATAGTGCAATAATGACCGTTCCCGTTTGTTTGCTTCAGTAAATTAGATACATCCCAAGGGCATATTTGATGCCTGGAATGAACAAGGGTGTACACCTTAAGTTTGTATTCCGAATTAAGTTAATAGAGGAGATTTGCATGACGAAGACCGTCGCTGATGTGATGAAGTTAGTTAAAGAGAAAGAATGTACTTTCGTTGATTTCCGCTTTGTAGATACAAAGGGTAAAGAGCAGCACACAACGGTACCTATTTCCCATTTTGACGAAGATAAGTTTGAGAACGGTCATGCGTTTGACGGTTCATCCATTGCTGGTTGGAAAGGGATTGAAGCTTCTGACATGTTGTTGATGCCTGATCCTACAGCTTGCTACATCGACCCATTCTATGAAGAGCCAACGTTGGTGATCACATGTGATGTGATCGAGCCATCCGATGGCAAAGGTTACGATCGTGACCCACGTTCGATTGCTAAGCGTGCCGAGTCTTATTTGAAAAGTACTGGCTTAGGCGATGCTGCTTATTTTGGTCCAGAACCAGAATTCTTTATTTTTGACGGCGTCCGTTGGGGTGCTGATATGCAGGGCTGCTTCGTAAAAGTAGAATCTGAAGAGGCTCCATGGTCTTCAGCCGCTGAAATCGAAGGTGGTAACACTGGTCACCGTCCAGGTAAAAAAGGCGGCTACTTCCCAGTTGCTCCAGTAGATACATTCCAGGACATGCGTTCTGAAATGTGTTTGATTCTTGAGTCACTAGGCATTCCTGTCGAAGTTCATCACCATGAAGTTGCCGGCCAAGGCCAAAACGAATTGGGTACCAAGTTCAGCACATTAGTAGAGCGTGCAGACTGGACTATTTGGCAGAAATATGTCGTTCAAAACGTTGCACATGCTTATGGCAAAACAGCAACATTTATGCCTAAGCCAATCGTTGGTGATAACGGTTCCGGTATGCACGTTCACCAATCTATTTGGAAAAACGGCGAGAACTTGTTTGCTGGTAACGGCTATGCAGGCTTGTCAGAATTCGCATTGTTCTACATTGGCGGCATCATTAAGCACGCCAAGGCATTGAATGCGATTACCAATCCAGGCACAAACTCATACAAGCGTTTAGTACCAGGCTTTGAGGCTCCAGTGAAATTGGCTTACTCTGCACGTAACCGTTCCGCTTCGATTCGTATTCCGCACGTTTCAAGCCCTAAAGGTCGTCGTATTGAGACTCGCTTCCCTGATCCATTGGCTAACCCATACCTCTGCTTCTCTGCACTGATGATGGCTGGTTTAGATGGTGTTCAGAACAAGATTCACCCAGGTGAAGCTGCTGATAAGAACCTGTATGACTTGCCACCAGAAGAAGATGCAAAGATTCCAACCGTATGTGCAAGCTTAGAAGAAGCATTAGAAGCCTTGAACAAAGATCGTGAGTTCTTGACTCGCGGCGGTGTCTTTACAGACTCTATGCTCGACGCATATATCGCATTGAAGATGGAAGATGTCACACGTTTCCGTATGACAACTCATCCGATCGAATTCGATATGTACTACTCCCTGTAAGCGAAGGAGAAATGTTGAGCGCAGGTCTATTGCGCAATTCGTTCAAAGGGGCAGCTTCGGCTGCTCCTTTTTTTCC
>CANBPJ010000129.1 GCA_947371415.1 Burkholderiaceae bacterium | reverse complement strand
CTGTTGATATCTACGTATCCCTCGGCCTGTTTTTCTACATTCGGTATAAATAGATTTGAATCGATACGATCGTCATATCGCAAGAGAGTCTCTTGTAGGAGATTACGGATATGTTCGTAGTCCATTCCTCTGGCTTGCAGGTTTTGCATTTGGATTGATAGATTCGTAATCATGGGGAGAACCTTGAGCCAGCTCTCTTTATCTTCTATGCCATCTGGTGCGCCAGTAGTGCCCGCCCGAATGCGCAAATCCACCATGTCAAAGATTCGGTCTTTAGTGAATTCTGGCCAGTCGTAGGTTTTCTCCGTAGTCATGACTAGTTCGCCATTGACCATGGTGGTCTTAGTACTTGGTGGCCCCATGTAGCGCTCTACTTGCTCTTTGGTGAGCTCTTGCAAAAGTACCTGGGCGCTGTATTGGGCAATCTCTTGCAACCAATCTTCGATCTGGTCTTTGAATTCAAATACGCGTCCCGATAGGGCTCTTTGCAAGATATTGGCTTCGGTGGCTGTCTTGGGTCTGACTACCGTGGAACGCGCTGCATCTTGAAGGCCGGTAACTTGCTCCCAGTCATAACGTACTGCGCTGGTGTCGTAGACGATGGGATCGATTTTGGGGTGACCCCTGGGGATGATGACTTGGTTAAGAGGCTTGCCTTCAGTATCGACAATCGTGATCTCACCAAAGCGTGAGTCTGAGTGCTTCTTGATGGTCTTCTCGTTGATATCGGCAGAGGCTACCCATCCCGGAATACAGAGATCTCGGTGTTGGTTGAATCTATCTCTGGCTTCGTTATGTTCGCCTTGTAAGCGCTCGGTGAGATCGACCAAGCTTGGGCCAATGAATTGACCATCGACCACTTGGTAGGGCAATAAGAAGAATGGGTACCAGCGCTCTCCTGCCCTTGGGGGTGAATAGGGTTCACGTAGCCATTCTGTTGCACCCTCTACCATCGTGTAAACACGCTGAGTAGCTCTATCCCAGATCTCTAGTACTGCGATTTGCTGATCATCGGTCACTAGGCCCGAACCAGCATTCATTTGCATTGAGGCTAGACGTTTGGCTTTCTTGTGGGATGGTTCACCCTGGCCTGGTTGGTAGATCTTGGCATTGGCTAAGTTCTTTTTATAGAGCGCCTCTGCTTGGCCGCGCTTCATAGGAATGATTTGGCAGATCCAATCTGCATCGGTGTAGTCCCAGAACTCGCAGATGGATGGGTCGATCAGGAGGTTTTCAGTAAGAACCCTATCAATTACTAAGCCTTCGGCAGATTGCACTTCTGACTGCTCCTGTAGTGACTTGATAAGCTCCTCTAACTCAGCCCTCTTAGCATCATGATGATGACGTTGGCCATCCTCCTGAAGGTCTCGGGCTAGATCCTCTATAGCTAGGAGGTTTTCTTGGGCATCATTAATACGACTCTGGATATATGAATCCTTGCTTGGGTCCCGCTGATACATCACTTTCAGAATGCCGAAGCTACAGGTAAGCGCTGCCCTTACAGTGGACTTGGCTCGATTCTTTAATTGGGCATGCTCTAGCGCTCTATTGGTGACTTTCTCTAGCGTTTTACAAAAAAGTTTGATATCCGAGCCCGAGTGGGTTGGCGTAGTAGATATTTCCGGATTTCGGGCATAGACGTTAGGTAGAACTGCAGAGATGGTGCCGTGTATGAGGTTAGCTCTTAGGCTATAGAAGTCTTTGCCGGTGGGGTCGGCATTCCAGTTAAAGCCGGCTACTGTGTTGCGGTTATGCCTTACGCGCTTATGGAAGGTGGCCCAGTGAGCGCGCGCATGTGTGATGCGGGCGGTCCATTTTTGTTGGAGTGGCTGGGAATCTTGGGGCACATCCTCTTTATAAATTCAGGATGTGCCAGTTCGGGATTTAATTTGAACAAATCTACTCTGGGATCGTGGCTGCGGCAATCTTTTTCTTAGCCATAGTATCAATTACTTTTTCAATTAGTTCCTGCGCTGGCAACTTATCCCCATGTTTAGAGTCAAGTGTCGCAGAGGCGTTATATGCAATTGTGTCAATAGTTTTCGCAATAAATGCCTTTTGCATTTCAACATCACTAGCATCTAAAGCCAATATTTGTTTTTTATAACTATCGTAGGATTTTGCCAGGGCTTCTTTATGTGCATATTCTTGTTGAAGTCTTTGGCTCTCACTTCTTCTTTTGCTAAAAAAGTATGCTAACCAGAGTACTGGTCCATAAAAAGGAGCTTTGCTTATCAGCCTCCTTAACACCTCATCCCAGTCACCGAGACCCACGAAGGCCACCAATGTATCACCGCCTATGCTTGATATAGTAAATACTAACGAGCCCAGCACTAATGTCCCAAGACATATATAAAAGCCATTTGTATAAATTTTAATTGGCCTATTGAAGGAGACCTTCATATCCTGATAAGCACTAGCAAGACCAGCGCTAGTCGCGCCGGGAAGTAAATCTTCGATTTGTTTGTTGAGAGCTTTATATTTTTCTGACTGAATTTTTTCAAAATCCGATAGAGCGTTCACCCTAGCCTCAAGCTCACCCTCTAATCCACCCTCATACTCTTCAGTCTCCGAATTCTTCTTTCCAACTACTTTCTCATAAAATGCACCGAGAGTTGAAAGCGTGTCCTTTGCTCCAGCCAACATTTGAATAATGGAGTTTTTACTCTCCTCTACCTCAGCCTTTGCAGTCTTAATCTGAGATTTGATGGAGGGCGAATCTTCTTTTCCCTCAATAATTTCCTGGTAGGTTGAAGCTAATTCCGTATTAATTTTTTCAATCTCTTGAACAATTTCCTTAATCCTTGCGTCAATTCCCCCGGAATTCTCGTCCACACCGAATAAATTAACCTGAAGTCCCTGCGCCCTTCCCTCGATATCTCTCAATGAGTCTGCTAGGCGCTTTCCCTCCTGATGCGAGGTATTAATATCTTGAATTACTTGGTCGGTATCAACCTTTAATTTTTCAACAGATTGATTAACCGCCTCAGAATATTCCTTCGCAGCATTCTGTAAAGCGCGGCCAATCTTTCCATCAATGACCATGTAGGGTCTAATATAGGAAAGAAGGTTATCTAAGTGAGAATTTGCGGCCTCTAAAGAACCAATATTTCGTGTTGATTCATAGCTTTTAAGTTGTTGCAAACACTCATTTACTTGGCTATTAAAATTTCCCCATACCGTCAAAGGGACCAACTCTGGTTCCAGTGATGTCACTACACCTTCGATGTAAACCATCACCTTCTTTAGGCGCGCTAACTCCTCAACCGAGGTTAAAACTGTGACATCATCAACCGAGGCACTAGCTACCGATAGCTTCAAATCAGTCCATGAACTTTGAGACATGCTTCCATCAAAACTTTTGGTCCATCTTGACATGGTTTAACTATCCTTGAGATTTATTAAATATACTAAATTTAATAATAATCCCAATTTAATTAAATCTATAAACCAACTCTCCTAGACCGCATTACTCCATACCTAGTTGCATCCCAAGCATGGTCTTCTGCATCGGTATCCACATCTTCTGGGTTCAATGAATCTGGCGGTAGTTGAGGGATGGTTCTAAGCCAATGCTTACAGGTTGAGAAGATCTTCAGCCTATCTTCGGCTAGTAGCCGTATGATTTC
>CANBPJ010000128.1 GCA_947371415.1 Burkholderiaceae bacterium | reverse complement strand
GTTGCTAGCGTGGGAACCTGTTCAGTCATGGGTACAGCTAGCACTATGGCCTGTATTTCTGAGGCATTGGGTATGACAGTGACGGGCGGGGCAACTCCGCCAGCAGTCACTGCTGATCGCATTCGGGTTGCAGAAGAGACTGGCACTCGAGCTGTACAAATGGCGAAAGATGGCTTAACAATCGACAAGGTGCTCACAGCTGATGCCTTTGAAAATGCTATGCGGGTTCTATTGGCGATTGGTGGGTCAACCAATGGCATTGTTCACTTGGCTGCTATTGCCGGACGCATGGGCTTAGAGATTGATTTAGATGCCCTAGATAAGATGGGCGATGAGACTCCTGTGCTCGTAGACCTCAAGCCATCCGGCGATCACTATATGGAAAATTTCCATGATGCTGGCGGTATGACTACTTTATTGCGTGAACTCAAGCCTTTGCTAAAACTGGATGCGATGACCGTAACTGGTCGCACCTTGGGTGAAGAGATTGATGCAGCTCCACCAAGCTTTAAACAAGATGTTGTTCGCAAGTTTGATAACCCTATTTATCCACGCGGCAGTATTGCTGTCTTGCATGGTAATTTAGCTCCCGGTGGCGCAATCATTAAGCAATCCGCCGCCAATGAACAATTAATGGAGCATGAAGGCCGTGCAGTCGTCTTTGAAAATAGTGAAGATCTGGCTAATCGTATTGATAGCCCAGATTTAGATGTGACCGCCGATGATATTTTGGTGCTCAAGAACATTGGCCCCAAAGGTGCCCCCGGTATGCCTGAGGCAGGATACATTCCGATTCCAATGAAGCTGGCGCGTGCAGGCGTAAAAGATATTGTGCGAATTTCAGATGGACGCATGAGTGGCACCGCATTTGGAACGATTGTGTTGCACGTGACGCCTGAGGCTGCGGTAGGTGGTCCACTAGCGCATGTACACAATGGCGACCGCATTCGTTTGAGCGTGAAAAATCGTGAGATTAGTTTATTAATCTCTGATGAAGAATTAGCAAAGCGCGCACAAGAAAATCCAGTGATTGAACCTACTGCAGAGCGTGGCTATCTTAAGCTCTTCTTGGATACGGTTACACAAGCCGATAAGGGTGTGGACTTTGACTTCTTGAGAGCGGTGAAGATGGTCGGAAAAACACCGAAGCGTTGATGCGGGAAGAAAAGTAATTAAGTCATCAGAAAAACGCCACCTAACAAGGTGGCGTTTGACTATTGAGCAGATCAATTTACTTCAAAATGGTGGGTCGGCGGAGATCGAACTAAACGCCATTTTGTAGCCAAAAATCATATGGTTACGCGCGACCAAAAAGGTACGAATTTCAAAGAGCGCCCCCAAAAATACCCCCAGATTTCATTCGTACAATTTGATAAATTGTCTTCATATTCTGGAGGGGTTGGCGATGGAAAGGGAATCATACACACGCAGTGAAATCTATGAACTTCTGTGGACTGAGCCGGCCACCAAGGTTGCGCTGCGGATTGGACTCTCGGATGTGGCCCTTGGCAAGTGGTGCAAGCAGTACGGTGTACCCAAGCCGCCATTGGGCTATTGGGCTAAGCTGGAGCATGGGAAGGTAACGGCACAGAGGCCTCCATTAGAGCCTTGGTGGAACGAACACGATCCTCTGATACATGTCCGCACTCGGGATAAAGCAATCATGGAGGCTAGGCTAAATAAGCCTGCTGAGCCTATTCCCGTCATAGAGGTTTACAGGGGCAATAAATTCCATGAAGAGATCGAGAAGACTTTCAAAGACTTCCAGATGGAAAACCATTCCAAATTTGGAAGGTCAGAATCTAAAGCTGGCTTTGACGTCCAGATTGGTCCACATAGCGTTCCGCGGGTTAAGCGAATACTTCAGACGCTCATCAACGAATTTCTCTCCCGCGGCTATAGGCTGGGTGGCCATCGAAAATATTCAAATGCCGAAGTTACTGCATTTAAGAGGGATGATGATGTAGTGACAATTGAGTTCTATGAGGTAAGCACTAAGCCACCCAAGCCAATGAAAAGAAAAAGTAGTTGGACTAGTGGTGGGCAGACTCATACCTACATGATGGATATTGACTACATCCCATCTGGAAGGCTTGAGCTAAGGATTCGTCACAACGATATATTTAGCTGGAAGATTATTAAAGACACTGAAAAGTCCAGTGTTGAGCAGCAACTTGGTAAATTGATAAACCTTATCGCTGAGCTTTCATTTGATGCCAAGATAGCAAGGGTGGAGCGAGAGGCTAGTGAGGCAAGGGAGCAGGCAGAGCGCAAGCGCCTAGCCGACATTAAATGGGCTCGGGAGGTAGAAGCTTGGAAATGGGGTCAGCTCAAGGATGCAGCAGAGCGCTGGAATGAATTAGCCGTACTTAGAGAGTTTGTTAAAGCGATCAAGAGCAACAGGGTTGTAAGGCGTAAAAATAAAGAAGAGCTAGGTGGGTGGATAAGTTGGGCCCAAGAGCAAATCAATGCAAGAGATCCGATCTATAAAGTGGCAAGCGGAATGAGTTTGCCGGGGCAGAATGAGCCGGTCAGAGGGGACGGCTTCGATGATTAAATTTCTGGCTTAGGATGTTGATTTTCATCAGGTATAGCGGCGATGACAAAACGCACATTAGACGAAGAGGTCGCGCCTCTTCAAAACCCTATAACTGTATTAAGCGCTCACAATTTTTTGTGTATTTTTAGTAGTTTTCAATTCAATTGTCATGACCATTTTTCTTGAAGTCACAAAATCCTTTGCTCGTATGCTCGCAAACCATCCAGGGCCCATGTTTACTAATCCTAGGTAGTACTCGGCCTTTTCGGCATTTAGGGCAAATCTTTTGGTGTGCTGCACTTAATGGTTGAGGTACATCATATTTCACGTCATTAGATATCTCTATAACCCCAATCGCGCTAGCGACTGATTGATCGGTAAGGCTGGTCTTTAATAATTCCCGTATAAAACTAGAGCCTTCATGCTTTGGGGTTATAAGGGACACCATTTTTTTGGCCCTGGTGAGGGCTACGTAAAATAGGCGACGCTCTTCTGCAAACTCAAGTTGATCTCCTTGGGGCATAAAAATGGAGAGTACAGGATCATCTTGCCTCGCGGAGGGGAAGTCAGTCCCAGGCTTATCTGTCATACCAAGCGCTATTACAGCATCAAATCCCAGCCCCTTTGAGCTATGAACCGTAGAGAAGTACAAATTAATTCTATCTTTGAATGATTCAGCTAAGGCGGTAAAGATTGGAGGTTCTGAATGTTTATATCTCCCTAACAAACAAACATCAATAACTGTATTTTTACTAGTTGCCCATTTATTAAGGGATTCAAGTTGAGCATAAATAGCTGAATCAGGATTTCCTGAATGAAAGATTATGCGAACTGAATTTGCTCTTGATTTAGAGGTGGCGTTAACAATTTTAGGAATTTGGGCTGGATTTTTGAGAATAAATTGGGTTGCGATATCAGCAATTCCTTGATTGCATCGGAATGTCTCAGATAGATAGGTAGTTTTTGTGTAACCAAAATTTTCCTTGAAATTGGTCATCACGCCAATATCCGCACCTGCAAATCTATAGATGGATTGCCAGTCATCGCCTACAGCAAATAAGATGACATCATTTGTTTGGCCCATCATAGCTTTGAGCATATGAGCCCTTGCATTGCTCATGTCTTGA
>CANBPJ010000127.1 GCA_947371415.1 Burkholderiaceae bacterium | reverse complement strand
TGATGTGCAGTCCTCGCATGACGAGCGTGCATTGCCAATTGAGCAAGTTGGGATTCGGGGTTTGCGTCATCCACTAATCATTCGTACGAAGACGGGTGATATGCCGGCTGTTGGTAATTTTGAGATGGATGTGGCTTTGCCTGCGCATGTGAAGGGCACGCACATGTCTCGTTTCATTGCGCTATTGCAAAAACACAATAAGCCTATTGATAGCGCTTCAGTGGTTTCCATGGTGCGCGAGATGTTGCCGCTACTCAATGCTACTGAAGGTCGTATTCAATTTACTTATACCCACTTCGTTAAAAAAGCAGCGCCAGTTTCCGGTGTGGAAAGTTTGATGGATTACGAAGTCACTTGGATGGCCAGGGCCAAACAACATGCGTCAGGCTCAATTGATGTTGAATTAAATCTGCGTGCATTAGTTCCAGTAATGAGTTTGTGCCCTTGCTCCAAAGAGATTTCTGAGTATGGCGCGCACAACCAACGTTCGCACGTCACAATGTCAGTGGAGCTTGATTCACAGACAAAAATGACGGTGGAAGATTTGGTGGCAGCCGCTGAGAGCCAGGCCTCTAGCGAGTTGTGGGGTTTGCTCAAGCGCCCTGATGAGAAGTGGGTTACCGAGCGCGCTTACGACAATCCCAAGTTCGTGGAAGACTTAGTGCGTGATGTGGCTGGTCAACTTAAAGACGATCAACGTATTTTGTCCTTGGTGGTTGAGGCTGAGAACTTTGAATCTATTCACAATCACAGCGCTTACGCCAAAATCAGCTTGGCAAAGTAATCAGTCCGAGTTTCTTAAGCAAGATTATTGCTTGCTAAATCCCAACGGGGTTTGATATCAAAAGCACCTGAAGTAGTTGAGCCATTATTTTCTGCCAACATCCGCAGCGCTCCAGCAAAAGCAATCATCACGCCGTTATCGGTACACAAATCTACTGGCGGGTAGTGCACCTCAAATCGATTCTTCTTGGCGCTGGCATTTAATGCTGCACGCAATTGCAGGTTCGCACCCACGCCACCAGCAAGCACTAGATGCTTGCAGCCTGACTGCTTGAGGGCTTTCTCTGACTTGCTCACCAGTACGGCCACCAAAGAATCTACAAAGCTACGTGCTAAATCCGCCCGAAATGTCGCAATCTCCACAGCATCTGAAATACCCAGCACCTCAAATTTTTTCACCTGATTTAAAACGGCTGTTTTGAGTCCTGAGAAGGAAAAATCCAAATCTCCCGAGTGCAGCATCGGTTTGGGTAGTTCAAATCGTCCAGATTCCCCTTTTTCTGCTAATTTGGAGATCGCAGCGCCCCCTGGATAGTCTAAGCCGAGCAATTTAGCCGTTTTATCAAAAGCTTCGCCGGCAGCATCATCCAAGGTTTCGCCTAAAAGCTGGTATTTGCCAACCCCGCTCACCAGCATTAGCTGGGTGTGGCCGCCAGAGACCAACAGTGCAATAAAAGGAAATTCTGGGACAGATGTCCCTAGCAGTGGGGAAAGCAGGTGCCCCTCAAGGTGGTGCACCCCAATGGAGGGTAAATTGAGGCCTTGGGCGAGGGATTTAGCAAAAGCGCTGCCCACCAGTAGGGCGCCAGCTAAGCCAGGCCCCTGGGTGTACGCCACAGCATCGATATCCTGTAATTGGAGCCCAGCCTCATGCAAGGCATCATCCAGAAGGGGTAAGACCCGCCGTATATGGTCTCTAGAGGCGAGTTCAGGGACAACGCCACCATATTCTTGATGCATGGCGATCTGGGAGTGCAGGGCCTGCCCCAGAATGCCTTCATGGGCTGGGGCGTGGTTTTCCCATGGAGTGGTGTTGTATAAAGCCACCCCGGTTTCGTCACAAGAAGTTTCTATGCCTAAAACAATCATTTTTCGCCTGGTCGTGCTAGAATCGCATTTCAGTTAATTTATCGATATTTTTCGAGCATATACGAGTTAAACAAGTATGACTACAGTCCGCCTACGTGAGAACGAACCTTTTGAAGTGGCATTGCGCCGTTTCAAGCGCACCATTGAAAAAAATGGCCTATTGACCGACTTGCGTGCCCGCGAGTTTTACGAGAAGCCAACAGCTGAACGTAAGCGTAAGAAGGCAGCAGCTGCTAAACGCCATTACAAGCGTATCCGCAGCCAGATGTTGCCTAAAAAGCTTTACTAATCGAATTTAAAAGCTCTCCTCACCGAGAGGCTTTGAAACCCGCTGACGGTGAAACGCAGCGGGTTTTTGCTTTTTTAGTTATTCATAAAAAGCCAATACACTAAAGATCGAATCAGCGTCAAACCTATTAGGAGTTAATTCTATGAGTCTTAAAGATCAAATCACTGAAGATATGAAAAATGCCATGCGCGCAAAAGAAGTGGCGCGCTTAGGAACGATTCGTCTTTTGCTGGCCGCAATAAAGCAGCGTGAAGTGGATGAGCGCATTGAGATGGATGATGCCGCTGTGATTGCGACGGTTGAAAAAATGATTAAACAGCGCAAAGACTCGATCTCCCAGTTTGAAAAAGCCAGTCGTGATGATTTAGTGGCGATTGAAGCTGCTGAGATGGTTATCCTGCAAGATTATTTGCCGGCACAGTTATCCGATGTTGAAGTGGAGGCGGCGGTTGCTGCGGCAGTAGCGTCGACTGGCGCTGCTGGTCCTCAAGATATGGGTAAAGTGATTGGTGTTCTTAAGGGACAGCTGGCTGGTAAAGCGGATATGGGCAAAGTTTCCGGTTTAGTTAAAGCCGCTCTTGCTAAGTAAGTTACTCAATCAGTTACCAAGAAAATATTTAAAACACTAATCTAAGCCTGATCAATTACTGATGGCTCTCATACCCCAATCCTTCATTGCTGATCTATTAAATCGGGTCGACATCGTTGATGTGGTTGGGCAGCATGTGAAGTTAAAAAAAGCGGGCGCGAACTTTCAGGGTTTGTGCCCCTTTCATTCAGAGAAATCTCCCTCGTTTTCAGTTTCTCCGACTAAGCAGTTCTATCACTGCTTTGGTTGTGGGGCTCATGGCTCTGCGATTAGTTTTCTGATGGAGTACTCCGGTCTTGGTTATGTAGATGCCATCGAAGACTTGGCGCGTTCTGCAGGCTTGGATGTGCCGCGCGAAGAGCGCACTGCCAATGATGTTGCGCGCCAACAGCAAACAATGGCTTTGAGTGAAGTGATGAGCGCAGCAGCGGATTGGTATCGCCAGCAACTCAAAGTAGCTCCACGTGCAGTCGAATATCTCAAGGGCCGTGGTCTGACTGGTGAAATCGCTAAGCGCTATGCCTTGGGTTATGCACCGGATGGTTGGCAAGGGCTTGAAGCGGTCTTTGGTTCCTACAGTAATGATGAAGTGGCTAAAACATTATTAGAGGGTGGCTTACTGATTCAGAGCGAGCCTAGTGGTGACAATCAAACCGCAAACCAGACAACCCGGCGCTACGATCGTTTTCGTGATCGCATTATGTTTCCGATTCGCAATCCGAAAGGCCAGACCATTGGCTTTGGTGGTCGCATCTTAGATCAAGGCGAGCCTAAGTATTTAAATTCTCCCGAGACGCCACTATTCTCTAAGGGCAATACGCTCTACGGATTATTTGAGGCTCGGCAAGCGATTCGCTCTCAAGAATATGTGCTTGTCTGTGAAGGTTATATGGATGTCGTGGCACTCGCGCAATTGGG
>CANBPJ010000126.1 GCA_947371415.1 Burkholderiaceae bacterium | reverse complement strand
GGGGCAATCTCCGGAACCCGCAAAACCAGTTCAGCGCCTGGCACGCTAATGCCAGTAGGAATGCTCATGGTTTGGTATTCGTCAAAGCGACGAACGTCTACTACAACAATATCTTCATGATTGTCGATGAGTTGTTTGACTTCCTGCGCGGATAAGGAAGGTGTGTGCCTTTTGGATTCGACGAACTCACCAAAAGATTTGCTGGGAACATTGACGTCTTTGAATACTTCACCCCCAGCCACTTTCCACGCGGTAACGCCGCCTTGAAGTACGGATACGTTTAAGTAGCCAAGTTCAACAAGTCTTTGTGCTGCCAATTGTGCATGACCTTCGCCATCATCCAGCGTGACAATCGGAACATCTTTTCTTGGAAGCTTGCTCAATGCATCAACTTCAATGCGAGAAAGCGGGAAATTGGCTGCAAATAAAGGGTGCTCTTGAGCATGGGGATCTTCTTCGCGAACATCGAGTAGGGCGATTTCCTCTTTTTTGAGGAGTTTATTGCGGACAAAGGCGTAATCTTGATTCTGAATGGACATAATTCTTTTCTTTATTTTTTTGTGTTGATTAATTTATGTATTAATCTAATTTAGCATTGGATTTCTTTACCACTTCACTCCAACGAACAATTTCTTGGTTAATGTAGGTCGCCAATTCTGCGCGGCTCATTTTCGGGGCCGTGGCGCCCATTCCCGCCCAGCGCTCTTTGATCTCAGGGGTAGCAAGGGCGATCTGAACTTCTGCACTCATTTTGTCGACAATATCTTTCGGCGTACCTTTGATGGCCCACATCGCATACCAGCTATAAACCACAAAGTCTTTGATACCAAGCTCTTGTGCAGTTGGAACATTAGGAAACGCATCTACGCGTTTTTGTGTGGCAACGGCTACCGCAACGAGCTGCCCATTTTTAATGAATGGGGCTGCACCAGCCAGTGTGTCAAACATCATGTCCACTTGACCGGCTACCAAATCTTGTAATGCTGGACCAGTGCCACGATAGGGAATGTGGGTGATGAATAACTTGTTTTGCATCTTGAATAATTCACCGGTTAAATGCTGCGATGTTCCATTGCCGGTTGACGCGTAGTTGTACTTACCTGGATGCTTCCGAATTTCTTCAATAATAGATTTGAGGTCGTTCTTAGGAAACTTTGTGGGGTTGACTACGATCACATGTGGAACGCTTCCAATGAGCGCTACTGGCTCAAAGTCTTTGGTGATGTCATAAGACAAGTTGGTGTACATGCTCGGCGCAATAGAGTGGTGAACAGCGCCCAGGAACCAGGTGTATCCATCTGGCGCCATTTTTGCTGCTACTGCTGCACCAAGGGTCCCACCCGCACCGCCTTTGTTATCAACAATGATCGATGTCCCTAGTTGCGTTGAAAGCTGCTTGGCTAGAGGGCGTCCAAAGGCGTCTACTGCCCCACCGGGCGGGAAGGGGTTAATAAAAGTAATGGGCTTATTTGGGATGGGCCAGTTGCTAGTCTGGGCTAAGGCTTGCAGGCTAATAAGTGCGCCAGCCAATAAAATAAGGATATTTTTGATTTTCACGTTTGTCTCCGTTGGTTTTTAGTATTTTTCTCATTTTCTAGGATTTATGGAATATAAGAGTTATCCCTTATGTAACCCTCTATTTCTACTAGTTTTTATGGGGATATACTGGCAAAGTTGTAAAAATATTTATCTGATCAATAGGAGACGAGATGTCACAACACGATACATTGTTGGCTGCTTTCGAAACATATAAGGCGGAAAACGAAAAGTTTATTGAAAAGGGTGTCAAGGCATCCGCTGCGCGCGCACGTAAGGCATTGCAAGAAATCGCTGGTGCATGTAAAGAGCGTCGTAAAGAAATTACTGCCACTAAAGAAGCAATGGAAGCTAAGAAGTAATCTCAATCACCCTCCGAATAAATATAGCCCGGCTCCCACAAAGAGCCGGGCTTTCTTTTTAGGTGGTGACTGAAAATAAGGTCAACTTCATGGCTTGACTGCGTATTGCTAGCAAGCTTTGGTACTCTGGACTATTAGCCCAAGACTGAGAGTGCGCTAGATCTGGAAACTCTAGTTCCACAAACGCACTAAAAGAGCCGCACTCCAATTCATTCCAGAAGAAATGATTGAATATCCCTCGAGATGTAATTTTTCCTTGATACAACGCTACTGTATCCCCAACCTGGCTGCGATATTTCTCAAAAGCCTCAGGACTATTTAATTGAATGAGGCCTATCACTTTAGTAATCATCTCGTCTCCGGGAAATTGATCGCCCTAGTTTATAAGCGGTCTATAGTGAGATATTAGAACTTCACTATCTCATATGGGGCATATATGAAAGTTGCATTCTTAGGTTTGGGCAATATGGGCTTGCCTATGGCTCTGAATTTAATTAAAGCAGGCCACCAGGTCAATGGTTTTGATTTAGTTCAGGTTCAGCTTGATGCTTTTAAGGCGGCCGGTGGCATTTCCATGCACAGCGCATTAGATGCCACCTTTGATGCGGAGGTCATTATCAGCATGCTCCCCGCATCGCGGCATGTAGAAGATTTGTATTTGGGTGATTCAGGGTTGCTAGCCACCGCCAATCCTAAGTCCTTGTTGATTGATTGCTCGACGATTTCACCTAAGACTTCTCAGGCTGTAGCAGCAGTTGCAAAGTCCAAGGGCTTTGCCATGATTGATGCTCCAGTTTCTGGAGGAACTGCAGGAGCCCAGGCTGGAACTTTAACCTTTATGGTTGGGGGAGATGCGACCGATGTCGATCGAGCTCGACCGTTGCTTGAGAGAATGGGCAAGAATATTTTTCATGCTGGCGCAAGTGGAAGCGGGCAAACCGTCAAGGTCTGTAACAACATGCTACTTGGCATACAGATGCTCGGAACTAGTGAAGCATTGCGTTTGGGTATCGCCAACGGCATGGACCCCAAGATACTCTCCGACATTATGTCTAAGAGCTCAGGTCGCAACTGGGTTTTAGAGCTCTACAACCCTTGTCCTGGTGTGATGGAGAATGTGCCATCCTCAAAAGGGTATGCAGGCGGCTTTGGAGTAGATCTCATGTTGAAGGATTTGGGTCTAGCGACAGAAAATGCAGGAAATCTCGACGCGAGCATACCCCTCGGGGAGTTATCTCGAAAGTTGTATGAGGCTCATAGCAGGGCGGGTAATGGGCAGCTCGATTTTTCGAGTGTGTTTAATCTCAATGTCGCCCAATGAATACTGCCGTCATGCCTAACGGTATGAAGGCAGTACTAGCGATAGTTAACGATTAAAACTTCGCTTTGGAGGGCTGCTGCGTTTAGCTGCCGGCTTTCCGCTACCATTTCCACCACCAGCGCCAGCTGGACGGGGTTTTCTGGATTGTTGGTGTTGCTGACTACGTAATTGAATCGGTTGCGCCACTGCATTGGGGTCTGGCTCAAATCCAGCGATCACTTCCTGAGGTAGCTTCTGCTTAATCAGTTTTTCAATATCTCTGAGCATTTGATGCTCATCAACGCAAACTAAAGATACTGCAACTCCGTTAGAGCCCGCTCTACCTGTTCGACCAATGCGGTGTACATAATCTTCTGAAACATTTGGTAAGTCGTAGTTCACAACGTGGGGGAGCTGATCAATATCAATACCACGCGCAGCAATATCGGTGGCTACTAAAACAGTGATTTTCCCATCCTTAAATTCTGCCAATGCTT
>CANBPJ010000125.1 GCA_947371415.1 Burkholderiaceae bacterium | reverse complement strand
GCAAACTCCTATTTGGTGCAAATTGATCTGAGTCAAGTTTAATCGGAAATTGCATTTTTGACATATTTAAGTCACAAGGATTTGCTAGTGACAAACACTTAGGAATTAATGATGCATTGCAACATCAAATCATGTCAAAACTTTGACCCTCAATCGCTAGGAATTCACGGGCTAAGGCGGCAACTGGATGGTAGAGATGCATCTCCGGAATGCCCTCTATTGCATCGCATAATTCGTCATACCAAGGACGGATATGGGCATTAAAAAAGACCCTTTGATTTGTAAGGTTTGAGATCTCGACGTCATCACCCGCGATGAGGTAACGCATGACTTCACAGAGTGCCGAAAGATGATCCTCAGTCTCAGTAACTTCTTCGGCGGACTCCAGGCCAAAAGTCTCTAAGGCGCGACGGATATCCACCAGGGGCTTTTCATTCAAATGACCGGCCATATAAAAGGAGCCATTCAGAACCACATTAGGACGGCCTACACTAATGAAATTGAGCTCAAACTCATCATGCCAAGCCTTGGCGGAGTTAGATTTGGCTACTTCAACTACGCTGTGCCAAACCTTGGCCAAAGGAGCATCCTCAGCCTGGGATTCCTCTCCCTCCGGAATGGAAGCGGCGATTTGATCGAGCAACTCTTGATCAGGCGGTAGATGAAATAGTCTGGCAATCAAGCCATACAAATCGGCTCTCGCTAAATCCTCTGGCAAACCTACATCCCCCACCTCGGTAGTCGTGCCCTCTTTTATCTGTTCACTCATAGTTCTTTTTTCACCATATCTACAACACGACAATCACTACACATCTTGAGTCTATCTAGTGCCGCTCCAGCAAAAGCACCGTGAGCACCCAACTTAATCAACATCAAGTCCACCATCTTCGCAGTGCCGAATACCTTGCCACAACTAATGCAATGAAAAGGCTTGGTCTCGTTGAGCTCTACTTTTTGCCTGCGCTCCTCAACCGTCTGCAAACGAGGAGCTAAAGCCAGGGCTTGCTCTGGACAAGTTTGGACGCAAATGCCACATTGGACGCACTGCTTTTCAATAAAGGAAAGTTTAGGTTCATCTAGATTGTCGAGCAAAGCTCCTTCGGGACAGCTGCCCACACAAGACATGCACAGTGTGCAAGCGTCCTGATTCATATTGAGGCCACCCAAAAAGGATGACTTCGGCAAAGCAACTCCGCCCGCTGGTAAGGCGGTCTTCGCTTGCTTTTGCAGGTGCTCCAATGCCGCTTCAATCGTTTCACGCTTTTGATTGCTTAAACCAAAGCTGGCGGGAGAGCAAATAGCCGACATTGCGCCGCGCTGGCGAAGCTTGCCCATCGCAATTGAGGCTGGCTGCAGATCATCCATGGACTCAAGTTGTATTAGCGAGAATCTGGCATCAAATCCGTACCCAGCCAAAATCGCATTCCCTAAGGTGCATTGTGTTTCTAAGGCAGCTCGATAGCCAGGATCCTCGTCACCTGTCAGCAGCAAAATCACTTCACCAAAGCCATAGCTCAGGGCGCCAAGCCATAAATCCAAACCTGTGGAGGCGATATGCTCAATTCCATAGGGCAATACAAAGGATGGCAATCCCTCGAACTGTTTTGGCCTGAGGTGGGCCGTGCGTCCAAGAGAATCCAGAAGCTGAGTTCCCGTCTTGAGCGTATGCAATAACAACGTCGGCGTAGAGGATTGCTTGGCCTTAGCACTCTCAGCAGCAAATACATTGGCCAGCGTTTTAATTTCCTTACCCTGGTGTGGAACACTCGGATAGTTATAGCGCATTGCACCGGATGGGCAGACTGTAGAACAAGCGCCACAGCCCATGCACAGATTGGGGTTTACTTCTACAGTGCCTTGACCATTTTTAAATAAGGAAGATATGGCTCCTGTAGAGCAGACATCGATACAGGCGTTACACCCTACTTTGCCGTTACGGCCATGGGCACAGACCTTCTCGTTATAAGCAAAGTATTTGGGCTTTTCAAACTCACCAACTAAGCCCAGCAACTGATTTGCTGCTAAAGCCTGCTCAAGCGGGTCCTTGACTGGGGCAAAGTAGCCTTGCGGGGTTTGGCTCATACGCATCTTCGGATCAGCACGTAGATCCATAATCAAGTCAAACTCAGAACTGCGCTGACGGTCAACTCGATCAAAATTAATAGCGCCAATACCAGCACAAGCGGTAATGCAATCACGATGAGATTTGCACTTATTTAAATCAATCTGAAACGCATCATCAATCGCGCCTTCTGGGCAAACTTCAACGCAGGCGCCACAGCGAGTACACATCTCTGGATCAATCGGGTTCTGTAAATTCCAGTCGACCGTAAAGTGACCAAGGTAGCCGTCTAACTTACTCACTTCGCCTGTGTAGATCGGGAAATTTCTAGCAATCGGTAATGCGCCTGGCTCAGTACACAGCACCGAGACATCAAGAGAATCACTCAGTTTTTCAGCCCAAGGCAAAGCTTGGTCTCCAGGTCCAACAATTAATAAGCGCCCCTGGCTTTCGTAATTGACAACCGGCACAGGCTCAGCTTCCGGCATATCTGCCAAGGCAAGCAGAGCAGCAATCTTCGGCCCAGATATTTTGGCCTCTTGGGTCCAGCCAGCCACTTCGCGAATATTAACAAAACGTAATGGCGCCACTAAAGGCTTTTCAGATTGCTCCGCCAACTCACCAAATAAGGCACGCTCTTGAGTGCATGCAATAACGAGAGAATCATTGCCATCAAAAGCCTTAATCACCGAACCAATCTCCTGTCTGCATAAGGAGGTGTGCATGGTAAGACCTAAAGCCTTAGCATCCAAAGGCATGGTTCCATTGCAATTACAGACTAATTTTTGGCTCATAAATACTCTTCTTAACTGGTTTTCTTATCCACAGGAAGAGGGTCTTTATCCCCAGCCTCCTGAATAGGTGTTTGCGTGGATGTTAAATCAGTCTGGTCTGGCACCGGCAAAGTGGGCTCTTTTGACCCTGGAAGATCGGCACTTGCCAAGGTAGCCGCCTCGGGCTCCTCGCCACTGTCTTTGCGGAAGATATTGAGCATGTCAGACTGCACCATGCGTTTGAGCATTTCCAAGGGAATGGGATCTGGCTTGGAATAGTCATCAATGTAAATATCTAGCCCGTCCATCACATTAAAGTGCGGATCTGAAAACATCTTCTTCATGGCGGCTTGCTGTACTGCTGGATCAATATCAGGCTTCATAAACGCAGAGAAGTCAGGTGCGAAGCGATCGATCTTCTCTACATCTTCCAAGCTCATTGGCGGTGAAGCATCTTTAATCTCGTCAGATTGATTATTCGTCTTGGGACTAGCGATTACTTCTTGCTTGAGCTCATCCTCTGATTTTTTTTTAGGCTCGAGCTGCTCCCCCGACTTACGTCGAGACCAACGATTGAGAAATCCACCAGCCATCAATCCTCCACCGAGCGATCGGCGCCTTTAAATGATGCTGGGCGATGACGTTTTTTGGGTTCAGGGCGATAGTGTTCGTTGACAAACTCCTGCAACCAAGAGGCATGCTCTGGATTCAATGGAACGCTATCAACCGATTCACCGCCATCCAATAAGCGCCCAGCTTCGTTGTAGCTAACGCAGATGCGATGAGGTACAGCAAATGTAGGCTCTGACTTGGCTAGCTCGATAGACTGCCCATCAATGTAGCGCTCAATATCCTCCTCTAGGCGCCACATCACAAACCATGCAGGCAGAGTTGCCGACAAGTTCAGGTAATACCCTTCAGCCTCATCCGGAAAAAGACTCAGCTCATACCCCGTAAATAACCAGGATTCACCCTGATCATCGCGACCAAGAAACCGCCCAGAGATCTTATCGTCCGAGATGGAGGTACTGCTAAATTGACCAAAATCAGGCAACAC
>CANBPJ010000124.1 GCA_947371415.1 Burkholderiaceae bacterium | reverse complement strand
TTCTTTCAGGGGCATTTTCCGGATTTTCCAGTTATGCCTGGTGTCTTGATCATTGAGGCGCTAGCCCAAACTGCTGCATTATTGACTTTCTCAGAAGAGCGCGCGGAAGATGCTGTGTACTACTTTGCAGGTATTGATGGCGCTCGCTTTAAGAAGCCGGTGTTGCCTGGTGATCAACTAATCATGACGGCTAAGCTAGAGCGTGAGCGTGCCGGCATCTATAAGTTTCAAGTACAAGCTACTGTTGATGGTGAACTTGCCGCTGAAGCCAATATCACCTGTGCGGTTCGTACGAAAGGCGCTTAATGACTCGGATTCATGCATCTGCTGTAGTGGATAGCAAGGCTGAAATCGCTAGCGATGTTGAGATCGGCCCTTATTCTGTCATTGGGCCTAACGTCAAGATTGGCGCTGGTAGCAAGGTAGGCTCTCATACTGTGATCGAGGGTTACACCACGATTGGTAAAGAGAATATTTTTGCCCACTTCGCTGCCATCGGTGGCGCGCCACAAGATATGAAATACCGTGGCGAACCAACGCAATTAATTATTGGTGATCGCAATACGATTCGTGAGTTCACCACCATTCATACGGGAACTTCACAGGATGAAGGCATTACCCGCATTGGTAATGACAATTGGATCATGGCTTATGTGCATATTGCGCATGATTGCCAGATTGGGAACAACACCATTTTTTCAAGTAATGCACAAATTGCTGGGCATGTTCAGGTCAATGATTGGGCGATTATGGGTGGTATGTCAGGCGTTCATCAATTTGTTCGAATTGGCCAGCATGCCATGCTCGGCGGTGCTTCTGCCTTAGTGCAGGATATTCCGCCATTTGTGATTGCTGCAGGTGATAAAGCTTCTCCGCACGGCATTAACGTGGAAGGTCTGAAGCGTCGGGGTTTCTCAAGTGAGACCATTTCTGCATTGCGTCAAGCTTATAAGGTTCTCTATAAGGATGGCCTCAGCTTTGAAGAGGCAAAGGTAGAGATTCAGAAGATGGCGATTGCTAGCGCATCTGATGCTGCTACCGCAGAAAAGCTGACTGAATTCCATGACTTTATTGCCGCATCCACGCGCGGCATTATTCGATAGAGCGGGTCTAGTGTCTAAACTTGCTTGTGTTGCCGGAGAGCCCTCGGGTGATTTGCTGGCAGCACCAGTACTGAGTGCCTTAAAGCAAATTCCTGATACCTCTAAGCTTGAGGTTTACGGCATCGGTGGCCCACGCATGCAGGCAGAAGGCCTGCGCTCAGATTGGCCAATGGAGACGCTGAGCGTCCGAGGGTATGTTGAAGCAATCAAGCAGCTTCCGGCCATTCTGAAACTTCGCAAAGAACTTATTGCCAATCTCCTCGGTGAGGGTCGTCCAGACGTATATCTAGGTATTGATGCGCCTGATTTCAACTTGGGTGTTGAGCTAGCTTTACGCAAGGCGGGTATTCCGACTTTGCATTTTGTATCCCCCTCTATTTGGGCTTGGAGAGCAGGGCGCATTACCAAGATTAAGCAAGCCGTCGACAGAATGCTCTGTATTTTCCCTTTCGAAACTGAGATCTATGAGCGTGCCGGCATCAGTGCATCTTATGTTGGGCATCCACTAGCGAATGAAATTCCTCCGGAGCCAGATCCAGTATCCGCCAAGCAACGAATTGAAAAAATCTTAACGCTGCCAACTAATGCATTGGACGGAATTCTTGTTTCAGTACTTCCAGGCAGCCGCGGCTCAGAGATCGAACTCATCGCCCCCATTTTTTTTGAAACCATGATTGAGCTTGCAAAGCGTATGCAGGGGCAGTCGCTCCACTTTGTGATTCCAGTGGCAACCCCACGTTTGCGTGCACCGCTTGAGGCTTTACTCAAAGGCACTCTAGAGAAAAATCCAGACCTGCATATTTATTTGATTGATGGCGAGGCAGATGCAGTGCTTGAGGCTGCTGATGTAGTGTTGATTGCCAGCGGAACCGCTACTTTACAAGCGGCGCTTTGGAAAAAGCCGATGGTAATTTCTTATAAGGTGCCTTGGCTTACAGCCCAGATTATGAAGCGCCAAGGTTACTTGCCCTATGTCGGTCTCCCCAATATTCTGTGCGGAGAATTTGTCGTTCCAGAGCTCCTGCAGGATGATGCCACCCCTAATACATTGGCAAATGCGCTATTGGACTGGTTACATAATCCCAATAAAGTTAGCCAATTAAAAAACCGTTTTGCTCAAATGCACGAGACCTTACGTCGCCCGACTGGCTTGCTCGTTGCCCAGGCAGTGGCGCAAACTATTGCTACTGGAAAAAATCGGGTCAGTGCGTGAGCGTCATTTGGATTTGTGGTGTTGATGAAGCGGGGCGTGGCCCTTTGGCTGGTGCGGTGGTAGCTGGCGCAGTAGTGCTTGATCCCGAAAACCCCATCACAGGATTGAAAGACTCCAAGAAATTATCCGCCGCAAGACGAGAGTTTTTATTTGAGCAAATCCAGCTTAAGGCAAAAGCCTGGGGTATTGGCGAAGCAAGCCCTACCGAGATCGATCAGATCAATATCTTACAGGCAACGATGCTGGCAATGCGCCGAGCGATTGAAGACCTCACTACGCGTTTGGGCAGTTGGCCTGATAAAGCCTTGATTGATGGTAATCGTTGCCCTGAGCTCCCCATTTCAGCCGAAGCCATTATTAAAGGTGATACGAAGGAGCCGGCAATTTCTGCTGCATCGATCTTGGCTAAGGTAACACGCGACCGCCAAATGATGGCTTTGCATGACCAGTATCCCCAATATGGGTTTGCCCAGCACATGGGATATCCAACCGAAGCCCATTTCGCTGCTTTAAAGGAATTTGGTGCGTGTACCGAGCATCGCCGTAGCTTCTCACCCGTTCGTCATGTTCTGGCGCTGCATAGTCGATAATCAACACTATGAAAATAGAATTCATCACCTCAAAAGACAATTCTTTATTGAAAGAGATTCGTCAACTACAAGCCACTGGCCCTAAAGGCCAAAAGGCAAGATTTGCTCGCGGTCAAGCTTTACTAGAAGGCATTCACTTGGTGCAAACCTGGGTGGGTGATCCAGCTCTCAAGTTTTTGATTACCTCCGAGCTCGGTTTGCAAAACCCCGAGATCGCCCAAGCTATTTACGACCATGTTGAGATTTGCCCAGAGACTCGCGTCTATCAATTGGACAAAGGGCTGTGGGACTTGCTGGGTGACTTGGTCAATGCTCCGCATATTGCTGGGCTCTTAGATTTACCTCAATCTGCTTTAGCACCACAGCAGTCCGTTGCCACACTGGCTGGTGATGTGGTTATTTTGGATCGTATTCAAGATGCCGGCAATGTGGGTTCTATTTTGCGTACTGCTGCTGCTGCAGGATTTACTCAGGTGATTGCACTGACGGGCTGCGCGCACTTGTGGTCTAGCAAAGTAATGCGTGCTGGCATGGGCACACATCGCTTACTTGATCTTTACGAGGGCTGGTCTATTCAACAAGTCTTAAGCGCGGTGACTGCGCCTTTATTGGCAGCTACTGCTGATGGTGAGTTAGAGCTCTTCAATATGCATAAAGAACTCATTCATCCGGTGGCTTGGGTGATGGGCAGTGAGGGTCACGGTGTATCTGCAGATCTCATGGCTCAGGCAAAAGGTGTATCGATCCCGATTGATCCTCGCGTGGAGTCTCTGAATGTGTCTACGGCTGCGGCAGTTTGTTTGTACGAGACTCTGCGGGTGAGGCGCGCTTAGTTAACGGTCTTTTCTTGAGGGTCTGCTTTCGGCCATAAAGGGTCATTCCACCGGGTTTAAATCTCACCTAGTTACGCTTTTTAAATATAAAGAGCCTTTATTTGATTAAATTAATCTACCAGTCATCTTCAGATAGTACTATCAGCAGACGTTAAGGCTGATAACTGTTACAGCACTTGACTCTTTCAATCCCGCGTAACAGTCGTCCTCTCTAGCGAATTAGAGTGGGCCTTACCCTCCGAAACTAATTTGTCAAAAATTCACCAAGAT
>CANBPJ010000123.1 GCA_947371415.1 Burkholderiaceae bacterium | reverse complement strand
CGTAACCCAAAAACTGGCGAGCCACTCAAAATTGCTGCTGCTAAAACTGTTAAGTTTTCTGCTGGTAAAGCATTTAAAGATTCAGTTAACAAGCGTAAGAAGTAATTCTTGCTTTGTTGATGAAAAAGCCCGGCATGCCGGGCTTTTTTGTTTCTGCAGAAGGCGCAAGAATCTTGTGCCAATCCTTACACTTGTTTGCTAGCTCTGCACTAGTCGTCGATGACGATGGATGCTCATCAAAATCCCAGCACCAAAACCCAACGTAACTAGAGCAGTGCCGCCATAGCTAATGAAGGGCAGAGGAACCCCTACGACTGGCAGTAGCCCGCTGACCATACCAATATTGACAAAGGCGTAGGTAAAGAAAATGAGCGTCACTGATGCTCCGAGCAGGCGAGTGAAAAGATTGGGTGCGCTTACAGAAATGGCCAAACCTCTTTTAATGAGCGCAAAGAAAAGTGCCAGTAATACCAGGTTGCCCAATAGACCAAACTCTTCAGAGAAAACAGCAAAGACAAAGTCAGTGTGTTTTTCTGGAATAAATTCCAGATGTGCTTGCGTGCCCTGAAACCAGCCCTTGCCAAAAAAACCACCAGAGCCGATAGCAATCATCGATTGAATCGTATGGAAGCCTTTTCCAAGAGGGTCACTGCTCGGGTCAAGCAATGTGCAAACCCGATGTTTTTGATAGTCATGCACGAAGGGCCACACAACATCATGTGCGCAAATAGTATTGCCAAAAACAATAATAAGAATGATTCCAAAGGCACCAAGACCTACAAAAGGCAATATCCATTTCCAGGGTAGACCGGCGAGAATAATGACGTACATGCCCGCCGCAAAAACTAGTAGTGCGGTGCCCAGGTCGGGTTGACGTGCGATCAGCAATACTGGAATGCCGAGAATGATGGCGGCGATTCCATAGTCCCAAGATTTTTGTATGCCCTCACGTTTTTGAAAATACCAAGCCAACATCAATGGCATGGCAATCTTCATAATCTCGGAGGGCTGAATTACTACTCCGATATTGAGCCAACGTCTTGCACCTTTTTTAATTAAACCAAATGCAGCGACTGCAATGAGTAGGGCAACTCCGATTGCGTAAATCCAAACTGCCGCTGTCTCCAGCCACTTTGGTGGAATACGAGAGACTATCCACATCACAACAAAAGAGAGTGCCAGGTTACGCAATTCATCTTCAAAGCGAACGGGCGTGTTTTGACTGGCGGATAAAAAGGTAACAAACCCAACTGCCGCCAAGCCAAGAAGAATAAGGCCTAGCTGGCGATCAAGTCCACTAAAAATACTGAAAAATAGTTTCTTAGCTTGCTTTACGGCGCTCTTTTCCATTCGGGAACCTCCTTAGGCCATTTACCCTCAAGATAAAAATCAAGCGCCTTGCGTGCAATAGGCGCAGCGTACTGCGCCCCAAAGCCGGCATTCTCTACAACCATGGCAATCACGATGGTAGGCTTCTCTGCGGGAGCAAAGGCAATATATAAGGCATGATCTCGCAAGAATTCTGCGGTAGCTCCGTGTTTGTAATCTTTTGAATTCAAACTAAAGACTTGGGCCGTTCCGGTTTTGCCACCGACTTGATATCCAGTGCCCTTAAATACAGAAGCAGAGGTCCCTGAATTATTTACTTCAACCATTGCCTTTTTCACTACTTCAATGTTCTCTGGAACGAGATCAATACGGTAGCTTTCCTTGGGCGTGGTTAGGGTTCGGTGTCTCGTAAAGGGATCTTCAATTGCTTTTACTAAGTGCGGCTTCATCACAATGCCGTTGTTCGCCATATTCGCCATGGCATGGGCCAGCTGCAAAATAGTAAATGCGTTGTAGCCCTGACCAATTCCTAGGGAGATCGTTTCACCTTCGTACCATTTTTGCTGCTCTGGTTTCTTGAAAGTATTTTTCTTCCACTCGGTCGA
The DNA here is from genome assembly GCA_947371415.1 of Burkholderiaceae bacterium. Taxonomy (GTDB): domain Bacteria; phylum Pseudomonadota; class Gammaproteobacteria; order Burkholderiales; family Burkholderiaceae; genus Polynucleobacter. The sequence goes on along the minus strand of CANBPJ010000123.1, from coordinate 2,167 downwards.
GGGCAGTACGCCTTTGGATTCGCCTTGTAAATCAATCCCCGTAATTTGCCCAAAACCAAATGGCTTCATAAAGTCATACATCATGTTGACGCCCATATCGCGTGCCAACATGTAGTAGTAAGTGTCACAAGATTCAACGATAGACTTTTGCATATCGACAATGCCGTGCCCACCTTTTTTGTCATCGCGAAAGGTGTGATTGCCGAAATCAAAATAACCTGGATCAGAAATGGTTTGTGATGGTGTGCGCTTTTTGGTTTCTAAAGCGGCCAGTGCCATAAATGGTTTATAGGTTGATCCAGGCGGGTAGATGCCTTTGAGTGGTCGGTTATAGAGTGGCTTTTGCGGCGAGTCATTCAACTCTTTCCAGGTCACCGAATCAATGCCTTCAACAAAGTCATTGGGATTGAAGTTTGGCTTAGAGACAAAGGCCAAAATATCACCGGTCTCTGGTTCAATTGCAACAAATGCGCCGCGGAAATTACCGTAGAGTTGCTCTACTAAATATTGCAGTTTGATATCCACTGACAACACCACATTTTTTCCCGGCACAGACGGTGAGCTTGAAAGTGTGCGCACAGGTTTTCCGCCTGCAGTGATTTCTACTTGATCGTATCCTGGCACGCCGCGTAGAACCGTTTCATAACTTTGCTCTAGGCCAATCTTGCCAACATACTGAATGCCTGGCAAAAATGAGGCCTGCAATGCATCGGGATCATCTACTTTGGAGCCCTCAATTTCCGCCTGCATTTTCTCCTTGTCACGTTGAGAAACACGTCCGATATAGCCAATTAAATGTGACGCTAGCTCGTTGTAGGGGTACTCGCGAAAGCTCCGAGCGCGAATCTCTACCCCAGGGAACCGATAGCGATTGGCCATAAATCGGGCTGTTTCAGCCTCAGTGAGCATTGATCTGAGGGGGAATGTCCCCATTTTTCGAGAATCTTCGAGGGAGCGCTTGAAATTGCGACGATCTCTTGGGGAAATTAAGACAATCTGGGACAGCTCATCGATAAGCTCATCGACATTGCCCTTCACCTCCTCCGCATTCACATCCAAGGTCAATGCGGAGTAGTTTCTGCCAATCACAATGCCGTTGCGGTCTATCAGGAGGCCTCGGTTTGCCGGTGCTGGCACTAGGGCAATGCGATTATTTTCAGCAAGGAGTGCATATTTGCCATGGCTCACCAGTTGTAGCCATACCAAGCGCGTTACCAACAATAGGAAGCAGAAGGTGACAAACAAAGTCGCAATATGAACACGCTCTTGAAATGAGTCGAGATCTGGTTTTTTAAATGAAACCATACTGCTCTTTAAATGGGGCGGTTGTGATCAACGTCAATTGGGCGACGTTGGGGGGACAGCAAGATGCTTGTTGCCAAGGGCCACAATAATGCTTCGATCAGCGCTTGAATGGCGCCAGTCAATGCCCACCAATAAATTTCGCCACTTAATAGCCAATGTGCCAACAGCGGGAATAGCGAAACTAACAAGAAGATTGGTAAAAGATGGAGGGCCTGCGTCAGAACCGATAAAGCAATAATTCGGCGGTGCCAAGAAATGGCAAGAAACGCAACCAATGAGTAGCTAAAGGCATGTAGACCCAATAAGTCTGAGTTGTGAACATCCATTAACAAGCCCAGAGTAAATGCGATGATCACGCCCACATAGCGATGCTGATGGATATTCCAAAACACAATGCAAATAATTAACCAGTCTGGTACCCAGCCGTAATTACCAATAGGCAAGAGATTTAACAGCAGCGCACAAAATAAGCTGAAATAAATAAAGATCGGATTGACTGGGCGAAGGATATAGCCGCTTTGAAAATCAATCATTGCATACCTCGCGCACGAGTTTGGCGACGGCCTGGAGTATTGGTTGGTGGCGCACCAACCTTGCTGGTTGCGGTAGACGCCTTTGCGTCCCATTGCGGGTCGTATAGCAAGGCCAAAGCTTGGCGATAGCGGTTCACTGGCGCAACCGGCACGCAAAATACATTCGAGGAGTTTTTATCGGCGTTGCGTTCAATGCGACTAATCACCGCAACCGCAAAGCCTGGAGGATAAACACCATCAATGCCAGAGGTAATGAGCACATCACCTACTTCTAAGTCGCTGGCTACGGGAAGGTAGCGAAGCTCTAAAGGGTTACCGCGCCCCGCACC
>CANBPJ010000122.1 GCA_947371415.1 Burkholderiaceae bacterium | reverse complement strand
GATAGGTCGAATTGTTCGGGGGCTAAATAAAAATCCCGCTTACAATTTGGTTTCTTCAGATTGACCTGTAGGGGAATCGCCAAGCTGGTTAAGGCACTGGATTTTGATTCCAGCATGCGAAGGTTCGAATCCTTCTTCCCCTGCCAACTTCTGTTGATACGACCAAAAGACATCCATTCGACCCTTACCAAAATTCCATAATCACCTATGTCCGCCCCAATGAACGCTGATTTACTGACTCTTTTCACAGGCAATGCAAATCCGGTTTTGGCCCATGCGGTAGCCAAAGAGCTCAGCCTCCCAATGGGAAAAGCTTTTGTAGGTCGGTTTTCCGATGGTGAAATCCAGGTAGAAATTCAAGAAAACGTCCGCGGTAAAAATGTCGTAGTCATCCAATCTACTTGCGCTCCAACAAACGATAGTTTGATGGAGCTCATGATCATGATTGATGCGCTAAAACGAGCTTCTGCAGGCCGCATAACCGCAGTGATCCCTTACTTCGGTTACGCTAGACAAGATCGTCGCCCTCGCTCTGCTAGGGTTGCAATCTCTGCCAGAATCGTAGCCAACATGCTGCAGTCCGTTGCAGGAGTTGAGCGTGTTTTGACCATGGATCTCCATGCCGACCAAATCCAGGGCTTCTTTGATATTCCAGTAGACAACATTTACTCATCCCCTGTTTTGCTCGCTGACCTCCAGGCGCAGAAGACCCAAAAAGATCTACTCATTGTTTCGCCCGATATTGGCGGTGTTGTTCGCGCCCGTGCGATGGCTAAGCAATTGGGTACAGATTTGGCAATTATTGATAAACGTCGCCCTAAAGCAAATGTTTCTGAAGTAATGCACCTTATCGGCGAAGTGGAAGGCCGTCATTGCGTCATCATGGATGACATCATCGATACCGGTGGAACGCTCTGCAAAGCGGCCGAGGCTCTAAAAGAGCGCGGCGCCAAGGGCGTTACTGCTTACTGCACCCATGCGGTTCTCTCTGGTGGCGCTGTAGCACGCATTGCCGCTTCTGAATTAGATGAATTAGTTGTTACCGACACCATTCCATTGACTGCAGAAGCGCTAAAAGTCGCCAAAATTCGTCAATTGAGCGTTGCCCCCATCTTGGCTGAGACCCTTTCCCGCATTAGCAAGGGTGATTCAGTCATGTCGATGTTCGCTTAATAAGCCAAAAATAGCGTTTCAAACCCCATTTTTGGCAGTTTTTAGCCTTTTCTAGGCAAAAAATACCATTCCCGCGATATAATCAAAGGCTTTTCTGTTTGGTCGCGAACGGAAATTAACCTTAATTTTAGGAATTGAATATGAAAGTAGTAGCCTTTGAAAGAAGCGTACAGGGAACGGGTGCGAGCCGCCGTCTGCGCAACTCCGGTAAAACTCCGGGAATCATCTATGGCGGTGCAGGTGCCGCATCAGTCATCGAGTTGGATCACAACGCACTGTTCCATGCTCTCCGTAAGGAAGCATTCCACTCATCCATCCTTGATCTCGAGATCGACGGCAAAGCACAAAAAGTGTTGTTGCGCGATTACCAGATGCATCCATTTAAGCCTTTGGTTCTGCATATCGACTTCCAGCGTGTTTCTGCAACTGAAAAAGTTCACATGCGCGTTCCATTGCACTTCATCAATGCTGACACTTCAGCTGCAGTGAAATTGCAAGGCGCGGTGGTTAGCCACATTGCAACTGAATTGGAAGTTTCTTGCTTACCAGCAGACTTGCCAGAGTTCATTGAAGTGGACTTGAGCAACATTGAAGTTGGTCATGGTATTCATGCAAAAGACCTCGCATTACCAAAAGGTGTTTCCTTGGTATTGCATATTGAGCAAGAAAACCCAGTATTAGCTAATGCACGTATCCCAGCAGTGAAATCTGCCGATACCGAAGGTGCTCCTGCAGCTGCTGCGGCTCCTGCTGCTGAAGCTGCAAAGGATAAAGCTTAATTATTTAAGCCCTATCTTTGCGACAGAGAAGGCCCGCTGAAAAGCGGGTTTTCTTTTTTGCAGAAATACTTTTATCCTTAAGCACTAATCATGACTAAATTAATTGTTGGCCTTGGTAATCCAGGTGATGAACACGTAGAAGATCGGCACAACGCTGGCTTCTGGTTTGTCGACGCCCTCGCCAAGCAATTGAATGCCCGCTTTGAAGCTGAAAAACGCTTTCATGGAAAGGTGGCGAAGGCTAAGTGGGACGGCGAAGAGCTCTTTCTACTGAAGCCGGCCACCTATATGAACCTCAGCGGTCAGGCCGTAGGAGCGCTTTGCCGCTTCCACAAAATTACACCTCAAGATGTCCTAGTAGTGCAGGATGAACTTGATCTCAAACCCGGTACGGCACGCATCAAATTGGGTGGGGGTACCGGTGGTCACAACGGCCTAAAAGATATCCAAGCTCACCTCAGTACGCCTGAATACTGGCGCTTACGACTCGGCATTGGCCACCCTCGCGACCTTGCTGCAGAAGGCGCTCGCCCAATGGATGTGGCTGACTATGTATTAAGAAGGCCTTTGCAGGCAGAACAAAAACAGATTGATTCCAGTATTGAGAATGGCTTGCAAATTCTGCCCCTATTTCTACGGGGCGACACTCAAGCAGCCATGTTGGAATTGCATTCCAAAACAAATTAATTACCGCTGAATTTCTGAAGATTTATTTAGCTAGCGCTTTTTTGGCGGCAGTTAAGACTTGATACTTCACCATTAACTGCGTTTGATTTTCTGGAAATGCGGGGTTCAACGGGATACAGTCTACTGGACACACCTGTTGACACTGCGGGGCATCGTAATGACCTACGCATTCGGTGCACTTATTGGGATCAATTTCATAGATCTCCAGACCCATATAAATTGCATCATTCGGACACTCAGGCTCACACACATCGCAGTTGATGCATTCGTCCGTAATCATTAAAGCCATGTATTAGTCTGCCAGCCTTACTCTTTATTTTGATTGGCAGCAGCAATCTTATTAATTAGCCACTTTTCCACAGATGGGAAAACAAACTTGCTGACATCACCACCCATAGAAGCAATTTCACGAACAAAAGTTCCGGAAATGAATTGATACTGATCTGATGGTGTCAAAAATAAGGTTTCAACATCAGGTAACAAATAGCGGTTCATACCAGCCATCTGAAACTCATATTCAAAATCTGACACTGCGCGTAGACCACGCACAATCACTCGCGCATGATGCTCACGAGCAAAGTCTTTTAAGAGTCCCGTAAAGCCAACAATCTTCACGTTGGAATAGTGGCCAAGTACTTCCTTAGCGATTGCAATACGCTCTTCCAAGGTAAAGAAGGGGCGCTTACTGCGACTATCAGCTACACCCACAATCAGCTCACCAAAAATACTGGAAGCGCGACGCACTAAGTCCTCGTGACCACGAGTAAAAGGATCAAATGTTCCAGGGTATACAGCAACAGTCATAACGCTCCTAAGGCTTTATCAGCTACAGGCAAGAGTTTAGTCCCTTCTAGAGCGAAATAGACAAGCTTTTACCTGACCAGCCTCTAAGTACTTTCCACAATGCCAATTGGGTACCAGGGCCTCAATCTGCTCACGTGAGCGACTGGCAGGAAATTCCACATAAATCCCCCCGCCAGCACTGTCATCGCAAATGCGCGCAGCCTCTATAAGCGCCCGATCTAATAAGCCCTCCTCCTGAAAGGGTGGATCTATAAAAATCAAATTGCTCGAGTCATCAGCTTGCTGCTTTAAAAACTCTAGGCTATCTTTGTGCAAAATCTGCACCACCCCGGGAGCAGGGGAAGACTGCAGCAAGGCAAAATTTGCCAGGAGATTTGCGTGGGCCTTTTTGTCTTTTTCCAATAAGACCACCGCATGGGCATGTCGTGAAGCGGCCTCAAAACCCAAAGCCCCCGTTCCAGCGAATAAATCCAAGCAGTTCAAACCGGTGAGATCCTGCCCCAACCAATTAAACAATGTCTCACGAACCCGATCTGTACTCGGACGCAAACCTGGCAGATCTAATACGCTCAATAAGCGACTGCGCCAAACCCCTCCAATGATGCGGATTTTCTTGGGGGGGTCGGAACGCTTTCCTGGCTGCGAAGACTTGATTGGTTTATTTATTTTTAGCCCCTAAAACCACAATCTTCATCCGATCCATGGCTAAATATTTTTGGAATGCCACCTTCACCTGCTCCAGGCTCACTGCC
>CANBPJ010000121.1 GCA_947371415.1 Burkholderiaceae bacterium | reverse complement strand
GAATTCGATGCATTGCTCTGCCAGGCGCTCAATTTGCTTTGCTGCGGTGAGCGCCACCACCTGAAAGCGGTCGGGATGCGCACGAATGACATCAAGCGTATTTACGCCAATCGATCCCGTAGATCCCAGTATGGCAACTTGTCTAACAGGCATCAAATCAATCCGGCTAGCAGGGCTGCAATGGGCATCGTTGGAATCAAGGCATCAACACGATCCAGCACACCGCCGTGACCAGGTAACAAATGACTACTATCCTTCACGCCAGCCAAACGCTTTAACTGCGACTCAAACAAATCACCAAAGACGCTAAATGCCACTAACACTGTCACCATCAAGAACATGGGGACCCAGCCAAAGCGAATCGCCCACGCACCAAACAAAGTATCACCAAGCGGTAAATACACCACACACAAGAATGCATATAAGCAACAAAGGACCAAGCCCCCTACTGCGCCTTCAATCGATTTACCTGGGCTAATTTGTACAGCCAGCTTATGTTTCCCAAAACCCTTACCAACAAAGTAAGCGCCAATATCCGCCACCCATACCAAGGCCATGGTACTTAACAAAAACACTAAACCTAGTTCACGCAAGAAGACTAAAGCAAACCAAGTTGCCGGAAGAATGATGAGGCCGAGAATGCTGTAGAAAGGTTTGAATTTCTGCAGAGAGAGATTCATGCCCCTTGCCAAAATAAATGGGGCAAGGAAGAGCCAAAATAAGACGGCCATCATCAACAAAGAAAACTGCCATGAGATGGCTTGCATACCCAACAAAAACAAAATGATTGCCAAGCAAAAGGCGGCATAGAGCCAGGCAGCCATCTTTGCTGCTGGTGCAATCATGCGACTCCATTCCCAAGCCGCAGCTACTAGTGCAAGCAGAAAGAAGGCACCCAGATAAAACGGGGGCAACAAAAATAAGATCGGCAATAGCACTGCCATCAAGATGGTGGCAGTAATGATTCGAGTTTTTAGCATAAGTGAGTGATGAGAGCTTAGACAGCGTCGCTCATGGGTTCGGAAGCCAACTGAGCACTGGTACGACCAAAACGACGTTCACGCTGACTAAACCAGTCAAACGCTTTATGCAACTCAGCTTCATCAAAATCAGGCCAGAGAGTGTCGGTGAAATAGAGCTCGGTATAAGCTAATTGCCACAGCAAGAAATTGCTAACCCGCTGCTCACCACCGGTGCGAATAAATAAATCGGGTTCTGGCGCATAAGCCATCGATAGATGCGGTTGCAGCAACTCTTCAGAAACCTGCTCTGGCTTTAAGCTGGGATTAGCAACTAAGCATTGGCGTAGCGCCTGCAAAATGTCCCAGCGCCCGCCATAGTTAGCTGCGATAGTGAAAGTGAGACCTTTGCAATCAGCAGTTTTTTCTTCGGAAAATTGCACCATCTCCTGAATTGCAGAATCGAAGCGACTTAAGTCACCAACGAGGCGCAAAGAGATGTCGTTTTCAGCCAAACGCGATACTTCACTTTTCAATGACTTCAAAAATAGCTTCATTAAAAAACCCACCTCTTCAGGTGGGCGGCGCCAATTCTCAGAACTAAATGCAAATACAGTAAGGTATTCCACGCCCAAACGACGGCACTCTTGCACAATCTTGCGCACGGCACCTAAACCTTCGGAGTGACCTGCAACGCGCGGCATGAAACGCTTACTAGCCCAGCGTCCGTTGCCATCCATGATGATGGCAACGTGGCGTGGTATCGCATTTACCTCTGGAATAGCTAAGGTAGAGCTAGCGTGTTGAGTCATTGATGGTGGTAAATAAAAATCGATCTGACGACTAAACCGTCATGATCTCTTTTTCTTTTTCAGCAATGATCTTGTCAATATCAACAACTGCACGATCTGTCATCTTCTGAATATCATCAGTCGCACGGCGCTCATCATCCTCAGAAATTTCTTTATCTTTGGTGAGGCGCTTTAAATGCTCATTGGCATCACGGCGTAGATTACGCACTGCAATCTTAGTATCTTCGCCTTCGTTTCTGACAACCTTCGTCAAATCACGACGACGCTCCTCAGTTAAAGCAGGCATTGGTACACGAATGACCGTGCCCTGCGATGCTGGATTGAGACCTAAATCAGAATCCCGAATGGCCTTCTCGATTGCGCCAACCATGGTCTTTTCAAATGGCTGAACATTAATGGTTCTAGCATCAGCCAAACCCAAGCTAGCCACTTGGCTGAGTGGTGTTGGATTGCCATAGTAATCCACTTGGATGTGCTCCAAAATTCCGGGATTTGCACGACCAGAGCGAATCTTCGCCAAATTAGTCTTCAAAGCCTCAAGAGACTTCTGCATCTTTTGATCGGTAGTAGTTTTAATTTCTGTTGCGGACATCAAGCCTCCTATTAAACGTGTACTAAGGTGCCTTCAGATTCACCCATAACCACGCGCATCAGAGCGCCCGGCTTGAGGATTGAAAACACTTTAATGGGTAATTTACGGTCACGACACAATGCAAATGCAGTTGCGTCCATCACCTGCAAGTTTTTGATGATAGCTTCATCAAAAGTAATCGTTTTATAAAGCGTAGCAGTTGGGTCTTTCATTGGATCGGCGCTGTAAATACCATCCACCTTGGTAGCTTTAAGCACAATCTCAACACCCATCTCTGCGCCACGTAAAGCGGCAGCGGTATCGGTAGTAAAGAAGGGATTGCCAGTGCCAGCTGCAAAGATCACTACCTTGCCTTCACCCAAAGCGCGGATCGCACGAGGGCGAATATAAGGCTCAACCACTTGATCCATTCTTAAGGCAGACTGCACGCGTGCTTCAACGCCTTTTTGACGTAAAGCATCTTGAAGTGCCAAGGAGTTCATCATGGTTGCCAGCATTCCCATGTAATCGGCTGTTGCACGATCCATACCGGCCGCACCACCCGCTACACCACGGAAGATATTTCCGCCTCCGATAACGATAGCTAACTGAACACCGCTATTCACCACATCGGCAATTTCTTTCACCATGGAATCAATAGTGATTGGATTGATACCAAAAGCATCGTCGCCCATGAGGGCTTCACCAGAAAGTTTTAAGAGAACACGTTTGTAGGCTGGCATCGTTTTATTTTCCGTAATGTGCCAAGCAATTTACTCACTTAGCTTATTGATCTTTAAGTACTTTTAATATCTTGCCCGAATTATAAAGGGCTTGGCAGAGATCAAACAAAAGGGCATAGAAACCGAGGTTTCCATGCCCTTTTGGGTATTACAGCCTTACTGGGCAAGCCCAGCAATCTTGGGGCTAATTAAGCACCTTTAGCAGCGGCAACCTGAGCGGCAACTTCAGCCGCAAAGTCGTCTTGACGCTTCTCAATGCCCTCGCCCACAACAAACATGGTGAAACCCTTGATTGTGGTGTTTGCAGCCTTGAGCATTTGCTCAACGGATTGCTTGTCGTTTTTAACGAAAGTCTGGTTCAACAAAGACACCTCTTTAAGGTATTTCTGAATAGAACCTTCAACCATCTTCTCAACGATTTCTGGTGGTTTGCCAGATTCAGCAGCTTTTTGAACTGCAACACTACGCTCAACCGCAATGGCTTCGGCAGGAACATCAGCCATCGACAAAGCTACTGGCTTCATTGCAGCAATATGCATCGCTACGTCTTTAGCTGCAGATTCGTCGCCGTCAAACTCCACCATCACGCCAATACGAGTGCCATGGAGGTAAGAAACCAACTGGCTACCATCAGCAAAACGTTTGAAGCGACGGGGCATGATGTTTTCGCCGATCTTGCCGATCAACGCGCTACGAACTTCATCTACTGTTTGACCGTTCATTGGCAATGCAAGCAATGCAGCAACGTCAGCTGGATTCTTTTCAGCAACCAACTTCACGCACTCATTCGTAAATGCTAAGAAGTCATCGTTTTTAGAAACGAAGTCAGTTTCGCAGTTCACTTCAAGCAATGCGCCGTTAGTGCCGTTGATGAAAGAAGCAACAATACCTTCAGCAGTAACGCGAGATGCAGCTTTACCAGCCTTGCTACCAAGCTTTACACGCAGAATTTCTTCTGCACGAGCCATATCGCCATCAGCCTCTGTCAGTGCTTTTTTGCACTCCATCATCGGAGCATCAGTTTTGGCGCGTAACTCGCCAACCATTGCAGCGGTAATAGCGGCCATTATTCAGCTTTCCCTTCTTCAACAAACTCTTCTTCGCCTTCTTTAACGGCAGTCAAGATTTCTTGAACAGA
>CANBPJ010000120.1 GCA_947371415.1 Burkholderiaceae bacterium | reverse complement strand
TGCGTCACGGAAACGGCTTACGCAAACTAAACAGAACATCATCACATCGCTTGGCGATGCTGCGCAACATGTCCAATTCTCTTTTGGAGCACGAAGTGATTAAAACCACTTTGCCAAAAGCAAAAGAATTGCGCATGGTTGTTGAGCCTCTGATTACCTTAGGTAAAAAAGATTGCTTAGCAAATCGTCGCCTAGCATTCAATCGCACACGCGATCGCGATATCGTGACCAAACTCTTCACAGAGCTCGGCCCACGTTACGCAACTCGTCCAGGCGGCTACCTTCGTATTTTGAAGTTTGGCTTCCGTCATGGTGACAATGCACCAATGGCTTTGGTTGAGTTGCTTGATCGCCCAGAAGTTGATCAAACAGCAGTAGTTGAAGAGGCTTAAGCCCTTTAGCAAGATTAAAAGCCAGGCTTCGGTCTGGCTTTTTTCATTTATACGGTTATAAATACAACATGACCCAAAGTACATCTTCTGAATTGCTCCTTGTGGTGACCAGTTTCCCCAAGCTAGTGGATGCCCAGATAATGGCTCATCTACTCATCGAGAATCGCTTGGCTGCTTGTGTGCAATTACAAGAAGGTATTCATTCTATTTATCGCTGGGACGGTAAGGTCTGCGATGAAAAAGAGGTGCTGTTGTCTGCCAAGACAGTTGCAGATAAGTGGATTGAAATATCCCAATTTATTAAAAGCCATCATCCTTACGATCTTCCTGAGGTTCTAGGGTTCCATCCAGAAAAATATGAAGAGCAATATGGAAAATGGGTGCAGGCAGAGGTAAAGTGATTGCCATGAGATTGATTAATAGATTCACCTTCGCCATAGTGGCTTTCCTTTCCATTCTTGGAAACGCATGTGCCGCCCCTGACTTTCTGCCCCCTGAGAAAGCATTTCAGGCTGAAGTAAGCTGGCTGGCAAATACAAATGACATCGAGTTAGAAATTTTTCCGGCTAAGGGTTATTACATCTATCAAGAATCTTTGCACTTTAAGATCGGCTCACAGCCAAATAAATTGCAGGACACAAGGGCATCATTGCCAGCGGGCGTTGAAAAGTATGACGATACTTTTCAAAAGAAGATGCAGATCTATAAACAAGCATTTCTCGTCACGCTAAATAAGAAAGTTGAAATTGGTAAAGCGGCTTATTTAGAGTTGGAGTTACAAGGATGTGCCGAGGCTGGCATTTGTTATCCGCCAATGACTCTACAGTTTTTGCTTGCTGGACCCGGCGTTAAAGCGGGGCCTATTCCCTCGATGTTAGATGGAAATGCCGCAAGTTCTGACTCAAAAGTAGAATTCAGTTTGATGGATGTATGGCGTGAGCGCGATGATGTTAATGCGATAAGTCGTTTTTTAGAAAGCACGCCAACAGGATATTTATTCTTGGCCTTCTTTATTCTTGGCCTGGCTTTGGCCTTTACTCCTTGTGTTCTTCCGATGCTGCCAATTTTGTCCAGCGTTGTATTTGGAACTCAGGGCAAGCAATCTATCAGCAAGGGCCGTGCAAGCCTGTTAGCAGTGGCCTATGTGCTGGGAATGGCCTGCGTATATGCTTTGGCGGGAGTGCTGATGGCTGCGTTAGGCGGTAGTGTGCAAAGGGCGCTACAGAGCCCTATAGCGCTGATTGGCTTTGCCTTATTGTTATTGACTCTATCAGGAAGCCTATTTGGTCTATATGACCTTCGATTGCCACAATCATGGCATCAGCACATTGATCGTTTGGCAGGCCGTCATCAGGGCGGTAATATCGCTGGGGCATTTGCTTTGGGCGGAATATCCACTCTAGTTGCCAGTCCCTGCATTACTGCCCCATTGGCCGGAGTGCTCGCATTTATTGCTCAAACAGGCTCAATGAGTTTAGGTGCAGGATTGTTATTTGTGATGGCCTTAGGCATGGGCTTGCCTCTACTGTTTATTGCTATAGAGGCACGCATTTTGATTCCTTCTACTGGCATTTGGATGGTCTGGCTACAAAGAACATTAGGTGTTTTATTGGTTGCTACTGCAGCATGGATTGCCTCACCATTGATTCAGGGTGGAAGTGGTGGATCAAGCAACATCGCAACTAATAGCGAAGGTCAACACCAGATTGGCGATGCCCGGTTTTCTGTTATTGAATCTAATGCGCAGTTAGATCAATTTTTAGCTCAAGCAAAAGAACAGAAAAAATTAGTGCTGTTAGATTTCTATGCAGACTGGTGCATCTCGTGCAAAGAAATGGAAGTGAATACCTTTGCTAATTCTCAAGTGAATCTAGAACTGCAGAATTTCGTTTTATTGCAGGCTGATGTGACAAAAAATAGTGTAGATAACCAAGCTTTATTGAAACGCTTTGGACTATTTGGACCGCCCGGAATTTTGATTTTTGATCTCAACTCTACGGAATTAAAAGATCAGCGTGTGATTGGGTATGTACCACCACAACGTTTTGTAGAGCGCCTTAAGAAAGCACTCTCAAACTGAAAGCCCTTAAAGTTAAATGAGTGATGCGCTCATTTAACTTTGATTGTGAAGTTGATTATTTATTAGTCTTCAGAAGACGCCCAGCTTCGAGTGCAAAGTAAGTCAGAATGCCATCAGCACCAGCACGCTTAAATGCAAGCAATGACTCCATCATCACCGCATCATGATCGAGCCAACCATTTTGCGCTGCAGCTTTCAGCATGGCATATTCACCACTGACTTGATAGGCATACGTAGGGTAGTCAAACTCTTCTCGAACCCTACGAACGATATCTAGATAAGGCATGCCAGGTTTGACCATGACCATGTCAGCACCTTCACTAATATCGAGTGCAACTTCCCGCAAAGCCTCGTCAGTATTGGCGCAATCCATTTGGTAGGTTTTCTTATCAGCCCTACCTAAATTCTTTGCAGAGCCAACAGCATCGCGGAAGGGACCATAAAAAGCAGAAGCGTATTTAGCTGAGTAAGCCATGATGCGCGTATGAATGAGCTTCTGTTGTTCCAGTGCCTCACGAATTTTTCCTATGCGGCCATCCATCATGTCCGATGGTGCAACGATATCTACCCCCGCTTGTGCTTGAGTAACCGCCTGTTGAACCAAGATTGTGGTGGTCTCGTCATTCAGAATGCGACCTTGCTCATCTAAGACGCCGTCTTGCCCATGACTCGTATAGGGGTCGAGCGCTACATCCGTCATGATGCCTAAATTGGGAAAGCGCTTCTTGAGTTCACGCACTGCAGTTGGAATTAATCCCTCGGGATTAAAAGCTTCTTTGCCATCAGGCGTTTTTAAGGCAACATCAATCACCGGAAAGAGGGCCATGACTGGAATGCTTAATGACTCACACTCTTCTGCGACATTCAACAGCAGGTCAAGTGAAACGCGGTTCACTCCCGGCATCGAGGAAACAGCTTGAGATTGGTTTTTGCCATCTAGTAAAAAGACTGGATAAATGAGATCGCTAGCGCTGACCTGATTTTCTTGCATCAGCCGACGTGACCAATCATCACGACGCATGCGGCGAGGGCGATGAGCTGGAAAGTTCAATAAAGAGTTAGCTTGTGATTTCATCTTCTTGAGTCTCTGCTTCAAATAACCAATTAATGACAATATTGTCGGCTTCTTCAAGGCCAATTCGCTTGGTACTTGAAAATAATTGTGCCGTAAGTTGCTTCGAGTCACCCACGCCATCGGGCAGGGCTGGATCATATTGTTGCAATTGCTTGCGAACGGCTTCAATTGCATGTTTGCATTCGCTTTTATTCAGTTTGTCGCACTTACTAAGCAAAACATGAATCGGCTTGCCCGTTGGCACAAACCATTGAATCATTTGCTCGTCTAGCTCGGTAATGCCGCGTCTAGAGTCCACAATCAGGACCATACCCACTAACTGCTCACGCTCCTGTAGGTAATCGCTCAGGAGGGCATTCCAGTGGTATTTAGTCTCGCGATTAACTGCTGCATACCCATATCCTGGCAAATCGACTAAATAGGCCAAAAGGTCATCTTTAGCGAAAAGACCAAAATAATTGATATGTTGAGTGCGACCAGGCGTTTTACTGGCAAAAGCCAGCCGTTTTTGATTGCAAAGCACATTAATCGCGCTAGATTTGCCCGCATTTGAGCGCCCGGCGAAGGCCACCTCACGGAGTGGAGTGGCAGGCAGACAATGGGTGTCATTGACTGTGGTCGAGAATCGGGCTTGAAAGAGTTTAGACATGTCCAGAAGCTATTGTAAAATCACGCAAAATCATGAAATATCTCATGGTGTTGGGTAAAAGGTTGTAAAAGTAGGGCCCAAACACTTTTAGGAATT
>CANBPJ010000119.1 GCA_947371415.1 Burkholderiaceae bacterium | reverse complement strand
TGATTGGGATTGATGGCGCTGATATTGGGGTCATTCAGTAGTTCGGATACGGTTTTTTCACGATCACGTGGCGCTGGATCAAGAGCGCTCTTACTCTGAATATTGGTGTTGTATTGAGCAAATTCTAGAATGCGAAAATCTGGCTGAGTGGGTAGCCCTTCGTAGCGTCGACCATTGTTTAGCACAATGGATTTTCCGCCACCTGCCGCGTTCTGAATGAATCCAGTGGAAGCTACCGCCACACTCAGGCGACCGTTCTTCGTTTCGGCTGCAAAGATATTTTTTACTTCGCTTTTCTCAACATCTAGCTCTTCAATAAAAAATACGCGCTCCGCCTTGGCTGACTCTCTAAACTGGCCCGCAGCAACCATAGATACATCGCTACGTTGCTGAAAGCGCTGACTAATGATGGTGGATTCGCGGTTGGCCCAAGGCCAAACAAAGAGTGCCAATAAGGCAATGATGACAATGAGGGGTGCAGCAAAACGCAGGATTGGTCGGATAAGGCTGGCAATACTCAGGCCGCTGGCGAACCAAACAATCATCTCGGAATCTTTATACCAACGTACCAGCACTATTAAAACGGCCACAAAGAGGGAGACGGTCAGTAGGACAGCCATATAGCCCAGGGTGGCCAGCGCTATCAGCACCAGAGCATCCTCTGGATTTACAGCGCCATTGGCAGCAAAGCCCAGAATTCGGATGACTAGGGTGGTAATCATGATGGTCACCAGGACCAAGAAGACGCCGCCAGTCGTAAAACTGAGTTCGCGGCGAAGGGCTTGATGAAAAATCATGAATAGATAGTGAGGGTAACCGTTATTGGTTCACTCAAGATGTGAACCTTCATGTCGGAGGATAATGGATAAACATCCTTTTTTTCCCTTGAATTGACTTAAAAATACCGTAAGACATGATGACTATTCAATTTAGCACCAAGATTTTCTCGCAAGCCGATGTCAATAACCCGAAGCAGATTAAGGCGAGCCTAGCCATGCTATTGGCGCAGAGCTCCGATTGCTTGGTTTTAGCCTATTCAAAGGCGGATCTAGATGCTTTGGCAGCTACAAAATCCAAATCGGGGATTTTGGTTGAGTTAGACCGCTTGCTGGGTGGCTCAGTCGCCCACGCAAATCTCGTCGGGGATCTGGACGGTCAAGCAGCGGCCACCTGTGTAATTCGTGCTGAAAAATCATGGGCTGCATCAGGCGCGAAGGTGAAGCGTGTTCTCTTGGTATGTTTGGGTGATATTGCCCCGGCAAGCGCACGCAGTTTAAATGCCTATTCCAAGATTGCAAGAGCGGCCTTAAAGCACTTGAGTGGTGGATCGATCAAAAATGCTTTGTGGTTTATTCCAAGCTTTGCCTTAGGCCATCGCGCCGACTTTATTGCTGAGGAAGTACGTTTGACTATTCAGTATGCGGGTGACCAGGCCTACCGTTTTGGGGTTCGTCAGCCAGCAATGAAATTCAAAGCTAAAGACAAGGCGGACACCTTTGCTCACCTCATCTTCGCCGGTAATGATGCATGCGCCAAAGAGTTAAAGGCGGCTGTACCAGAAGGTGCGGCAATGGTTGAAGGGATGCACTTGGCTAAAGACTTGGGCAATTTACCGCCGAATATTTGTACTCCGACCTACTTGGGTAAGGCGGCGCAAGGCTTGAGCAAAAAGACAGGGTTGAAGGTTGAGGTGTTGGGGCGTAAACAAATTGAAGCCTTGGGTATGGGCTCATTTTTGTCAGTAGCTAAGGGCTCTGATACACCGCCACAATTTATTGTGATGCGTCACGAAGGTGGTAAAGCAGGTGAAGCGCCGATTGTATTTGTGGGTAAAGGAATTACTTTCGATACTGGCGGAATCTCCTTAAAGCCTGGCGAGGCTATGGATGAAATGAAGTACGACATGTGTGGCGCAGCATCTGTGATCGGTACGATGTATGCCACTGCTTTGATGAAGTTGAAAAAGAATGTGATTGGAGTTATCCCCACTTGTGAAAATATGCCTTCAGGTCAAGCCACTCGTCCGGGTGACATTGTGAAGAGTATGTCGGGTCAAACTATTGAGGTTCTCAATACCGATGCTGAAGGTCGTTTGATTTTGTGTGATGCATTAACTTACGTTGAGCGCTTCAAACCGAAGGCGGTCATTGACGTAGCTACCTTAACTGGCGCTTGCATCATTGCTTTAGGACACGTGCATAGCGGTGTATTTTCTGATGATGAAGGCTTGGTGCATTCTTTGACTAAGGCTGGCCATGCCTCCTTGGACACTGTATGGCGACTGCCTTTGGATGCTGCTTATCATGAGCAACTCAAATCCAATTTTGCGGATGTAGCAAATATTGGCGGACGCCCAGCTGGTAGCGTTACGGCAGCTTGCTTCTTGTCGCGCTTTACCGAGAAATACAAATGGGCCCATTTAGACATCGCAGGCACCGCTTGGAAAAGTGGTGCGGCTAAAGGATCAACAGGTCGCCCAGTTCCTTTGCTTGTGAACTACTTGCTAGAACAAAAGTAAGTAAAAAGATAAAAGCGAAAGACAGCACCGATGGCTCATATTGATTTTCATAGCAATGTCAGCGATAAGCTGGATTACGCCTGTCGATTAACGCGCAAGATATGGAGTGCTACACCTGCTGGTGAGCCTGTTCGCAATATCGTGATGGTGGGCGAGCAAGCAGATCTTAAAAAGCTCAATGAGATTCTCTGGACCTTTAGTGCAACGGATTTCTTGCCACATTGCTTTATCGAAGACGAGGCTGCAATCGATACGCCAATCGTGCTGACAGATCATTTTTTGTCACCCGCTTTATCTCAGCTTCCCCATGCGGATGTGTTGATTCATTTGGGGATGCGTATGCCGCAAGATGTGCCCGGATTGCTTGCGCGCTTCCCTCGTGTCGTGGAGGTTGTCACGATCAATGAGGCGGAGCGTCTTGCTGGTCGCGAGCGGTATAAGGCCTATCGTGACTTAGGCCACGAGCTGCACAATTTCGATCAATCTAAAGCATGATTGCTGCCCACTAACCCAAATGTTGATTCATCCCGGATTCGATCCTGCCGCAATTAGTATAGGTTCATTCGCCATTCATTGGTATGGCTTGATGTATCTCTTGGCTTTCGCTCAATTTCTATTGTTGGGTCGACTGCGTATACGTGCTCCGCGATATCAAGCTTTGGGCTGGTCCTATAAGGATCTCGAGGATCTTTTATTTGCTGGTGTACTAGGCGTTGTGCTTGGCGGGCGCTTGGGCTACACCTTGTTCTATGTGCCTGGTTATTACCT
The DNA here is from genome assembly GCA_947371415.1 of Burkholderiaceae bacterium. Lineage (GTDB taxonomy): Bacteria > Pseudomonadota > Gammaproteobacteria > Burkholderiales > Burkholderiaceae > Polynucleobacter. The sequence continues at coordinate 1,074 of CANBPJ010000119.1, read as the reverse complement.
CACTCACCCCTTAAGTATTTTTAAGATCTGGGAAGGCGGCATGTCCTTTCATGGCGGGCTCTTGGGAGTCTTGGTGGCCCTGCTCTGGTTTGCTTATCGTCGTAAGGTCTCATTCTTCATCGTGAGTGATCTGGTTGCTCCGCTTGTTCCGTTTGGCCTGGCATTTGGTCGGCTGGGTAATTTCATTAATGGTGAATTATGGGGAAGGCCTACTGATTTGCCATGGGCTATGGTATTTCCGATGGTGGACTCTATCCCACGTCACCCTTCTCAGGTCTACCAGCTCTTGGGCGAAGGCATCTGTTTAGGCGTCATTCTCTGGGTTTACTCCAGCAAACCCCGCAAAGTGGGGCAGATTTCAGGGCTGTTTTTGCTGGGTTACGGCGTTTGTCGTTTCTTGGCCGAATTTGCTCGTGAGCCAGATGCCTTCTTGGGCCTTTTAGGTCTTGGTCTTTCGATGGGGCAGTGGCTCTCTGTGCCGATGATCATTTTCGGAATTTACCTTATAGTGAGAGTAAATACGAAAAACGGCACTTATCAGTAGTTAAAACTGGGATTTTCTAGGTCTTTTGTAGTCAATTTCTGAAAATTGACTTAATTGCTTCCGAAAAAGCCTGCTTTTTGCTGAATTTGCCTAATTTCTGACCATTTCTACCTAAATCGAAAGAAATCCATGCTGGAGAAGTTAAGCAAAGCTCGCAATTTATCTAAGGCACACAATGCTATTAAGCGCTTGATATCGGAGCGTGGCGAATCCAATGCGCTCAGCATGGCAGATGACGTGGTCAACAACTACCGCAAATTGACGAAAGATCAGTACGTCTCTTTTTTCACTTTTCTTTTTGACAAGCTCAACCCTCAGGCTGATGCTGTATTAAAAGCGGCGCAAAACTTTGTCGCAGATTCCAGTGCGCGCAATTACATCCAATTACAAAAAGTTTCCGAATCCCGTCGCCAAGAATTTTTCCGTCGCCTCAATCGTGCGAGTCAAGGTACTGCAGCAGTCGTAGAAATGCGTCGTGACTTATTGCAACTGTTGGATAAAAAACCAGAGCTAGCTGCAGTCGATTTTGA
>CANBPJ010000118.1 GCA_947371415.1 Burkholderiaceae bacterium | reverse complement strand
TCGCTATCAATTTGCTGGAAGTGAAAATACCTTCTCATTGGGCAACTATCTCCGTGTCAGCCTGAAAAATGCCAGATTGAAGCACGTCAAAATGCGTGATTTATTAAGTAATGGTGCCCTAGGGGCCGAGCGCTTCTTTAGGGCTGGATAAAACTTGAACCCAAATAAATAAAGTTTGAGCTTGTCAATATTTACTCTTAGATTTACTCTTAAGCTATCTACCGCACATTAGAGTGGCCATTAAAGCTGGGCACCAAGACTATGAAAATCGCGAACATAATATTTGCCATACTTCTCCCTTTAATTGCCGGCTTGTTTCAATACCGACTCTGGAACATCATCGATCCCTATGTTTGGTTTTTATTTTTCCCTACCGTTTATTTAATTTCACGGTATTTAGGTTTTTGGGAGGGGCTTATTGCTACTTTTGCAAGTATTGCCATAGTTTGGGGCTTTTTTATTACGCCACAATTTTCTTTGGATTGGCATGTTGCAAAAAATCTATATCCAACTTTTGCGTTTCTTTTTGTTAGTTATTTCTTTTGCGATGCGCAAAGGAGGCTTAGATTAAAGCAAGCTTCTTTGGTTGAGGGCTTAAGTGTTTTACAAGGCCAGCAAAATGAAACGCTGAGGCTATTGCAGGAAAATTTAACCTTAGATGAGATTAAGTTTTCCCAGCTGGCTAACTTTTTACCTCAAGTGGTGTGGGTAACCACGGCCTCTGGCTAGAACATTTTTTTTAATGACGAATGGTATTCGTATACTGGGATGAGTGTTGAGGAAAGTATGGGAGCTGGCTGGAATAAGCCATTTCATCCAGAAGATCAGCAGCGTGCTTGGTATGCTTGGAATACCGCAGTCAGTCAGACTTCTGAATACTCTTTGGAATGCCGCCTTCGTAGGGCGGATGGCGCATATCGCTGGTGGTTGATTCGAGGTGTACCAGCATTAAGTGAGAATAATAAAATTGAAAAGTGGTTCGGTACTTGCACCGATATTCATGACATTAAAGTAAGCGCTGAAAATTTAGCAAGAGAAAAACAAAAACTTCAAACTGTCTTTGATAATAGCCCTGACGGTATTTCGATTATTTCTAACGATGGAACTCTCATCATTAGTAACAATCGATATGCCACATTTTTTGGCTTTGAATCTAGCGGTGCTTCCCAGTACAACAATAAGGAACTCAAGGATAAGTTTGTTATTCGTAATTTGCGGGGTGAGTTAATGATTGACTCTAGTGATCCTGTTGCAAAAGCCTTAAGAGGAGAGCAAGTGACCGCTCAGGAGATGCATCTTAAGAATAAGTTATCCAGTCAAGAGTGGTACGGCAGTTTTAGTGCTATGCCAATTCATGGTGAGCACGATGAGATTGTTGGGGTAGTTGTTAGTGTTCGTGATGTAACCACAAAAATCCTTGATACAGTTCATCTTATTACAGTGGTCAAAGAGAAGGAAGCTATCTTAAGCAGTGGAATTGTGGGTATTGCTAAGTTAAAAGGTAATCAATTCTTTTGGCTAAATGATAGATTTTCTCAAAATTTTGGCTATGAAACGAATGAGCTTTTGGGACACTCTATCGATATCCTTCTTTCCAATACTGCAGCGTTGGACTTACAGAAGAACCCCTTAAATATCTTTGACATACACTCAAGCGCATCATCAAAAAAGATCGTTCAGCTTAGGAAAAAAGATGGCTCATTAGGCTGGTATCTTGTTGGTGGAGGATCGTTAGGAATAGGTTCGGATGTGGCAATTTGGATGTCCATCGATATTACTCAAGAAGTTGGAAATAGAGATTTGTTACTTTCTTACACAAAGCTCCTTGAGGCCTCAATGCAAGAAACCATACAGGGCTTTTCTAAAGCCATTGAGATGCGAGACCCTTATACGGCCGGTCACCAGCAGCATGTTGGAAACATTGCGGCTGAGATTGCTAGGAAATTAAAGCTACCAGAAGTGCAAATTAACAATATGAGGCTGATTGGCATGGTTCATGACGTTGGCAAAATCGGTATCCCAGCTGAAATTTTAACTAAGCCAAGCAAGTTAAACCCCATTGAGTATGAGATGGTGAAGTCTCACGTGAATATTGGCTATGAAATTCTGAAAGATATTCATTTTGAGATACCCGTTGCGGAGGTGGTGCGTGAGCATCACGAGCGTTTGGATGGTAGTGGCTACCCTCGGGGCCTGAAAGGAGAGGAAATCTCATTGGAGGCAAGAATTATTGCAGTCGCTGACGTTATTGATGCTATGGCATCTCATCGTCCTTATCGACCTGCGCTTGGAATAGAGCCGGCACTGGGCGAGATCGAAAGTGGTCGAGGCATAAAGTATGACCCCTCTGTTGTGGATGCTTGCTTGGAGCTCTTTCAAAAAGATGGCTATGAAATTGGGGGGGGTGGTGAGTATCTAAACAAGTAGCTGCAGCTTGGCTTTTGGTTCATGCAGTTTGGTGTTTGTAACTTGTAGGGCTTTATCCAGTAACGCTCTTTTGTCTGCCAAAATTATTGCAATACTAGGCATTGTCAAGCCAAGGAGTTCATAAAGCTTTATTTATCACTCCGGCACTTATTGAGCTGTAATTCTGTTAATGGGCAGTTTTGCTAAAAGCCTTAAACGATTAGGTAGCAATTAATTCGAGTCCGCCCCGGGCACCTCCTAAATAGGCTGTTATTGACGCCTCGGGGTGCTCAAAATACTAAATCTCGTAAGTTTCAGACTCACTATTCATGGCCTGCTCAACGATTTTCTTGGTGAGTGTTGGCGAGAACAGTTCAATGAAGGTGTACACGAAGGAGCGAAGGTAGGCCCCTTGTTTAACGCCGAGATGTGTTACGTTATTGCCAAATAAATGCCCAACTGGAATCACTCGCAGATTGCGATCTCGATCGGCATCATATGCCAAGCCGGCAACGATGCCAACGCCCATGCCCGTCTCTACATAAGTCTTAATCACATCCGCATCAATCGCCTCCAAAATAATGTCGGGACTCAGATTGCGTTGTGCGAAGGCGGCATCAATTTTGCTACGACCCGCAAACGCTTTATCGTAGGTAATTAGCGGGTACTTCGCAATTTCTTCTAAGGTGATCGTTGACTGATTTAGCAATGGATGACTAAGCGGCACCATGATGACGTGTTGCCATTGATATCCTGGCAAGGCCAATACACCTGGAGTGTTAGCAATTCCTTCGGTCGCAATCGCAATATCCGCGCGATCATGAATGAGTAACTCGGCAATTTGTCCTGGGCTACCTTGCTGAATGCTGACACGTACTTTTGGAAAGCGCTTAGTAAATTCTGTCAGCACCTTGGGTAAGGCATAGCGGGCCTGGGTATGGGTGGTAGCGATGACAAAGTTGCCCTGATCTTGACTGGCAAAATCCTTGCCTACGCGTTTCAAGGTTTCCACTTCATCGAGGATGCGCTCAATAGAAATCAAAATCCGTTTGCCTGGCTCAGTGAGTGAGCGTATGCGTTTGCCGTGGCGGCGGAAGATTTCAACACCCAACTCATCTTCAAGCTCAATGATGGCCTTGGAAACCCCGGGCTGCGAAGTAAACAGCGCCTTAGCGGCAGAAGTCAGATTGAAGTTCTGTCTAACGGCTTCACGGACAAAGCGAAATTGGTGCAAGTTCATATTGATTCCATTCTTTATATCAAATGCGATATAGGAATTAAATTCTATATGATTTTGAGATATTAAGCTCTAGACACCCAGCGTAATCCAACGATCGCCAAAATAAAATACAACAAGGGTGGCGTAAGAGCGGTGAGGAGGGAAGGCCATGCGCCTAAAAGCCCAACATTAGAGAAGAGGGAGTTAAATAGTTGAAAGCTCATGCCCAGCATGATTCCACCGAATACCTTGATGCCAACGCTACCAGCGCGGACTTTAAGATAAGCAAATGGTAGAGCTAATGCCAGCATCACAAAAATCGTAAATGGATAAATCACTTTCTTCCAGAACGCAATCGAATGGCGCTGCGCATCTTGTTTGTTGTCCCTGAGGTGGGAAATAAAGCGACCCAAACTAAAGATAGACATTTTCTCTGGGCTTACTAAAAGTACGCTCAAAATCTGCGGCGTGACTTCGGAATCTAGGCTCACGATAGGGTGCGTAAAAGTACGCGCGGAATAGACTGGGTTTAGTGGATCTGATTGCGGGGTTTCTTTAAAGCGAGTTTCTGTTACATCATCCAGAATCCAAGTACCCGTGTGATCAAAGCGTCCAGATACAGCGCTGCGAATAGAGAGTAATCGATACGCATCATCAAACTCATACATACGAATATTTTTGATTTCGTTGTCCTGCTCAATTTTGCCAACGTTGACGTAGCGGACCCCAGGACGGATTGGCCCGCTGCCATCCTCATCTCGCAAGCGATCCTTGACCCAAACCCCAGTCTTAAATTGAGAGCTATAGGATGAGCCCAGGGCCTTCATGCGAATCTGATCGGATAGATTTTCGGTGTAAGGACCTAGCCATTCACTCATGACTAAAGTCAACACAATCAGCGGTAGGGAAATCTTGGCTAGCGTCATCATGCCTCTGCGCATATCCAATCCTGCAATACGCAAAATAGTGAACTCAGACTGACTTGC
>CANBPJ010000117.1 GCA_947371415.1 Burkholderiaceae bacterium | reverse complement strand
ACGGACGCATCTCCTTTTTATCTGCCCCACATATTTCGGGCATGTTGGAAGGCGGCGTCAATATCGAGGTAAATGGGTTTACCATCGGCGCAGTCGGCGTTTCCGGCGTTAAATCGACCGAGGATGCTGAAACTGCTAAAGCCGGCATTGCGGCCATCCTGTAAGTTACCTTGATAAATACTGTTCCTGAAATAAATGTTTCTACCGGCGCTACTGAGAGTAGCGCCCCTCCAGCAACAATTACCTTTGCTGACTTTGGCTTAGATCCAAAGATTCAAAAAGCGGTATCCGAGCAGGGTTACAACACCCCAACTCCGATTCAAGCGCAAGCGATTCCCCATGTCTTGGCTGGAAGCGATTTGATGGGTGCAGCACAAACTGGTACCGGTAAGACGGCTGCCTTTGTATTGCCAATTATTCAAAAGATTTTGCGTCACGCTAGTAGCAGCGCTTCACCCGCGCGTCATCCGATTCGTGCTTTGGTATTAACGCCAACACGCGAGTTAGCGGTTCAAGTTGCTGAGAATGCAGCGAGCTACTCCAAACACACCGATTTACGCGCTGCCGTGGTTTATGGTGGCGTGGATATGAAAGAGCAAGTCGCTACATTACGTAACGGTGTAGAGATTTTGATTGCTACCCCAGGGCGCTTGCTAGATCACATTGGCTCAAAAGTAGCCAATCTTTCACAAGTGGAGATTCTGGTACTAGACGAAGCCGATCGTATGCTCGATATGGGTTTCTTGCCTGACTTGCAACGCATCATTGATTTGATTCCTGCGCAGCGACAAACATTGCTGTTCTCAGCAACGTTTTCACCAGAGATTAAAAAATTAGCGCAAAGTTATTTGCGCACTCCGGTGACTGTAGAGGTGGCGCGTCAAAACGCTGCGGCGGATACGGTTAAGCAAGTGGTACACATGGTAGCTAGCGCTGATAAGCAGCGCGCGATTGTCAAAGTGCTTGAGGCACGTACACGTCAGGGTTTATCTCGTCAGTGCATCATCTTTACTAATAGCCGTTTAGGTTGTGCAAAATTATCTAGAGCACTAGAGCGTGACGGAATTAAAGCAGGCGCGATTCATGGTGATAAGAGTCAGGGTGAGCGCACCTTAACTTTAGATGCATTTAAATCTGGCGCAATCGAAGCGCTTGTTGCAACCGATGTGGCCGCACGTGGCTTAGATATTCCATCGATGCCTTGCGTAATCAATCATGAGTTGCCCTACAACGCGGAAGATTTTATTCACCGCATTGGTCGTACAGGTCGCGCTGGTAGCAAGGGTGATGCGATTGCCTTGGTGGATGCGAGTGAAAAACGCTTGCTCGATGACATCGAAAAATTGATGAAGCGTAAGTTGGATGTTCAACCATTGCCCGAAGGCGGTCCTAGCTTTAGTCCTGCGCCAAGCAGAGGCTCATCTAGATCGGGTGCACCGGCAAAGATGTCAGACCCGTTCTTCTATAAACCTTATGAGCCTAGTGTTACACCTCAGCCTTCCTCTGGCGTCACTAATTCTGAAGAGAAAAAAGTAGGCATTACGCCTGCTAAACCTGCTGTCGGCGCTCTGCTCGGCGGCTTTAAGAAGAAGTAATTTTTCTATTCCAAGCCTGAGTGGCCGCCAAGAGCCACTCAGCAATCGAAATTGCCTCTCCATCTGGTAAATTTCTCAAACCTAAATGCTTTGCTGCTTGACGCAATTCTTTTAGAGCCTCCTGCTCATTCCCGGTATCAATTGCGCTTGCTAAAGTTTGCTTGCTGAGTTTTTCGCCATGTTCATCCAATACCAGCGGTAAATGTAAGTAGGTGGGTGTTTGGAATCCCAGAACTTGTTGTAAGTAAATTTGCCGCGCTGTATTGCTAAGTAAATCTTGCCCGCGCACAACATGAGTAATCCTTTGCTCGGCATCATCAACCACTACAGCAAGTTGGTAGGTAAACACGCCATCCCGACGACATAAGACAAAATCCCCCACCGCTTGGTTTAAGTCTTGATACTGTTTTCCAAGGAGACGATCTTCAAATTCAATCGATAGATTCGGGGGGAGGGCAAGCCTCCAGGCCGCATCGGTCGAGGGGTTGGCTATTTTTTCGCTTACCTTAATGTGCTCGGGTCGGCAGGTGCCTGGATAGACGATTTCTTGATTGCGCTCGATTGCTACTCCTTGAGCCTCTAGAGCGCTCGCAATGGTTTGTCGAGAGCAGGTGCATGGATAGGCGGATTGGAGCTCGTTTAAGCGCTCTAGAGCCTTTTGGTAGCGTTCTTGATGCATTGACTGCCAAGTAGGCTCCTCGTCCCAAGAGAGGCCGCAGGCAAGCAACTGGCGCAGGATTTCTTGATCGGCCCCGGGAATACAGCGGGGGGTATCTAAATCCTCGATTCTGAGCAGCCATTTCCCTTGATTTTGACGGGCATCCAACCAACTCCCGAGAGCGGCAACCAGCGATCCCGCATGCAGCGGTCCGGTAGGCGAAGGGGCAAATCGCCCGCGATAGCCGTCGGGTGGGGGTGAGGGGTTTTTGAGATTCGGCACAGCTAAAATGATCTCATGGCTTCCCCCCGTTTTGTTCATCTGCGCGTCCATTCCGAATTTTCAATTACGGATGGTGTCGTTCGCATTGATGATGCGGTGGCTGCTGCTGAAAAAGATGGCATGGGGGCTCTGGCTCTGACGGATTTAAGCAATTTATTTGGTTTGGTTCGCTTTTATACGGCCGCCCGCTCTGGTGGAATTAAACCTATTGCTGGTGCTGATGTTTGGATTAGTAATCCTCATGACCCAGATCAGCCCTATCGTTTGTTGCTTTTGGTACAAAATCATTCTGGGTATCTCAATCTTTGCCAGTTATTGAGCAAAGCTTCTTTGGAGAATCAGTCGCGTGGTCGCGCTGAAATAGACCCCAAGTGGTTTAGTGAACCGGCATCTAAGGCCGAAGATAAAGCAGCAAAAAGAACCTTGGCCTATGGCTTAATTGCACTCTCTGGCGGACGCTGGGGCGATGTCGGTGCTGCGCTGTTGGCTGGTCAGGAAGACCAGGCTAAAGGCGCCGCTCAGCAGTGGGCAAAGTTATTTCCCAACGCTTTTTTTATTGAGGTTCAGCGTGGTGGTCATCCTCAGGATGAAAAGCACCTGCAATTAGCCTGTCACCTCGCCAGTGAAATGGATTTACCCATCGTCGCTACGCATCCTGTGCAGTTTATGCAAAGAAGTGATTTCACGGCGCACGAAGCGCGGGTTTGCATTGCCGAAGGTGAGCTCCTAGGCAATCCTCGCCGCACTAAGAAATTTAACGAAGAGCAGTATTTCTTATCTCAAGAGGAGATGGAAAAGCGCTTTGCGGATTTACCGGTAGCGCTTGCAAATTCAGTAGAGATTGCTAAACGCTGCAATCTCTCTTTGATTTTGGGCCAGCCACGCTTACCGGACTTCCCAACACCGCCTGGCATTACGCTCGACGACTACTTATTACAGCAATCAGAGATTGGTTTAAAGCGCCATATGGAGCGCAATTTCCCTGATCCAGATGAGCGCGCTAAGGAAGAGGCTCGCTATCACGAGCGCCTCGTCTTTGAGGTCAAGACGATCGCTCAAATGGGATTTCCAGGTTACTTTTTGATTGTTGCCGACTTCATTAACTGGGCTAAAAATAATGGCGTGCCAGTGGGTCCAGGTCGTGGATCTGGTGCAGGTTCTTTAGTTGCGTACTCACTTGGTATTACTGATCTTGATCCACTCCGTTACAACTTGCTCTTCGAGCGCTTCCTCAATCCTGAGCGGGTATCGATGCCCGACTTCGATATCGACTTCTGTCAGCATGGGCGCGATCGCGTCATTCAGTATGTAAAAGATAAGTATGGCAAAGACGCGGTAAGCCAGATTGCAACTTTTGGCACGATGGCAGCAAGGGCGGCGATTCGTGACGTAGGTCGCGTGCTAGAGCAGGGCTATAACTTTGTTGACGGCATTGCCAAGTTAATTCCGAATAAGCCTGGTCAATACATGACTATTGAAATGGCTAAGAAGGAAGAGAAGCAGTTGGGTGAGCGTGAAAAGAATGAGGATGAAGTCCGTCAGCTTTTATCTTTAGCTCAGCAGTTAGAGGGTATGACTCGTAACGTGGGTATGCATGCGGGTGGCGTATTGATTGCCCCTGGCCGCTTAACGGATTTTTGTCCGCTCTATACGCAAGAAGCAAAAGACTCCAAAGATCAAGAGAGTGGTTCGGTCATTAGTCAGTTCGACAAAGATGATGTGGAGGCAATTGGCCTAGTCAAGTTCGACTTCTTGGGTTTAACGACACTCACCATTTTGGCAGCTGCTGAGAAGTGGATTAAGACACTTCATGCCGATCGCCAAGATTGGAACATTGGTGAGATTCCGCTCGATGATGAGAAAGCATTTGAAGTTTTAAAGACTGCCAATACGGTTGCCGTCTTCCAGCTAGAAAGTCGCGGCATGCAAGGCATGCTTCGTGAGGCAAAGCCTGACCGCTTTGAGGACATCATTGCGCTGGTAGCACTCTATCGACCTGGTCCAATGGATTTGATCCCGGACTTTATTGAGCGTAAGCATGGGCGCCAAAAAGTAGAGTATCCAGATCCGCGTATCGAGCCTGTTCTGCAAGAAACCTACGGCATCATGGTGTATCAAGAGCAGGTCATGCAGATGGCGCAGATGATCGGTG
>CANBPJ010000116.1 GCA_947371415.1 Burkholderiaceae bacterium | reverse complement strand
GGAATAGTCTGGCAATTGTTGCGTGCTTCTTTGTCTTGGTTTCAGTAGTCGCTTTGCGTCTACTGCAAAAAGGCTATAAGTTAAGAAGCTAGTTGGCAGTTGAGTTACATCAAATTATTGAACAGAGAAGTTATTAGGAATTAGGAGATCGTGATGTTGCCAACCCCAGAACAAATTGAGGGCTATATTCAGCAAGGTATTGTTTGTACCCATATCCAGGTTGAGGGCGATGGTCAACATTTCTTTGCCACGATAGTGAGCCCTGAGTTTGAAGGCAAGCGCTTAATCCAGCGCCATCAACTCGTCTATGGTGCCATGGGCGATCGCATGAAGGCTGAAGTACATGCTCTATCCATTAAAGCCTTTACGCCTGAAGAGTTCGCACAAAACTCTGCAACTTAAATTACTGCATTAGATTTTTACCGGAATAGATTGATGGACAAATTACGAATGGTTGGCGGGACTCCGCTCAAGGGCGAGGTGGTCATTGCTGGCGCTAAGAATGCAGCTTTGCCAATTCTCTGCGCTTGCTTGCTGTGTGATGAGCCGATCACCTTGCACAATGTTCCTGATTTGCAAGATGTCCGCACCATGCTCAAGCTTTTGCAAGAAATTGGTGTAACGGTATCTTTCCCGGATGCAAATAATCGCAATCATGTGGTGCTGAGCGCGGCCAATATTAAGAGTTCTGAAGCAACGTATGAGATGGTGAAAACCATGCGCGCGTCTATTTTGGTGCTGGGTCCTTTGCTCGCCAGAATGCACAGTGCCAAAGTATCTTTGCCGGGTGGTTGCGCTATTGGTGCACGCCCAGTAGACCAGCACATCAAAGGTTTAAAAGCGATGGGTGCTGATATTCATATTAAGAGTGGCTACATTGAGGCAGAGACTAAATCTACTACTGGCCGTTTGCAAGGCGCCTCGATTTTGACCGACATGATTACCGTGACCGGCACAGAAAATTTGTTGATGGCTGCCACTCTGGCAACTGGCACCACTATTTTGGAAAATGCTGCGCGCGAGCCTGAGGTTGGTGATTTGGCTGAGCTGCTTGTCAAAATGGGCGCAAAGATCACTGGTATTGGCGGTGATCGCCTAGTCATTGAAGGCGTTGAAAAACTCCATAGTGCAGAACACTCGGTGATTGCCGACCGCATTGAGGCGGGTACATTCTTATGCGCAGTAGCGGCGACTGGTGGGGAAGTGCTGGTAAAGCACTGCCGTCCTGATACGCTCGATGCGGTGATGGTGAAGCTCAAAGAAGCGGGTTTAGAAATGGAAGTAGGCTCTGACTGGATCAAAGCCTCCATGAAGGGGCGCCCTAAAGCAGTTAATTTCCGCACTTCTGAATACCCTGCCTTTCCAACGGATATGCAGGCCCAGTTAATGGCTGTCAATGCCATTGCTGAGGGTAATTCCACGATTACTGAAACCATCTTTGAGAACCGTTTTATGCATGTTCAGGAGATGAATCGCTTGGGCGCCGATATTGCTATTGAGGGCAATACTGCGATTGCTCAGGGGGTAGAGAAGCTTTCTGGGGCGATTGTGATGGCAACAGATTTGCGCGCATCCGCTAGTTTGGTGATTGCTGGCTTAGCCGCCCAAGGCGAAACCCAGGTTGACCGTATCTACCACCTAGATCGGGGATACGACCGTATGGAGCAAAAGTTGACCCTCTTGGGGGCCAACATTCAGCGAGTGAAGTAAGGCTGATGGATAATTAGTCCATGAAGTTAACTTTAGCCCTCTCGAAGGGGCGCATCTTCGAAGAAACCGCTGAGATCTTATCTAAGATCGGTATTCGTCCGCTGGAAAATCCCGAGAAGTCACGCAAACTGATTATTGAGACCTCTAATCCAGATGTGCGCTTAATTATTGTGCGCGCTTCAGATGTACCTACATACGTACAGTTTGGTGGTGCAGATTTTGGGGTTGCTGGTTTGGACGTCTTGATGGAGAGCGGCACAGATGGTTTGTATGTGCCTTTCGATCTGAATATTGCCAAATGTCGTATGTCAGTTGCCGTGAAAGAAGGCTTCGATTACGCTGCTGCAGTAAAGCAGGGATCCCGCCTGAAAGTCGCCACCAAGTATGTCAATTGCGCGCGCGAGCACTTTGCTAACAAAGGCGTGCATATCGATACGATTCATTTGTATGGCTCAATGGAGTTGGCTCCATTAGTCGGTCTAGCCGATGCGATTGTCGATTTGGTATCAACAGGCAATACTTTGCGCGCAAATGGATTGGTTGAAGTGGAGCCCATCGCCGACATTAGTGCGCGCTTAGTAGTTAATCAAGCTTCCTACAAGCGGAAACGCGCTCAGTTGCAACCTTTCTTTGAATTGTTGAAGTAAATAAGAAAATCCCCATGTCTGCAGAAGTTAAAGTCAAACGTCTTAATAGTAAAGATGCAGGGTTTAAAGAAACCCTACTCTCTAGCCTTTCTTTGCCGATGGCTGATGATGAGGCAATTGATGCGGTGGTAGTGAAGGTTTTGGCGCAAGTAAAAGAGCGTGGCGATGCTGCGGTACTGGATTTCACAAAACAATTTGATCGATTGGATGTTAAAAGCGTTGCTGAGCTAGAGATTTCTCGCCAAGAGTTAGAGGGTGCCTATCAAGGTTTATCCGTAGAGCAAAAAAATGCCTTAGATATTGCTGCGCAAAGAGTGCGCGCCTATCACGAGAAGCAAAAGATTGAAGCGGGCTGCCACTCTTGGGAATATGAGGAGGCTGATGGCACACGCTTGGGTCAAAAAGTGACTGCATTAGATCGCGTGGGCATTTATGTGCCTGGTGGTAAGGCAGCATACCCCTCTTCCGTCTTGATGAATGCCATTCCTGCAAAGGTTGCTGGAGTGGCTGAGGTCATCATGGTGGTGCCTACTCCTGATGGAGCCCGTAATCCTTTGGTCTTGGCTGCAGCTTATTTATCGGGGGTTGATCGTGTCTTTACAATTGGCGGGGCACAAGCCGTCGGTGCTTTGGCCTACGGCACCGAAACGATTCCTTCTGTCGATAAAATTGTTGGCCCAGGTAATGCCTATGTCGCGGCCGCCAAACGCCGAGTGTTTGGTACTGTCGGCATTGACATGATTGCCGGTCCATCAGAAATTTTGATTCTGTGTGATGGCTCTAGTAATCCTGACTGGATTGCAATGGATCTGTTTTCTCAGGCGGAGCATGATGAGTTGGCGCAGTCAATTTTGCTTTGCCCAAATGAACAATTTATTGAGCAAGTGCAAGAGAGTATTAACAAATTACTACCAGAGATGCCCAGAAAGAAAGTCATTGAGGTATCGCTCACAAATCGCGCTTTATTGATTCAGGTAGAAGACATGGCTGAGGCTTGCGAGATTGCCAACGCTATTGCTGCCGAGCATTTAGAAATTTGTGCTGCCGAGCCACGCAAGTGGGCGGAATTGATTCGTCATGCTGGCGCGATCTTTATGGGTAACTACACCAGCGAGTCTCTTGGTGATTACTGCGCTGGCCCAAACCACGTTTTACCAACAGCACGCACTGCGCGCTTTTCTTCGCCATTGGGTGTTTATGACTTCATTAAACGCTCCAGCATGATTGAAGTCAGTGAAGCGGGTGCACAAACTTTAGGTGCCGTTGCAAGTACGCTTGCACACGGTGAAGGTTTGACTGCCCATGCTCGCGCTGCTGAGATGCGCCTGAAGCAATCTATACGAAAATAAACTTAATCCAAGTTTAGGCGCTAGCCAGAATTTCCTTCAAAGCCACAATTAATTCATTGGTTTGATCATCGGTGCCAATGGTGATGCGCAAGAATTCTTCGATGCGTGGCGACTTAAAATGACGCACGATCATTCCACGATCTCGCAGGGCTTGATACAGCTTTGCGCCCACATGTTTTGGATGGCGCGTAAAAATAAAGTTGGCTGTAGATGGCAAGGTATCAAAACCCAGCGCGTTTAATTCTGCGATCAGGCGTTCGCGAGTTTGAATGACTTTTTCACTGGTGGATTCCAAGTGGGCTTGATCTTGTATTGCAGCGATAGCCCCAGCTTGCGCTAAGCGACCCAGCGGGTAAGAGTTAAAGCTGTTTTTTACTCGTTCAAGCCCCTCAATTAAGGCGGGGTGACCTACTGCAAACCCAACGCGTAAACCTGCTAAGGCACGGGATTTGGAGAGTGTGTGAACAACCAATAGGTTTTCTGGGCACGCGCTTCCACGAAGAAGGGGGATGCAGGATTCGGTTCCGTAATCGACGTAAGCTTCATCAATGACGACTACTGAGTCTGTATTTCTGCTGAGTAGGACTTCGATTTCTGATCGTGGAATGGCTCGACCGGTCGGCGCATTGGGGTTGGGGAAAATTACCCCACCATTAGGGGCTTTGAAATCCTCAACCTGGATCTCAAAGTTTGAGCCTAAAGCGACTGTTTGATAGTTAATTCCAAATAGCTTGCAGTAGACCGGGTAGAAGCTATAAGTAATATCCGGGAATTGGACGGGTTTAGCTTGTTTCAGGAGGCCTAAAAAGACGTGGGCTAAAACTTCATCGGAGCCATTGCCTAAAAACACCTGTTTTGGATCTAGACCGTGTAAATCGGCAATAGCCTTTTTAAGGGCTGCCCCTTCGGGGTCTGGATAGAGCCTCAGATCGTCGGTCGTTTGCTGGCTAATGGCTGCTAGTGCCTTGGGCGATGGGCCGTAAGGGCTTTCATTGGTGTTGAGCTTTACCAGCCGCTCCATTTGCGGTTGCTCCCCAGGAACATAAGGGGTGAGGGTCTGAACAACGGGGCTCCAAAAGCGGCTCATGAGGGACTCTAGTCA
>CANBPJ010000115.1 GCA_947371415.1 Burkholderiaceae bacterium | reverse complement strand
GTATTGCCGATCTCTCTAGCGTCTTACAGCAACAATCTATGGATACCGTTGCTGATGGCGAGGGAGATGTAGATGTGATTGCTGTTGCCCAAATGGAGGGTGTGGTCTGCGTTAATTTGGCGATGATTCGTGGCGGACGTCACTTGGGTGACCGTGCCTATTTTCCTAAAGGGCTACGATCTACTTCGGGAGAGCTTCCTCCGCCCGCGGAAATTCTTGAGGCGTTTATTGCCCAGCATTATCTTGAAGAGAAGGCGGGTGATGGGGAGGCAACTACCAATTTGATTCCGCCGGTACTCATTCTCAATCATCCTCTGCGAAAGCTGGTTGACGATATTGCGGCACCAGCAGAAATGGCAGATGAAAGTTCTGAGCAATCAGCTCCGGAGGGTTTGCGTGATTTACTGAATGCCCAAGCTGGCAAGCGCATCACTTTCCTTCATCAACCTCAAGGGCAGAGGCGCCACTGGTTGGCGATGGCCGAAGGCAATGCGAAGATCGCGATTGCAAAACGCTTGGTAGAAACTGGTGGTCAGTTAGCAAGAGCCCGATCATTGGCCGATGTCTTAGGTCTTGAGTTAGAAAGTCTTGAGCAGCTGCGCATAGAATGTTTTGACATCAGCCATACCTCTGGTGAGGCAACCCAAGCGTCTTGCGTGGTGTATTCAAAAAATGCCATGCAGCCAAGCGAGTATCGCCGCTTCAATATTAACGATATCACTCCAGGTGATGATTACGCAGCCATGCGACAGGTCTTGCAGCGTCGCTATGCAAACTTTCAGGAGCTCCCTGTTGAAAAGATGCCGCAAGTCATTTTGATTGACGGCGGCAAGGGCCAGGTTGAGATGGCAAGACAAGTTCTCTCTGAATTCGGAATGGATATTAGTCTCATCGTTGGTGTTGCAAAGGGGGGGGGGCGCAAGGTTGGTCTTGAGACACTCATCTTTGCAGATGGACGCAAGTCGCTTGAGCTCGGCATTGATAGTGCGGCTCTCTTATTGGTGGCGCAGATCCGCGATGAAGCGCATCGTTTTGCCATCACTGGTATGCGCGCTAAGCGTGCAAAAGCGAGGACGGTTTCTCAGTTGGAGGAAATCGAGGGAATTGGTGCAAAACGCCGTCAAAAATTGCTGGCTCGATTTGGGGGCTTGCGTGGCGTTGCTAACGCCACTATTGAAGAGATCTCCACCGTGGAGGGGATATCTACCGCATTGGCTGAACAAATTTATCGGCAGCTCCATTGATTTCCCGGCACGCACACATTGGTTTATGCTTGAGCCATGCCTTTTAATCTACCCATCGCCCTGACCTGGTTGCGCGTAGCCGCCATCCCTTTAGTGGTCGCAGTGTTTTATTTGCCGAGTAGCTGGCTCAGTCCTTTTGATAAGAATCTTGTAGCAACTATTATTTTTGTCTTAGCGGCTGTAACCGATTGGTTGGATGGCTTTTTGGCCCGTCGTATGAAGCAGGAGTCTGCCTTTGGACAATTCTTGGACCCAGTTGCCGACAAGTTGATTGTCGCTGCCGCATTGTTAGTCTTGTTGAATATGGATCGTGTGCAAGTTTGGGTTGCCTTAATCATTATTGGGCGTGAAATTACCATCTCTGCATTGAGGGAGTGGATGGCGCTCTTAGGGGCTGGTAAAAGTGTTGCAGTTCATATGGTTGGTAAGCTAAAAACCACCGCACAACTGATTGCAATCCCATTTTTATTGTTAAATGACACCTTATTTGGATGGCTTAATTGCGCACAAGTTGGCACATGGTTGATCTGGATTGCATCCTTTTTAACGCTTTGGTCGATGTTTTATTACATGAAGAAGGCCTTGCCTCAGTTGGTGGATAAGGTCTAATAAAGACTGTAGAGCCAGTCACTATAAGGGTTTTAGTAATTTATATCCCTCCCCAGTTTTTAGTCTTGTTAACAAAAAATGTCTTCTCTTAAATTGTTTGTTAAACTACTGCCCTGTTATGCGGGAATAGCTCAGCTGGTAGAGCGATACCTTGCCAAGGTATAGGTCGGGAGTTCGAACCTCCTTTCCCGCTCCAAGTTCGATGGGAAGCCCTTAAAAAGCTTCCCATTTTTGATTTTGGTTTCTGGCGCGTTGGCCGAGTGGTTAGGCAGGAGCCTGCAAAGCTTCGTACGGGGGTTCGATTCCCTCACGCGCCTCCAGTAATTTAGATTGACCCTTGCGGTGTTTCACCTAAAATACTTTGAATAAAAGTACGCAGTCAAATTCATTACCAGGGCAAGAATATGAACAAACTGAAGCGACTCAAAATCATCACATCGACAGTAGCACTATCTGTGCTTTTGGCGGCTTGTGCCTCTTCTGGAGATTCGCCAACGGGTACGCCGAGCGAAGTCCAAGAAATTCAGTCGCAGCTGTTGGGCGATATGCCATTGCCTGCAGCTTCAAGAATGATTGGTTCCGATTCACTCATCATTGGTCGTGGTGATAACTGGGTTGGTCGAGTGGTTCTGTCTGGCGTTCAAACCCCAACAGATATTTATGCATTCTTCCAGTCAGAATATCCGAAGGCTGGCTGGACTACTGTGAGTGCTGTTAAATCTAAAACTAGTATTTTGGTTTTTACCAAAGGCGATCGCACGTCCACTGTGGAGTTAAATGAAGGCGCATTCACCGGACCAAAAACCATGATTACTATTACCGCATCTCCTAAGAATGCAAACGTAGTTGCGCCAAGCAAAAGATAAATAATGAAAAAATAAAAGACGGGGAAGTGATCGTCGTCAATAAAAAAGGCCTCATATAGAGGCCTTTTGCTTTACGGGGTGTGCTGGCTCAAAGCCCGCCAGCCCTGATCAGGCCAACAGCCTGACCTTCAACTGCAAAGTTTGGTTGGCGCCCATCTACTAAAATATTTTTGAAGTCTGGGTTCTCGGCTTGTAATTCAATCACCATACCATTAGCCGTTTTCTTCTGGTTCCAGCGCTTCACGGTGACCTCATCATCTAAGCGTGCAACAACGATATCGCCATTGCGCACCTCTGAAGTTTTTCTAACGGCCAAATAGTCGCCATCGAGAATGCCTGCATCGCGCATGCTCATGCCAACTACTTTTAATAAGTAATCCGCACCCTTACTAAATAAACTAGGATCAATCGGTATTTGCTTTTCAATATGTTCAACCGCCATGATCGGGGAGCCTGCAGCAACGCGGCCAATGAGTGGCAGGGTAAGTTGCTGAAGTGCGCCAGAAGGTAAAGACATCTGACGATACCTATTGGGATTGTGCGACTGGTTAAAGCGTTGCGGAATGCGAATGCCGCGAGATGTTCCTGGCGTCAGCTCGATGTAACCTTTTTTTGCTAAGGCACGCAGGTGCTCTTCAGCAGCATTGGCAGATGCAAAGCCAAGTTGAGTCGCAATTTCTGCGCGGGTCGGAGGTGAACCGCTTTCATCGATGGCCTTAGTGATCAATTCCAAAATCTCATTCTGACGTGAGGTGAGTTTGGGGAGGGCAGTCAGCTCCTCCGGAAAATCGACTGTATTTATGTCCATACTGGGATTGTATACAGCACTATTTGAATATTCAAGTCAATTGCAGGCGGATAATGGTGAAATGAGCTCAATTCCCAGTATTCCTGAAAATACACCCCATATTTTGGTTTTAGGTATGGGCGGCACCATCGCCGGTCTTGCCCCCAATCCTAAAGAGAACCCTTTGCAATATCAAGCGGGGCAGGTTGGTGTTGAGTCTCTAGTCAATCATATTCAGTCGGCAATTCCGGGTGGCATCAAGCTAGTTTCGCGACAGCTGGCCAATATCAACAGTCGGAATTTATCCGAACCTCTGTTGACTGGGCTTGGCTTGGCTGTGAGAGAGGCAATCAATAATCCTGCCGTCAAAGGGTTGGTCATTACCCATGGCACCGATACGATTGAGGAGACAGGTTTATTTCTGCAGGCAACGTGTGGAAAGTTAGCTCAGACTCAGGCTAAGAGGGTCATTCTGACCGGGGCCATGCTCCCAAGTAATGCGCCAGGAGCTGATGGGCCCTCCAATCTATTGGATGCGCTACGCTGGGCATCCACGGCTATTGAGAATTGCCCTGGTGGTATCTATGCCGTCATGGATGGGCGTGGATGTATGGCGATGGACTTGGCTAAACGCCATGCCACAGCCCTCAATGCCCCTTTACAGAATTCGCCATCAAGCTCAGTAGGCTTGATCAACCCTTCCTGGTTATCTGGCGTAAAAGCGATTCAGGCTGCCTGGAATGAAGATTTGCCGATTCCCCAAGAGGATGAATGGCCTTGGGTTGAGATTTTGACTAGTCATGCAGGAGCTCGACCCGAAACGGTGGCCCACTGGCTTAATAGCAATGTACAGGGCTTCGTAGTTGCTGGGTCAGGACAGGGTGGCTTTCATGATGCATGGGCAGAGCCTTTGGGTAGAGCAATCTCTCAAGGTGTTGCCGTTGTGAGAACAACTAGGACCGGTGCTGGTACCACTTTGCCCAATATTCCCGAGGCAGATGTCCCTGGATGCCGCGCTGCGGGTACGCTAACGGCGCCCAGGGCAAGAATTGGGCTCCAATTGGCTCTTAATGCGGCCAAACAGGCAAATTTAGCTGGTAAACCCATGACTTGGCAGGATTTTTTTGCTAGAATAGCGGACTTACCCGAAATTCGGTAAGGACTTAAAAGCAGTAAATATGTGTAGTTAGTTTTACCTACAATTTGTTACTACCTTGTCACACTGGCGCTAACTTTAAAACCATCGGAAGTTAGCAAGACGCCCAGGTGACTTTATCCTTAAGGAGTGTTAGATGCGTCATTATGAAATCGTTTTTATCGTCCATCCGGACCAAAGCGAGCAAGT
>CANBPJ010000114.1 GCA_947371415.1 Burkholderiaceae bacterium | reverse complement strand
CCCAACAAATGCCCAGTCTTCACAAAAATCGTGCAGCCCTCTTTGCTAAAAGGTTTGTGTAGGCTTAGATGAGGGCTTCTAATCCATGAGCCGGCCGGATAACGCCCGTGCTCATCCTCAAAGACGCCCTCCACCACAAAAATTTCTTCACCGCCATAGTGTTTATGGGGATTAAAGTAAGTCTGAGGCGCCCATCTTACTAATGTAGAGCCTGTGCCCTGACGCATTAAAGGCATCACCGTTAAGCCAGGAACCATCCCCTGAAACCAGGGCGCTGAATGTGTATCTACAATTTCTCGCTCAAGCTGCTCGGATCCAAGATGTCTTAGTTTTACAAACAGCGTACAGCCGTCATCACTAAACGGCACATGGGACGATCCAGGGGGATTCATGATGTATGCGCCCGCAGGATAACTCCCAGATTCATCACTAAACACACCGTCTAAAACCAAAATCTCCTCACCGAATTCATGAATATGAGATGGAAATCTTGCTCCCGCTTGATATCGAACAATCGAAGTAGCCTTAGCAAGCTCATCACCATTGCGATCCAGCATGCGTCTCTCAACACCCAAAGAGGGGCTTAAGATCCAGGGGAGATCATGGTGATTGAGAACTACGCGCTGACTGTAGTCAGAATTAATTTCCATTAAAAAGCTCTATTTAGTTATGTATTGTTGTACGTAAGAATAACAATGGAATGAAATAGGCGCTCATAAGAAAAAAGCCCTCAACACTAATGATGAGGGCTTAGATTGATGTAGCCTAGTATTAGCCGCCATCTCTCAAGGCGATTAATAGGGGGTGACCTACCGGAAACTCAACATCCTCAATGGCGGCACTTACTTCTGGCAAGGTTTTAGCAATCTCTTCATTGCCTTGGAAAACCATAGTCCACTTACTAAAACTGCGCTCACTAATGGTTTTGGATTCTATTAAGCGGACATTTTTATGCCTGCTATCTTTTTGAATTTTTTGCCACAAGGCTTCAATATCTTTTTCAAGCCCCTCAATAACTTGACCAAATTTACTATTCTCATAAATCAGCGCCCCAGTAATGCCCAAGGCCTGGTTATTAGAATATGAGTGGTACAAAAGTCGCATCAAGCCTAAAAAAGACATACTTTGAGCTGGTTCACTCACATAGGTTAATTCAATTAGCCGGGACATTCATTAATACTAGAGAGCTTACCTGCCGATTACTCTAGGCATTTACCCCAGCTTTACTGAAAGCAGCTCTCAAAGACAAAACCCCCATCATTACTGATAGGGGTTTGCATTTCTGGTGAGCTTCCCAGGGTCTGATTTAGAGCCTAAACTAAGCACCATCTCATCCCGGCATCGCCCACACTAGGCTAATCCTTTAAGCCCAATAATTTAGCAGGGTTCTTTTTCATCATCACATCAATATCTGACTGAGAAACACCTGCCGCCTTAACAGCCGCAACCTCATTTTCAATTCCGTCAGGTGGGGTCATCATTCCTTGTTGACCCAGGTCGGTTGACAACACCAAGTGCTCTGCGCCAATCTCCCTCACTGCCTTTGCCACAGTATTGGCGTCTACTTTTTCCCAGTGTGTCATCCACTTGTATTGAGCATCTGGCCCAGTCATGAATTGCAAATAGCAAATCTCAATCTTCGCACCCATTGCAGCTACTTGTTTTGCCTGCTCCATGCTGAGACCCGGGATATTAGTTAAACCATGGGTAATTAAAATATTATTTACCCCCAACTCTTTTGCACGCTTAACCACTATTAGAATTTCGTCAGCCGATACATGGCCTGTCGCCAAAATTAAATTTTCCCTAGCAATAATCTTTAGGACCTCTTCCATCTCCGGTGTGACGCTGCCATTTGCAGTCACCACAAGACCGGATTTATTTTTATCAACTAATGTCTTGATATGTTTATCAGAGTCAAAAGTAGGTAACCAAACAACTTTTCCACGACCACCAGACATGCGGTGCATCCATTCAACTGCAGACGGGTTCACACCCCCAACAGATTTATTAAGAACAATTCCGCCCCAAACCTCGATGCCTGGAACTTGTTGCATAACAAGTGCAGCTCTGTCGGCTGTAGTGACAACGTGGTTCTTGATGACAAAACCGCGCATACCTTTGCGCTTCGCAATCATCGCAAGCTCAATATCACTCAAAGATCTACCAAAGACATCGGGATCCGGATGAACGTGCATATCAATAACTCCAGCAGCAGGGCTCACTCTTGGCGGCGGAGGTGGGAATCCAACTTGAGCCAATCCAGAAGTGGTGACCCCTATTAAACCTACAAAACATGCGAGTAATGCTTTATTGAATGTATGGCGAACCATTTACTATCTCCTTTTATTGTTGTTCGCATACCCTACTGCAGATACATCTAGAGGTATTTAAGTAGTTTCCCTTAAGAGCCCCCCCCCACAAGACAAAGTCCCACCATTGCTGATAAGTGCTTGCTTTTTTTAGTGAGCAATCGAGACTGAGGTCTGAGCCTAGGAGGCTAAATGATTGAAGCACCCCCCTTTAGATAAAAATAGGTCTATTGGAATGACTTTTTAATCGTTTGATATCTGACGAATACCGTTTAAGGTAGCACTTTTACCGATTGGCATTGATATGAAATCCCGAAACACTAGAGTCTTTGCTGACATAGCCATAAGCTTAGGCTTGCTCATCACCTCAATCCCCTTACTTGCACAAGAATCTTGGCCGACTAAGCCAATCAAAATTGTCGTGCCGGTTCCCGCTGGCGCCAGCCTCGATTCCCTGGCACGCACCATCGGCAAGGGTATATCTGAAAAATTAGGTCAGGCTGTTGTAGTGGAAAATATGGCTGGTGGTGGCAGCAATATTGCCTTTGCTTATGTAGCCAAGGCTGCGCCCGATGGCTACACGCTTCTTTTAGGCTGGGATAGCTTGGTGATTAACCCCGCTCTATATAGCAACCCCCCGTACAAGCTCGAACAGTTTGCACCCATCACCATGGCCATTACGGCGCCGCAGGTGTTATTAGTCGGACCCAAGCTTCCCGTTAAAAATCTACGCTCTCTTATTGAGTTTGCCAGACTCAACCCAGGGAAAATTACTCTAGCTAATGCAGGTAGTGGTAGCCCGGGTCATCTAGCAGGCGCCTTATTAGAGAGCATGGCTGATATTAAATTTACGAATGTTCCCTACAAAGGTGGCGCACCTGGAGTGGCAGATTTACTGGCTGGACATGTAGACGCTATGTTTGTCACACTGCCAGCAGCCTTGCAATATGTCAAAGCTGGGAAACTCACTGCGCTTGGAGTAAGCCCTATAAAACGCTCTACTGGCGCACCCAACATCCCCACCATTGCTGAAGCGGGCGTAGCGGGATATGACCTCAACTCGTGGCAAGGAGTTTTGGCGCCAGCTGGTACACCCACAGCGATCATCAACAAACTCAACAAAGAAATTGTTGCGACCTTAAAGCAACCCGCCGTAAAAGATCAATTGACCTCACAGGGATTTGAAATCGTTGCTAGCTCACCCGAATATCTAGCAAAGCAACTTGCAATTCAAGCGCCTAAGTGGGCAAAACTAGTGAAAGAGTCCGGAGCAAAAGTCGATTAAGTTAAGGAACTATATGAACGCCACACGAAAAATAGATTTTTACTTTAGTTTTATCTCCCTCTACACCTATATTGGATACGAGGCATTTGAGGATTTGGTTAAAAAATATGACTTAGAAGTCACTTACAAACCTATTGATCTGCATGCGATATTTTCAGCAGGTGGTGGACTTCCAGTTACCAAGAGGCCACCACAAAGACAGGCTTATCGGTTTGTAGAGATGCAGCGCTGGGCCATTAAGCGCAAGATCCCCTTGGTGCTTAAGCCAAAACATCACCCTTCTGACCCAGTCATTGGCCACCGGATGTTCATCGCCGCTTTGGCTAAAAATTTAGACGTAAGTGAATTTCTTCGTAACGCCTTGAAAATATTGTGGGCCGATGATTTAGACATCACAGATCCAAGGGTCATGGTGGAGGTTGCCAATAAATCAGGCTTGGATGGAGAGTTACTTCTCCAAGAAAGTACAGGCGCGGAGATTGATATTGAGGTAAATCGGTTAACAGCAGAAGCTGTTGAGAGGCAAGTATTTGGTACGCCCTTCTTTTTTTACAGGGATGAACCCTTCTGGGGGCAAGACCGCTTGGATCTACTAGAGGAGGCCATTAAGTCAAATAGGGATCCAATTCCTTTTGGGCTGATCAAGTAACTTGCCTAACAATTTGAAGGTAATGTAATTCTTGTTTTTACTCGCTAGAAAAAATTAGCGATAAAAAAGACCAACCCGAAGGTTGGTCTTTTCCTATCTGGTAGGCCCATCAGGACTTGAACCTGGGGCCAAAGGATTACGTGAGCAAAAGTACTGGATAGACCCACATCAACATCGTGTCTACCTGCGTTTGCTATCGGTGGGCAAGAAATTATGCTCCGTCTATCTCTATACCGCGATCCTTAACTAATTTTTTCCATTTAGTGGCATCCCTATCAATGTATGCAGTAAATTGCAGCGGCGTCATAGGCATGACCGTTAATGTTTCAGACTCAAATTTAGCAACAACTTGCGGATCCTTAAGAATCCGATTTATGTGCGCGTTAAGCGTATTTACAATATCGATAGGTATTCCAGCTGGCCCAGAAATACCATACCACTGCACGCTAGAAAATTCGGGCATTCCAATTTCTGTAAAAGTTGGCACGGCGGGAATCTGAGGCATGCGCGACTGAGAGCTGACTGCCAATGCCTTGATGCGATTGGCTTTAATGAACTGCAATGCCCCGATCAATCCTGGAAAGGCTATATCCGTCCTACCCGCCATAACATCAACCATGGC
>CANBPJ010000113.1 GCA_947371415.1 Burkholderiaceae bacterium | reverse complement strand
GGTGAAGCTTCTTTGGCAAGTGTTTCTGCCATCTTCGCCAAGTTCTTGTCTTTCTTCTCGTTGATCGCAGTGATCCACTCAGCAGCGGGTTTTGGAACCGCTGCAATACCCTTCAAGAGCTCACCAACGCATGAACCAATATCACCGATCAATGGCGCATCGATTTGTACGTTGCTGTCCACTTCGTTTGCTTGAATATCGATTTGGATAAATTTCTTAGGCTCTTTACCCCAAGTCTTACCCTTACCATGTGCCAGCAACCAGTTCAGGCGCGCACCTACCAACAACACCGCATCAGCTTCGGCCAATACAAATGAACGTGCTGCAGAAGCAGATTGTGGGTGGTTGTCTGGCAATAAACCTTTTGCCATCGACATTGGCAAATAAGGAATGCCGGATTTTTCAATCAAAGCACGAATATCCGCATCAGCCTGAGCATAAGCAGCGCCTTTGCCCAAGAGGATCAGTGGACGCTTAGCACCCTTCAACACATTCAATGCACGCTCTACAGCATCAGGCGCAGGGATTTGACGTGGAACTGGATCGATTACCTTGAAGATGGATTTCTTAGCTTCTTCAACAGGCATTGTTTGAGCCAACAGTTGTGCAGGCAAGTCCAAATACACGCCACCCGGACGACCAGAAACAGCCGCACGAATTGCACGAGCAAAACCAATGCCGATGTCTTCAATGTGATTAATACGGTACGCAGCTTTGCAATACGGCTTAGCCGCATTGAGCTGATCCATCTCTTCGTAGTCACCTTGTTGCAAGTCAACGATCTCGCGCTCACTTGAACCAGAAATCAAAATCATTGGGAAACAGTTCACAGTAGCATTTGCAAGTGCTGTTAAACCGTTCAAGAAACCAGGTGCAGACACAGTCATGCAGATACCAGGCTTTTGAGTCATGTAACCAGCAATCGCTGCAGCATTACCCGCATGCTGCTCATGACGGAAACCAATGAAGCGTAGTCCCTCCGCTTGAGCCAAACGGCACAAGTCAGTGATTGGAATACCAACGAGACCAAAAATGGTGTCTAGGTCGTTTGCTTTTAAAGCATCAATGACGAGGTGAAAGCCATCAGTGACTTGTGTATTTTGATTGTCTGTTGTCATAGAAATTTTTTAGTTAATTACACCGCCCGAACGCAAAACATGTTCAGTGCAATTTAGCTTTCGCTAACTGTCTCCAATTAAGTTATTAGTGGTGCCACGGGTACCTGTAAATACCCCCGTTGAGGCTGAGGTGAATCTTAGGCCTGAGGGTGGGGATCATCATTGACTTCGGTCAATTTCCTCTGAAATCTAGAAGCAAGTAGGGGTTTCCAGTTAGACAAAAAGCTCTTTATGCTTTGTTTTAAGGCGACTTAAGGTCTCTGGAGATAGATTAAGGTATGCGGCCAGCTCTTTTTTAGGGAGTAGCTCAAATAAGTCCTCATATTTGCGCAAGAAACGCTCTACGCGGCCTGGCGCATCGAGCATATGCAAGGTGATGGTGTGGGCCATGATCTCACTCATTAAACGCATTACCTCAAACTCGAAACTCTCTTTTAAAGGCTTATGGGCATCTAGAAACTCAGCCCATTTCTTGAGGGGCATCCGAGCTACGCGGGTCTTTGTCACGCAAGCAATGCTATATGGGGCGGCCGTCTTAAGGCGCCAAGCTGCATAGCTTGTTTCAATATCTTTCTCGATGGCAAAGCGCAAAATCATCTCTTTTGCATCAGCACTGGAAACAATGCGCTTCAAAATTCCATCCAGCACAAAGTACTGCTCCATTTGGTGATCACCTTGGTGGAGCAAGATTTCTGATTTTTTGAGGTCTGAGATCACTAAATGGCGCTCTAAATCAGCCATTGCAACTGGATCCAAGCTTTTTAACACCGAGTTTTGGCTAAGCTGCAGACGAATCAGGTTTTTTTCGGGGTGCTTATCTAATGCTGTCATGAATCCTCAATCCTAGAGCCCATATTGTAGGCTTTTTTAGCTTTTAAGCCGATGAGGGGCTAGCCTGAGATAGAATTCAGGGGTCGTGGTGCTTTATTGCAGTGCAATAAAGTTAAACGGGAAACACTAAACGTGTGCTGCCCCCGCAACGGTAAGTAAATACACCCCAACTTTTAGATGGAGGTGTTAGGAGTCTGAATAAGCCACTGTGCGCGTCAATTGCATGGGAAGGCCAGATTCTGAGATTTACTAGCCCGGATACCGGCCAAGACAAGTGGAATTTTGCGGACGGGGACCTTCGCGCGCTAATGAAGCATCCCTAGCACTAGCCAGGATTGCCAATTGACGCCTGAACTCTCCAATGTGAAATTCTGTTCGGCCCAGCTTACGGGGAAGTTAGCTAGGCGATTCGAAGGCAGAAGGTTCATCATGAAACAGCAGTTCAGCGACAAGCTCATCAGCGCCCTATTTTGCGGTGCAGCAATATTACTCGGCACAGCAGCAATCGCCCAAACCAGTCCGACGGTCTCGGTCACGAATTCTCCAAATCCAGACAACCCAATTATTGTTACTGCGAATCGCGCGCCGACACTAGCAAATAATGTGCTGTCAGACTACGACTATATTGGCCCAGAGGAAATTCAGCAGGCAGGCCAAACGAGTCTAGTCCAATTACTTCAAAGGCAAAGAGGTATTGAAATTACCTCCGGCATTGGCGCAGGTGGATCGAGTGCAAGTGTGTTTTTGAGGGGCGCATCAAATGGCCAAAGCATCGTACTGATTGATGGGGTTCGCTCAGACTCCGCGCTAAATGGTGGCCCAACCTGGGAATCCATCCCGCTTCCACTGATTGATCATATTGAAATTATCTTTGGGCCTCAGAGTAGCCTCTACGGTGCCGATGCCATTGGCGGAGTGGTGCAAATTTTTACAAAGGATGGGGATGGCCCTGCCAAAGTCAGCGCCTCAACAGGCTACGGAACTTATGGAACAAGCGTTAGTGACGCAAGCATCTATGGCTCAACCGAAGGAGAGCAAAAAATTCGCTACTCCCTTGGTGTCAGTCAAACCCTATCAACAGGCTTCAACACAATTGCTAGCAATAACCCCTTTGCACTCACGGCAATGAAAACTGGATATGTACAAGACGCGGTTACCGGAAAGCTCTCACAAGAGTGGAGCAAAGGACAGACTATCGGCGTACAAATGCTCCAAAGCAGAATGAAAAATCAATCGCCTGGATTTAACGCGGGGGACTTTAGCAACAACCCAGATTACCAGCTAAGTTACCTTGGGGCACCAGGTCCACAACAAGCGCAAACCAATATTGCACAACTAGGCACCTATAGTATTTACTCAAAAAATCAAATTACTGAACAATGGAAAAGCTTCTTGCAAGCATCCCTATCAAATAACAATGGGCAAGTGTTGCAAGATCAAACACCCTATAGCCAAGCCTATAACCCGATAACAAAAACAAAACAAAATATCTACACATGGCAAAACGATATTGCATTAGGGGCTGACTTACTGCAATTATTAGGAGAGCGTCGAACGCAAAATGTAAATAGCACCCAATACAACGGCTATGTTTATCCCTACACAAATCTTGAGAACTTTAGTCAAAGCAGAAACACCAATTCTGTTGCAGGCTCATATCAACTAAAGCGTGGCTCACACTTAGCCAACTTATCAATCCGCAATGACAGCATTACTGGATATGGCCCCCAAACCACGGGGGGAGCGGCTTACGGTTACTTCTTCACCAAACAATTACGAGCAAATATTAACTATGGAACTGGCTTTAGAGCCCCCACTTTTAATGACCTCTACTACCCGGGGTACGGCAATCCAAACCTAATGCCTGAGAAAAGTAAAAATACTGAAGTTGGGCTGCACTATGACACGCAAAGTTATGATATTCACTTAGTGGGTTATAACAACACCATTAACAATCTCATTCAATACGGAAGTATTAGCTGCCCTCCATCAACTCAAGATGGCTGCGCCTCAAATGTTGCGGTTGCAAAAATTAGCGGTGTATCTATTGGCGGCGGTACCCGAATTGGGAGCTTCGCACTCAAAGGATCTTTTGATCAGCAAAGTCCGATCAACCAAACAACCGATCAAGTTCTTGCTAAAAGAGCGCGTACATTTGGTAACGCTTCCATTGAATATGCCCATAATAAATTTATTACAGGTCTTGGCGGAACCTTCTCAGGGCAGCGCACAGATATATCTGGTACGGATGCCACCAGTGGTAATGCTTATAACGGGGCAATGGGTGGTTACTCAATATTCAATCTTTACTCAAGTTATGACATTGAACAAAATTTGACGCTATTCGCACGTTGGAACAATATGCTCAATAAGCAATATCAACTGACATACGGATACAACACCCCTGGATCCAATATATTTGCCGGCATCCGGTACGCAATGAAATAATCTGATGAGGAATATGACCCAACCCTCGACTCGCTCCCGCTATTTAGCGATCGGGGCTGTTTTGTTTTTGCTGGGTTTCTCTTTGGCGATTTTTGCTGCACCTTTTTCCGCTGTTGATGATCGGGGTGTAGTGGTGGTGTTTGATAAACCTCCCCAGCGTATCGTGAGCCTCCTACCCTCTCTCACTGAATCGGTTTGCGCTCTTGGTAAGTGTGGCGCTTTAGTTGGCATTGATCGTTTTTCTAATTGGCCAAAATCTATTCAGGGCTTGCCTAAGCTTGGTGGCATGGGTGACGTCAATATAGAACGTATCGTGCAACTAAAACCCGATATTGTTTTGCTGGAGAAAGCCTCACCCGTTATTGCAAGACTCAATTCTTTAGGGATTCCAACATTTGCACTAGACATTAAGTCTATGGGGGATGAAGAGCGGGCGCTTAAAAAATTAGATCTTGTTTTAGGTACATCTGAAAGTAGTCGCGTGTGGAATCAGATTCAACAAGAGAT
>CANBPJ010000112.1 GCA_947371415.1 Burkholderiaceae bacterium | reverse complement strand
GGCTATGTGAAGATGAAGGATCGCAGTAAGGACATCATCATTTCTGGTGGTGAAAACATTTCCTCTGTGGAGGTGGAGGATGTTCTCTATCGTCATCCGGCGGTGATGGCTGCTGCAGTCGTTGCTAAACCTGACCCCAAGTGGGGCGAGACGCCTTGTGCCTTCCTGGAAATTAAGCCCGGCATTCATGTTACGCCAGCCGATATCATTGCCCATTGCAAGCTGCACCTTGCTGGATTTAAGGTACCTAGGGCCATTGTGTTCTGTGAGTTGCCAAAGACCTCTACGGGCAAGATTCAGAAGTTTGAGTTACGCAAGCAGGCTGGTTCCGCTTCGGCAATCGACGTTTAGCCCTAGACCGCGCTAGACGGATAAAATAGAAAAGTTACTCAAAAAAATAGAGAATCCAGCATGAAAATCTTAGTAGCGGTAAAACGCGTGGTCGATTACAACGTCAAAATTCGGGTGAAGTCAGATAGCTCTGGAGTTGATCTGGCAAACGTCAAAATGAGTATGAACCCTTTTGATGAGATTGCAGTAGAAGAGGCAGTACGCTTAAAAGAGGCGGGTGTTGCGACTGAGGTTGTCGTGGTTTCTGCTGGCACTACTCAATGTCAAGAAACTCTCCGTACGGCTTTGGCTATTGGTGCTGACCGCGCTATCTTGGTTGAAACTGATGCTGAATTGCAACCCTTAGCAGTCGCAAAAATTCTGAAAGCGCTTTGTGAAAAAGAGTCTGCCCAAATCATGATTTTGGGTAAACAAGCGATTGATGACGATAGCAATCAAACTGGTCAGATGTTAGCTAGTTTGATGGATATTCCGCAGGCTACTTTTGCTTCTAAGGTGGTGGTTGCTGATGGTAAAGCCAATGTCACTCGCGAGGTAGATGGTGGTTTAGAGACGATTGCAATTACATTGCCAGCGGTTATCACAACAGACTTGCGTTTGAATGAGCCGCGTTATGTCACTTTGCCAAATATCATGAAGGCCAAGAAGAAAACGCTTGAGCTCGTGAAGCCTGAAGATCTCGGTGTTGACATTGCCCCGCGCCTCAAAACCCTCAAAGTAGAAGAGCCGCCTAAACGCTCTGCTGGGGTAATGGTGGCTGATGTAGCAGCTTTGGTAGATAAACTCAAAAATGAAGCGAAGGTGATTTAAATGGCCGCACTTGTTATTGCTGAACACGACAATCAATCCTTAAAAGCGGCTACGCTCAATGCCGTTGCAGCCGCTCTCCAGTGCTCACCAGAGGTAGATGTGCTGGTAGCTGGTAGTAGCATCGATGCAGTGGCTACCGCAGCGAGTCAAATTGCTGGCGTACGCAAAGTGATTCAGGTGGATGCTCCAAGCTTGGCAGATCAACTGGCCGAACCTTTGGCAGCACAAATTCTCTCTATTGCTAGTGCCTATAGTCACGTATTAGCCCCGGCAACTGCAAATGGTAAGAATGTATTGCCTCGTGTTGCGGCTAAGTTGGATGTGGCTCAATTATCGGACATCACTAAAGTCATTGGTACAGATACGTTTGAGCGTCCCATTTATGCGGGTAATGCTATTGCGACCGTGCAATCAAGTGATCCTGTAAAAGTCATTACCGTTCGTACAACTGGGTTTGATCCGGTTGCTGCCACCGGCGGTTCTGCTGCTATTGAAAAAGTTACAGCGATCGATAGCACAGGTAAATCTTCTTTTGTAGGTCGTGAGCTGACTAAATCAGATCGTCCGGAATTGACTGCTGCCAAAATCATCGTGTCTGGTGGTCGTGGTTTAGGTTCTGGGGAGAAGTATCAAGAGATCATTACGCCATTGGCTGATAAGTTGGGCGCAGCGCTCGGTGCATCACGTGCCGCAGTTGATGCTGGCTATGTGCCAAACGACTATCAAGTTGGTCAAACTGGCAAGATTGTTGCCCCACAACTCTATGTAGCGGTTGGTATCTCTGGAGCCATTCAGCATTTAGCTGGCATGAAAGACTCTAAAGTGATCGTGGCAATCAATAAGGACCCAGAAGCGCCGATCTTTAGTGTTGCTGATTACGGCTTGGTTGCGGACTTAAATACCGCCGTTCCTGAATTAACCAGCTTACTCGGCTAAGGTAGCTTAGGGCATTTCTAAAGCATCTTTTTAATTACCTTCACCTCTGATCTATAGGAATACTTATGCCGTATGTAGCCCCAGTGAAAGATATGCTGTTTGTGATGAACGAACTAGCGGGGCTAGCAGAGATTGTTTCCTACCCCTCCTATGCTGAGGCTGGTGCTGATGTAGATTTGGCGCCAGCGATCTTGGAGGAGTCTGCCAAATTTAATCAAGATGTTGTAGCGCCTTTGAATTGGCCTGGTGATCAGAACCCAAGCGCATTTAAGGATGGTGTTGTAAGCACAACTCCAGGTTTTAAAGAGGCTTTTGAGCAATTTGCCGCTGCCGGTTGGCAAGGCGTTGTGCATCCTCCGGAATTCGGTGGTCAAGGCTTACCAAAGTTGATTGCCACTGCTTGTTTTGAGATGGCTCACTCAGCAAGCCTTTCATTTGCCTTGTGTCCAATGCTAACTGACGGTGCGATTGAGGCCTTATTGACCGCAGCAAGCCCTGAGTTGCAAGAGCGCTATGTTCCTAAGATGATTTCTGGTGAGTGGACTGGATCCATGTGCCTCACTGAGCCTCAAGCAGGCTCTGACTTGTCGATGGTGCGTGCACGAGCTGTACCTGATGGTAATGGCATGTACAAAATTTTTGGCACCAAAATCTACATCACCTATGGTGAGCATGACATGGCAAAGAATATTGTCCATCTCGTGCTGGCCAGAACTCCTGATGCACCAGAGGGCGTGAAGGGCATTTCTTTATTTGTAGTGCCAAAGTTTTTGGTAAATATGGATGGTTCTTTAGGTGAGCGTAACGATGTTCATTGCGTTTCGATTGAGCACAAGCTGGGTATTAAAGCCAGCCCAACTGCAGTGCTGCAGTTTGGTGATCATGGTGGCGCCATTGGCTACTTAGTGGGCGAAGAGAATCGCGGTCTGGAATACATGTTTGTCATGATGAATGCCGCTCGCTTTGCGGTGGGTATGCAGGGCATTGCGGTTGCGGAGCGCGCCTATCAAAAAGCAGTGCAGTATGCAAAAGATCGCGTTCAGAGCCGTGATCTTGCTGGCTCTCCAGGCCCTGTCGCAATTATTCATCAGCCAGATGTGAAGCGGATGTTGATGACGATGCGTGCTGATATTGAAGCCTCTAGAGCTTTGGCTTATTACGCTGCTGCAGCTTACGATGCACAGCACGCATCTCCAGATGAAACTGCACGCAAACAGAATCAAGCGATGTATGAATTTCTGGTCCCGATTGTGAAAGGCTTCTCCACTGAGATGTCAATTGATGTCGCAAGTTTGGGTATTCAAGTGCATGGTGGTATGGGCTTTATTGAAGAGACCGGCGCTGCACAACACTATCGTGATGCGCGTATTCTGACGATTTACGAAGGCACAACAGCCATTCAAGCAAATGATCTTATTGGTAGAAAAACAGTGCGTGATGGTGGCGCAACTGCACAAGTGTTCGCTGAAAAGATCATGCAGACTGAAAAAGATTTAGCAAGTAGTGGCACCGCTGATGCAAAAGCAGTCTTGAAGCAATTGATAGCTGCTCGCGAAGCATTTGAATCTGCCGTTGCTTATATTGTGGCCAATGCAAAGACAGACATCAAGGCGGTGTATGCAGGCAGCTTTGCCTATTTACGTTTATGTGGCTTAGTCTTGGGTGCATGGCAAATGGCGCGTGCCTTGCTAGCTGCTCAAGAATTACGCGCAGGCGACCCGAATTTCTTTGACGCTAAGATTGCTACGGCACGCTTCTTTGCGGAAAACCTACTGCCACAATCTCAGGCTTTGGCAACTTCTATATTAGAGGGCGGTCAGTCTACCAATGCACTGACAGCGGAGCAGTTTTAAGATTGAGAAACTGCCGCCCCGCATCAAAAAGCGATTCGCATTATTGGGATAGCTTTTTGGCTTCTAGTAGCTGTGAAATGAAAAATTGCTCAAATGCAATTGCTAGAAATGTCATCATTACACCTGCACCAAATACTAATGAAAAAATCACCGTCAGAACTACCGGCCAGCCCGATCTGGTGGCACGACTAGGATCTAGACCGGGGTTAAATTGTGCATCCCACTTTTCGTCAGGACGTAAGCCATAAGCAATGGTGGTTAGCCAGCTTGCTTCGAGTGTGATGAAGCCGAAGGTAATGAGCACCCAGCCAGGGGCGGAGTGAAAGTGTGACTCCTTGAGGAGTAGCCAACCGGCGATTCCACCAAGAAAGGAGAATAGCTGGGCCCAACCCCAGAAAGATTTAAGCCCTTGCAAATAAAAACAGTTGAAGCCAGTGCCAGGAAAAAATAATCCGAGTGAGCAGAACAGGAGTTTGTATTTTTTCATTCAGACTTTCGGTAATGAATTGATATTTGGATGTTGGAATATTTTATTTTGCGGAATTATTTTTTTGCATAAAGCTTAATACTTCACGATCGGCGCCAATGATGAGTAGTTGATCGCCATTGCGCACAATCGTACGGTAATCATTTAATTCATAAAGAAAATCATTCTCTAATTCCATGCGCTGCGCAGTACAAGCCATCTTCGTACTGGCGATTTGATCTAACGTGAATCCCCTGGCATCTTCAGTGATACGTGCTGTAAAGCGATTGCAGCCAGTCGATCCGCTAATACGTTCACCATTGGCATCAAAAATAATTTGAATGGGATTGCTGCTCTCGCCCTGGGGAATTTGTCGGGCGCGAACTTCGCCCCTAGAGTTAGGCGCCAAATTCCAGCGAACGAGCTCCCATTTGGTATTTTGAAATTCACTGCTGGGAGGGCTGGTTTTGGCGGCGCAGGGTGGAATCACGTTGGCACAGGCCGTCAAAAAACCCAATCCAAGACAAGAAATCAG
>CANBPJ010000111.1 GCA_947371415.1 Burkholderiaceae bacterium | reverse complement strand
GTAATCTAAGTCCCAGACCCCTTGAAATTTATCCTAAAGACCCTATATAAGTAGGGAATAGCAAAAATCCCCAAACTGGGGATAATGAAATTCGCACGAAACATCCTACAAGGAGTCATGATGACAATTCGTAAAGTAATTCATTTATTCGTTGGCGTATTCGCAGCAGCGGTACTGTTAACTAGCAACGCAGCATTTGCTGAGGCAACTTTGCCAGAGGTCTATCAAGCGGTGCAATCTGGGCAGATGGCTAAAGCTGATGTCATGATGAAGGAAGTGCTCCAAAACCATCCTAACAGTGCAAAGGCGCACTATGTAGCGGCTGAGCTTTACCTCAAAGAAGGTAAGTTAGAGGTAGCGCGCAATCATTTCCTTAAAGCAGAAAATCTTGCCCCAGGCCTACCATTTGCTCAGCCTGAATCTGTGCAAAAACTCCAGATGCAATTGGCCAGCACTCAAGTTGCACCAGTTGCTAGTTCATCATCCATCTTTAGCAATCCACTCTTCTGGGGTTTAATTGCCATCTTGGTAGTTGGAATCATGATTGTGATGAGACGTCGCAAGGCCGAAGCGGTGCAGGTCTATAACGCACCAAGCGCTGGTTACCCTGGTGCTCCAGGTGCTCCTGCCGGTTACCCGGGAGGCCCTGGCTATCCTGGTGCACCTGCAGGCGGTATGGGTGGCGGCTTGATGGGTAGCTTAGCTACTGGCGCTGCATTAGGTGCTGGTATGTATGCTGGCCAAGCATTGGCAAGCAACCTCATGGGTGGTCACGATAATGGCCATTCAAGTCCCAATACCAATCCGAACTTAAATCAAGTTGGTGGTCCAGCATCTTTAGACCCAAATTTTGGTGTGCAGGATGCCAGCTCTTGGGATGATGGTGGATCAAGCTCATGGGATGACAGCGGTGGCGGCGATTTCATGAGCGATGTTTAATTCACTCTCAATACGGTAATTTATATAAGAAAGTATTTATGGCAATTTCCATGTACCAAGCATCGGTTCCCCAGCTAAAGAAAATGCTGGTCAACTTGACTACCATTTTGACGAAGGCTGAAGAGCATGCAGCCGCAAAAGGAATCGATAGCAAGGTCTTGGTAGAGGCTCGCTTATTTCCGGATATGTTTCCTCTAGCTAAGCAGGTACAAATTGCTTGTGATCAAGTGAAGTTTGGCTTGGCACGTTTGGCTAGTGTTGAAGCTCCTAAGTTTGACGATGCTGAAAGCACGCTTGCTCAATTAAAAGAGCGCATCGCTAAAACGGTGGCCTTTGTGGACAGTATTAAGCCTGAGCAGATTGACGGCACGGAAGCCAAGGAGATCAAATTCTCCATTAAAGAATGGAACTTTGAGTTTGCGGGCGAGCAATATGTATTCACTTGGATCATTCCTAATTTCTACTTTCATGTCACCACTGCCTACAATATCCTGCGCCATAACGGAGTGGAAATTGGTAAAGCGGACTATCTCGGCTAATGGATCATTTGGCGGAGATCATTGAAGTGGGGCATGTCTGGTTTTACCGGGCAAGTATTTATGCCGCAAATACATTCTTAGATGATCCTGCCATCTTGGCATTCGCATTTTGCTAGCAAGAACCCGGTCCATCTAGCCACATCAACCACCTTCGGGTGGTTTTTTATTGCCTCATATTTAAGCAAATAGCTCAAAAGCAACAAAAATTGAGTCATTTTTAAGGTTTTTACATATACTGTATAAACATACAGTATATTAACAACTATGACGACTTACATGACCCCCCCAAAAGCGACCTTAAGCCAGGCTCCACAAGCCTTAGCGGCCAATGGCGCCTATGAGTTCAAACTCCTGAGTCACCGTATTTCAGCGGGATTTCCAAGTCCAGCAGCCGATTATGCCGAGGAAGGGCTCGATCTCAACAGCTATCTCATTCAAAACAAGCCGGCTACCTTCATGTTCACCGTGAAGGGGGATTCCATGATGGGCGCGGGCATTTGTGACGGCGACAAGGTGGTGGTTGATAAAGCCCTCAAGCCAAAACATAAAGACATCGTTGTTGCCGTGGTGGACGACGAGTACACCATCAAGCGCCTGTATCAATTGCGCGGCAAAACCGAGCTCCAGCCAGAGAACCTCAATTACGAGCCCATTACCTTTAACGAGAACAGCGAACTCCAAATCTGGGGTGTAGTGGTTGGGGTGGTGCGCAGATACAGCCACGCTAGTAGCAGAAATGGTAAATCCATATGAGCGCTATCAATCAATCCGGTCAAACCAATCAACTCTTCGCACTCGTAGATGTGAACAACTTCTACGTTTCTTGCGAGCGGGTATTTGCACCCAAGTTAGAAGGTGTGCCCATGGTGGTCTTATCTAATAACGATGGTTGCGCAGTAGCGCGTAGTGCTGAAGTTAAAGCGCTGGGCGTGAAGATGGCCACCCCATGGTTTCAGATGAAGGACTTGGCTAGGCAGCATGGCATTCAAGCGTATTCCTCTAACTACACCTTGTACGGCGATATGAGTAGCAGGGTGGTCGAAATCTTAAAAACCTTTACCCCCAATTTAGAGGTTTACAGCATTGATGAGAGTTTTCTCAGAATCGAGACTGTACTCAAGCAATACGCTGACCCTGCGAGCATGGGTCAAATCATCAAAGACAAGGTCAAAGACACTACAGGTTTGCCAGTGTGTGTTGGTATTGGCGCCAGCAAGACTTTAGCCAAGCTGGCAAATCACCTTGCTAAAAAGCACAAACAGTTTGCGGGCGTATGCGATATCAATGCAATGCCTAAAGAAGCACTCTATCAATGGATGACTGAAACGCCGGTAGGTGAGGTGTGGGGCATTGGCAGGCAGCTCAGCAAGAAACTTAAAGCGCTTCATATCAATAGCGTGTTTGATCTTTTACAAGCGTCACCACAATCAATGCGCCAACAGTTTGGTGTAGTGGTAGAGCGGATTTCTTATGAGTTGCGCGGTGTCTCTTGCTTAGAACTTGAAGAAGTGGCGCCAGCTAAACAGCAGATCGTTTCCTCACGCAGCTTTGGTAAACCTGTCACTACCATGGAGCAATTAGCAGAATCGGTTGCGACGCATGTAGCGAGAGGTGCAGAAAAACTGAGAGGCCAACAATCCGTTACGGGCGCGCTCACTATCTTTATGCAAACCAATCCGCACAAGCCGTTTGAGCCGCAGCATCATCAAAGCGTCACGATTCCACTATCAGATCCCAGTGATAACACCTTAAGACTCACAACGGCTGCGCTAAAGGGCTTAAAGCAAATTTACCAGGCTGGCTTTAAGTACAAAAAAGCAGGGGTGATGTTTAGCCTCCTGGCGGATAAGCCAACAGTTCAGCAATCTCTCTTTGATGACATGGAAGTCAAGGGCAAATCAGCCCATCTCATGAAAGCAATGGACTCCATTAACAGTCGTTTTGGGAATGCCGTTATCAGAACAGCGGTATCTGGAACCAAGCAAGACTGGCAAATGAGATCAGGCAACAGATCACCGAACTACACCACACAGTGGGATGAATTACCTGTAGCACGATAAATAACACATCAACCAACTAAGTAAAAAGCAAATAAAAAGTAAATAAGGAGAAATACATGGACCTATTAAATAATTTCAACGGCATCTCACTTGCAGTGATCATAGCTTTGTCTTACTGCGCAGTATTGAAAAATACTAAGCGTCATGATGGCGCCACAAAACAAGTATTTACTCGCAAGTATCAGTAAGAGCGGCACAAGAAATATGCAGCAGGCCTAGAGGGGGAATAAGGAAATCACGGATTCCTTATTCCCTAGTAAAGGCTGTTATTTGGCCTCTAAAGCCTTGCGCAAATACGGGGACACATTATCCTGACGTAGCATCCACTGTTTGTAGTCAGATGGAACCTGGCTAATTAATTCGCCCTTATGTTTACCAAAAGGCATGGTGGTGGGGATGCGAGCCTTCTCAGACATTTCCCATAAGGCATCCAAAGAAGAAGGCTTAAGCTTCTCAATAATTTGTCCAAGTATTTTGGAGCAAATCCAGACATCCGCTAATGCACTATGAGCATCACGCAATTGTTCTCTAGCGGTAGATCTTTCAAAGTAATAGAGCAAGGCGCTTTGAGTATGACTATCCAACTCGGGCCACAGGCTGCGAGCAAGAGCCAGCGTGCAAATTCGTTTGACTTCAGGGCTGCCAATGGCTTCCCAGTCAAAATCTACGCTATGACCAATGATGTACTTGGTGCCGGCAGGTAATTGAAATGAGCTGCTAGCGGGGCAGTTCACCAGTTCCTCATCGAGGATGTGGTGAGTTGCTAAGGCGCCAAGGCTAATAGGTTTGCCAGGGTTGTAGCGTTGCACCCAAGGATTGCCTACTGAAAGTGGATTAACGGACGTGACGTCTAAAGAGGCCGCTTCAATAATGACAGCATCGTTTTTATCGGTTGCTTCTACATCAAAAATAATGGCTTGGGGCATCAGGGCTTCTTTGCTTAAGTAGGGTTGTTTGCAAAGCTATTTTGCCTTGAAGTGCCTAGGTGAATATGTATTCCTGTGACTACCGCTATTCCTACGGCTGAATCAATGAATCCATGTGAATTTAATGTCTCGCAAGCTCTACGCTGAAGCCTTCTAATAAAAAGGGGGTTCAATTTGAGGGTTTATGTAGAGTGCGCCCATCAGCATTTGCAGTTATTCAGAATCTCATTAGATGCAAGAACCATCCTCGTTTTGCTGATTATTTGGATGATTTGGGGAATTTTCAGGGCCTTAAAGATCCTGTAATGGGGTTAAATCTAGTGTTGGGGAGGGTGGATGAGCCTGACCCCCGGCACTGACAGAATTGGGTTTGGCTGCTTCGTTCCCGACCTGACCAGGTTATCCAAACCGCCATGCGGGGAGGCCCATCCAATTCCATTTTAGCTTGTTAGAATGTAATACATGACAGCATTGGCTTTAGCCCGTTCGTGGC
>CANBPJ010000110.1 GCA_947371415.1 Burkholderiaceae bacterium | reverse complement strand
TTGCTTCTCTTGTTCGCACCAGGCATTTTTGCTATTTACTGGCTTATTCGCCTGCAGATTTGCCTATCTAGAATGCGCTACCTAGTCGATACCTACGGCATTGATCGCAAAAAGTTACGCAAACTGTCTTGCAAAGAGATAAAATCCCTTCGTGACTCCATTGACACTCTCAGGGATGCGAGTGATGCATTTGGTTTGGAGGCGGTCGTAA
This sequence comes from Burkholderiaceae bacterium, assembly GCA_947371415.1. Taxonomy (GTDB): domain Bacteria; phylum Pseudomonadota; class Gammaproteobacteria; order Burkholderiales; family Burkholderiaceae; genus Polynucleobacter. The sequence continues at coordinate 4,769 of CANBPJ010000110.1, read as the reverse complement.
GGCCTTACAGAGCTTAGTAAATATCTAGTCTTTTGCAAAGTAATGCTCTCTAAACCACAGGGCCACCGCTACCAATCCAATCATGATGGGCACCTCCACTAAGGGGCCAATCACTGCTGCAAATGCGGCTCCAGAGTTAATTCCGAATACAGCAATTGCGACAGCGATAGCAAGCTCAAAGTTATTACTCGATGCAGTAAAGGACAGCGTGCAACAGCGCTTGTAATCAATCCCCATCTTGCCTGTTACAAAGAAGGTCAATAGGAACATGATGAGGAAGAAGATCAGTAGAGGAACTGCAATCGTCAACACATCCATTGGCAGACTCAGAATGAGCTTGCCCTTCAAGCTAAACATCACCACGATCGTGAAGAGCAAAGCCATCAGGGTGATCTTGCCGATACGAGGCACAAACTGCTCGTGATAACGATCCTTAGAGATGAACTTGAGCATCACCACTCGAGTCAAGATACCAGCAATACAAGGCACGCCAAGATAGATAAAGACGCTCTGAGCAATTTGCCCCATGCTCACGCTGACATTCGATGCTGCTAGGCCAAAGTAGGGTGGCAGAACAGTAAGGAAAACATAGGCGTACACACTAAAGAATAAGACTTGAAAGATCGCATTAAATGCCACCAGGCCCGCTGCATATTCTGTTGAGCCTTTAGCAATATCGTTCCACACAATCACCATAGCAATACAGGGAGCAATACCAATCAGAATCAAGCCAGCCATATACTCTGGCTGATCAGGCACAAAGGTGATTGCCAAGAAGAACATTAATGACGGCGCCACAACCCAGTTCATCAATAGTGAAATCAGAAAGATGCGCTTATCTTTGAACACATCAGGCAAGTCTTCGTAACGCACCTTTGCAAATGGCGGATACATCATTAATACGAGCCCAATAGCGATGGGGATATTAGTGGTACCCACCTGGAAGGAGTTAATTAAGCCCTCTACACCAGGAAATACATAACCCAAGGCGATGCCCAAAGCCATTGCTGCAAAGATCCATACCGTGAGATAGCGATCAAGAAAGGATAGTTTTTTAGTTAATGTATTCATGCTGGAGTTTGGATTGCGCTTAGGCTGATGCGTGGATTGATTTAAGGGTCATAGAGTCTAATTTTTCTAGAGGCATACTAGCCAAGAGATCAATCCGCTTCTTGAGGCCATTCATAACAGTATTAAAGGCTGCCCGCTTTTCTAGATCAGTGCCTTGCACTTGTGATGGATCGGGAAATCCCCAATGTGCAGTAGCTGGTTGACCTGGCCAGAATGGGCAAACCTCACCGGCGGCATTATCACAAACCGTGATGATGAAATCCATCTTCGGCGCATTAGGCTCTGCATAGACATCCCAGCTTTTAGACTTCAATAGAATTCGATCCATACCCAACTCTACTGCAATGTCTGCAGCAATGGGATTGACACTCGTGCCCGGTGTAGATCCAGCTGAATAACCTACGAACTTACCACTAGGATGAGTGGATGCCAAAGCCTCCCCCAGTATTGAGCGTGCAGAGTTATGGGTGCAAAGAAACAGGATGTTGTAGGTTTTCATGTGACCTTGGATTTCTTGAGATTTTTAATTGGGATGCAGGTCTTGCCGCCGCAGCAGTTATCCAATAAGAATGCGCTTAAGTCTTGCACTAAAGATGCATTAGGACGGTAGATCAGATTGCGACTTTGACGCTCAACGAGCAACAAATTAGCCAGCACCAACTCCTTTAAATGGAAGCTCAGAGTCGCATTGGGAATACCTAGCTTTTCGATGATTTCACCTGGAGTTAAGCCAAGCTCGCCACGTTGAACAATCAGTCGGAATATATTGAGCCGGGATTCCTGTCCTAAAGCTAAAAAGGCTGAAATGGCATGGGTGTTTTGCATATTTCCAATTATATGGAAATATGTGACAAATTGATGACGAACGCCCGTTGAAATGAGGGGCTTGGACACCCCTCATCACTTATATTGACTACTTTTTTAACTTCCCAAAGGCTGCTGCCATCGCATTATTCATTGGAGGCGCAGATCTTCTATCTTCCTGAGGCTTTCTATTCTCTTGCACCCTTGGAGTTCTTGTATCGCTTGGGCGATTTACTCTTTGTTCTGGCGATGCACCTGAAGTAGTTTTGGGAGCCTCATCAGATAGGCGCATGGTCAATGCAATACGCTTGCGCTTCTCATCTACCTCAAGCACTTTAACCTTAACGACCTGCCCTGCTTTTACTACCGTGTGCGGGTCTTTAACAAAGGTATTGGCTAAAGCAGAAATATGCACAAGTCCATCTTGATGAACGCCGATGTCGACGAAAGCACCAAAGGCTGCAACGTTAGTCACAACACCCTCTAAGATCATGTCCACTTTGAGATCGCTGATTTTTTCTACACCATCCTTGAAGGTAGCTGTCGTGAACTCAGGACGAGGATCGCGGCCAGGCTTTTCTAGTTCTTTAATGATGTCAGTAACCGTTGGTACGCCAAATTTTTCATCGGCATACTTTTCGGGATTGAGGCCTTTGAGTATTCCCACATCGCCAATCACCTCCTTCACACCCTTCTGGATGTCTTTCAGGATCTTCTCAACTAAAGGATAGGATTCTGGATGGACTGCTGAGGCATCCAGTGGGTCAGAGCCGTTCATGATGCGTAAGAAACCCGCTGCTTGCTCAAATGTTTTTTCACCTAAGCGCGGCACGCTACGCAACTCAGAGCGCGTCTGAAAAGCGCCATGACTATCTCGATAAGAAACAATACCTTCAGCAACCGTGCTACTAAGGCCTGAGACCCTCGAAAGCAATGGGGCCGAAGCAGTGTTCACATCGACGCCGACTGCGTTCACACAGTCCTCTACAACTGCCACCAAAGACTTTGCCAATTGCGTCTGCATCACATCATGTTGATACTGGCCAACGCCAATGGACTTGGGATCAATCTTGACCAGCTCTGCCAACGGATCTTGAAGTCTTCTGGCAATCGATACTGCACCTCGCAATGACACATCCATGCCAGGCAATTCTTTTGAGGCGTACTCAGATGCTGAATACACCGATGCACCTGCCTCGGAAACCACAATCTTCGACAGCTTAAGTTCTGGCTTCGCCTTAATCAAATCTTGTGCCAGCTTGTCAGTCTCACGTGAAGCAGTGCCATTGCCAATCGAGATCAAGGTCGCCTGATGTTTTTCTGCTAACTTGGCTAGCGTATGCAGCGAGCCAGCCCAATCATTCTTAGGCTGATGCGGGTAGATCACCTCGGTATCCACCACCTTACCAGTCGCATCCACTACCGCAACCTTCACACCGGTTCTCATGCCTGGATCTAGACCAATAGTCACCTTTGGTCCAGCGGGTGCAGCCAATAGCAAAGCTTTCAAATTACGAGCAAATACATTTATTGCTTCGGTCTCAGAGCGCTCACGCAGAGCACTCATGAGCTCGGACTCCAGATGCATAGAGCACTTAATACGCCAAGTCCAGCGCACCGTCTCCGCCAGCCACTGATCTGCAGGGCGGCCTTCATTTTTAATCTTGAATTGATTGGCAATACGAGACTCACAAGGATTATGTGGTGCATCCCATTTAGGCTTTTCTGCTTCAGTATCGAGGCGTAGGTTAACCATCAGCATCTGTTCGCGACGACCTCTAAATAAAGCCAGTGCACGATGCGATGGAATTGCGGCAACGGGTTCAGAGTAATCAAAGTAATCAGCAAATTTCTCGCCCTCTTGCTCTTTGCCGGCAATCACCTTGGACTCTACAACGCCATGGTCTTGCAAATAAGTTCTCAGCGATTGCACTAAGCCGGCATCTTCAGCAAAGCGCTCCATCAAAATTTGACGGGCGCCTTCTAGCGCAGCCTTGGTATCTACAACGCCAGGGTTATCGCCTTGATCTGAAGTAAATGCTTCCTTGATGTATTTGACCGCCTCTACCTCAGGCTCCAGCATGGGGTTTGCCAGCAAGTCATTTGCCAAAGGCTCTAATCCAGCCTCTAAGGCTATTTGCGCTTTGGTACGTCGCTTGACCTTATACGGTAGATATAGATCCTCTAAGCGAGTTTTATCTTCAGCTAGCATGATGGCCTTAAGCAATTCTGGCGTCATCTTGCCCTGTTCTTCAATCGAAGAAACGATCGCTTTACGACGTTCTTCTAGCTCGCGCAAGTAACCCAAGCGATCTTCTAATAAGCGCAACTGCGTGTCATCCAATCCACCGGTGGCTTCTTTGCGGTATCGGGCGATAAAGGGAACGGTAGCCCCTTCGTCCATTAGAGCAATAGCAGCAGCTACTTGAGCGGGTTTAGCGGATAACTCTTGGGCAAGGCGTTGTTCAATGGATGGCAGCATGAAATAGTTAATTTACTAAGATTTTAGGAATATTGGCATCATGGAAGAATAAGAGCCACCCAAAGGTGACTCTTATTTAACTAACAGCGTGACTAATTAAAACAACCCAGAAAATTACTCGCGGGAGGCTTTCTTGCGGTCATGCTCTTTCAAATAACGCTTACGGATCCGCACGCTTTTCGGCGTTACTTCAACCAACTCATCATCACTAATGAATTCAACCGCGTATTCCAAGGTCAAATCAATTGGCGTTACCAAGCGAACTGCTTCGTCGGTACCTGAGGAGCGAACGTTAGTTAATTGCTTACCTTTAATCGGGTTCACAACCAAGTCGTTATCACGGCTATGAATACCAATCACCATACCTTCGTACACAGGGTCGCCGTGTTTTACGAACATACGACCACGGTCT
>CANBPJ010000109.1 GCA_947371415.1 Burkholderiaceae bacterium | reverse complement strand
CCGGCCTGATTCGCGCCAACGAGATGTTGGCGAAGATCGTGCAACGCTTCTTGAAGAAATTCAGGGTCAAAGGCGACCTTTTCCCGAATGGCGACCGGCGCTGTGTGATGATTGATGCCGAGTGTCAACAACTTCATAATGGTGATTATAGATTTGATGTCAGCAACAATGGGGGTAGCAATGGGGTTTTTAGCTTTTCTGGTGATCGGCGGCTTATCTGGCATATTCGCCTGGGTTTTTTACCCAGGACAACGCAAATCCAAGCCCAACTTCAAAAAGCCTCTGATAGCCATTCTCTTTGGCATTGTGGCCGCCCTAGCTAGTTCCTACACAGGGCAATTTGCCGGGGTTTTTCAATCAGGTCAGATGTTGGAGTGGCTGAGCGCCATTGTGGCGTCTGGTCTGGCTGGCTATCTCTATGCAGTAGCAGTAAGGTAATTAATTAAATAAGGTGCTTTGAGGAGCGACACTAGGGCTTTGTTCCTTTGGGGCAACCCAGGAAATAGGCGTTTTCTGATATTTGCCTAGCCATTCGTTAGTCTTGGTGAAATGCCCGCAACTCGCTTTTCCACCAGTCTGTAAAAAGGGTCGATCCGTTTTATAGACTCCCAACCCTGAGGGGTGGGAGGATTGCAGAATCAATTGATCGACTCCAGACCCAATGAGGGGCAGCTTAGATTGGGCATGCCCACCCCAAAGCATCCAAACCAAATGTGGCTTTTCCCTTGCTAAGCCGCCAATAAGTCGGTCAATCAAGGATTTCCATCCAAGCTTGGCATGACTGCCCGCTTCACCTAATTTGACGCTGAGGGCCGTATTCAGAAGCAGAACGCCTTGTTCAGCCCAAGTATGGAGATCACCATTGGGAAGGGCCCCAAAACCCTCTAAAGAGAGTGCTTTGCTGATATTGCGCAAAGAGCTGGGAAATGCGCGTGAGTTCGTCGGAATGTTGCTGGGAATAGAAAAAGCCAGTCCCTGAGCTAGCTCTGGGGAGTGATAGGGATCCTGTCCTAAGATAACGACCTTGACCTTAGCAAGCGGGGTCAGGGTTAGCGCTTTGAAGAAATTGCGTGGTTCAGGGCGGACTTGGTCTATACCTTGATTTAATTCAGATCTCAGATTGGTCTGCAGTTCTTGCCACTCTGGGGATTCAAAATAATCACTAAGTAGGGCGCGCCAGTCCTCGGGAATATCAGCCGCAGAAAATGATTGCATTACTCAGCAGGGGTCAATACATATTGAGTGGGTACTTGATCTTCTTCGAGAACGGTCATGCACTCATGTTCTAGGTCATCCCGGTAAAAGCAAATCTGAATCACTTGACCTGTGATGAGGCTAGATAAAACCTTATCCCAACGAGCTGCGGTAACGCGTTCACCATTGATGCTAGCCAGAAGATCTCCGGCAGCTAGACCTGCCAATTGCGCAGCTCCACCATCAAGAACGTGCGTTACTTTTAACCAGCCATTAGCATCGCTATGGCGCAAACCCAGTTGCAATTTAATTTGCTCAAGTTTCGTTTGGGATTTTGATTTAACGGTAATGGAGTCCGGCAGCCACTTCTGAATTGGTATGTCTTCTACGCCAAAAATGTAACGAGATTTAAATTCGTTCCAGGTCTTTGTAAATCCACCACCAAGTACCTCAAGGATGATCGGATCCAGGCCATCCTCCGTTATACCCTCAAGTGTGACACCATGCCTTTGCCAGATTGCCCGCATCACATCATCGAGTGATTGGTGATTTTGGGTAAATGCACGAATCTTGAGATCCAAGCCTAAGGCGAGTAGTGCGCCTTTACCGTAATAACTCACCACCGCATTCGGTGTATTTTCGTCTACCTGATAGTACTTGGTCCAAGCATCAAAGGAGCTATCCGCTAAGCTTTGCTTCGATCTTCCCGGACCCCGCAGAATACCATTCCAGTTATTGGAAACTAGCTTGAGGTAGGTTTTGAGGTCGATCCGCTTACTACGAAAGAGTTGCAGATCATCGTAATAGCTCGTAAAGCCCTCAAATAGCCAGAGTAAGCGCGTATGGTTTCTGCGATCGAGTTGATAAGGTTGAAATGCTTTTGGTTGAATACGCTTGACGAGCCACGCATGAAAATATTCATGGCTACAAAGCCCAAGAAATTCGCGATAAGCAACTTCATCTAAAGGGGCATTGATTTGTGGAACCTGATCGCGTCGGCAGAGTAGGGCAGTGCTATTGCGATGCTCGAGTCCACCATATCCAGCAAGAACGGCATTGACCAAAAACAAATAATTTTGAAAAGGGGCTGCTTTGGTCTTAGGTTCAAATAAATTAATCGTGCAAGTACAAATCGCTTGAAGATCTTTCGCTAAACGCTCGAGATCCACTTCATGAACACAGCCTTGAATGGCCATACTATGGCTTACGCCGTTGGATTCCCAATGAGCCATCTGAAACTCGCCCATGGCGATCGGATGATCAAGCAGGTCGTCATAGTTTTTGGCTAGATAAAAGCCATAGCCTTGACTATCTACTTTAGCTGGCTGCAAGCCTGTCTGCACAACCCAAGAATTCGCACAACTATCTTTAGGTGGAATCAATACTAGGGCGCAGGGCAAAGACTCTTGACCTTTGACTGCTAAACATAAGCTGCTTGGATTAATAAATGCTCGCTCAGTATCAAGGTATGCAGCACGCACAGAAGAATCAAATGCATAGACCGTTGTGAGAATTTCCACGGGGCCGGCTACTTTAGGTAGGCGCCACTGATCATTGTCGATGCGCTCTAGTGCAAGTGCTTCATTGGGATTCGAAAGCGCAAAGGCTTGAATGGTTTCGATTTGCTTACTAAAGTCTCGAATCAAATAACTACCCGGAATCCATGCTGGCATTTGCAAAATCTGTCCATTGGGTAGTGGATTTTCGATTCGCAACTTCACATGAAAGCGATGGCCATGTAGATCTGCTGGCCATATGGTGTATTGGACTGCGGGTAGATCAGGGATGTTCATTGTGTTCATGGCTCTTACTTCAGGCTGGCAAACTTCTTTTCAATATCGGTGATTTGTACTGCACCAGGAAAGCGGCTGCCATCGGTGAAGAAAAGGGTGGGCGTGCCAGTGATACCATAGGTTTTAGCAAAAGCCATGTTTTTATCTAGAGGGGTAGTACAGTCACTTTTACCGCTCGGCGCAACACCATTGATCATCCAGTCAATATACGTTTTTTGCGGGTCAGTGGAGCACCAAATTTGTTTAGACTTCTGAGCAGAGTCCGGCGATAGGATAGGAATGAGATAGGTATAGATCGTGACGTTATCTAATTGCTGTAGAGATTTCTCTAATCGTTTGCAGTAACCGCAATTGGGATCAGAAAAAATAGCTAACTGACGACTGCCATTACCTCGCACCACTTTTAAAGCATTGGATGGGTTGAGTTCAGACCATTTAATGCGATTGAGATCTGCCTGCTTTTGCTCGGTTATATTTTTTCCCGTAGCAATCTCAATAATTTCCCCTTGAATTAAATATTTGCTATTGGCGTCAGTATAAAAAACCTCGTTGCCAACTAACACCTCGTAAATACCAGAAATAGGTGAAGCAGAAACACTTTTGATTTTGGTGTTGGCGCCAATTTTCTTTTGTAGATCAGATCTGATTTGTTGCTCGGATTGTGCGTTAGCCATTCCTATGGAAAGGGCGAGGAAGCTCATTAGGGCGATAGCGGAAAAGAGTTTATTCAAAATCAATATCTCCAAGGGCGCGTTCAATTAAGCGCCGTTTAATAAAGTGACTGCGATTGACCATACCTAAACCCCAGTTACGCAATTGCTTTTCAGTGCCACTACTTGCTGAAAATAGTTTCTTGAGCTTATCTGTCACCCAGAGCAGGGCGCTAGTGTCGCCTTGACGTTCACGTTCATATCGACGCAACAAGACTTTATCGTTTGGCAATCTAAAGGATTCTCGCTTACTTAGAATAGTAAGCAGTGTTGCTACATCTCTCAAGCCTAAGTTCAGGCCCTGTCCTGCTAAAGGGTGCATCACATGGGCTGCATCCCCAATGAGGACTACCTTAGGATTTTCTTCTGGACCAATAAAGCGACTTGCACGAATTCTTCTGAGTGGAAATGCAGCGGGTGTGGAGTTGAGGGTAAGCACTCCAAGCTGCTCAGCTATTGCGCCGTTCGCGATCGAGAAAAACTGTTGAGACCAAGCCGCTTGATTTAGCTTTAAAAGTTCTGCAGCATTTTCTGGTGAGGTTGACCAGACCATGGAGACTTGTTTGTTTGGCAACGGCAACATCGCCACAATATCGCCGCCCGGCAAGAACCATTGGTAGGCGGTTTCTAAATGGGCGTTAGTGCAAATCCAATTGGCAACCACAGCGCTTTGTGAGTAACTTTCTTCTGTTGCTGAAATGCCTAGCTCGGCGCGAATGGGGGAGTTGGCGCCATCAGCAGCAATCACCAGTTGCGCCTGCAGAGCAGAGCCATTGTTGAGATGCAGTATTGCTCCAGCAGCATCTACTTGAATGCTTTCCACTACATCCGTGATCCGCTCTAATTTGTTTTGAAAGCGCGCGGCTTGATCTAGGGTGTGCTCAATGACATTCGATTCACCAATCCAGGCTAGCTGGGGTGTCCCTGCTTCGAAAGCAGAGAGATGGAGTTGATCATGCTTTTCCCCGCGATCGCCAAAGATTCTCATATCTCTTACTGCCTGCATGCGACTGTGATCAACGGCATCCCAGACCTGCAAATGGGCCAACAATTTCTGGGTGCCGGGAGAAAAAGCGTAAATACGCTGACCCCATTCATCGCCTTGCGGGGCGGGAACAGCTTGACTTAAGTCAGGAGCAATTTGGATTGTTTGCAGTCCGAGTTGAGCTAGACCCAAGGCGCAAGCCTTGCCTGCTATGCCTCCGCCTACAACTACGACATCAACCGTCCGTATTTGGGAGGTATTCTTAGGTAATTTAGTGGGAGTATTTTGGCGAACTTCTGACATATCTCGATGATATCGAAACCAGCCCCTTTACAATACGGCTATGTCTTTGAAATGTGGCATCGTCGGCCTGCCTAACGTCGGCAAATCTACCCTCTTTAACGCGCTTACCAAGGCCGGGATCGCGGCGGAAAACTAT
>CANBPJ010000108.1 GCA_947371415.1 Burkholderiaceae bacterium | reverse complement strand
AAAGTCTACGGCGACGCCAATCATCCGCATGCGGCTCAACAGCCAAAAGCGTTAGAGATTTAAGGAAACCAAATGGCTATTAATTACGGAAATTGGAATTACGGTACTGGTCGTCGCAAGAGTTCTGTGGCGCGTGTATTCATTAAATCTGGCAAGGGCGAAATCATTGTTAATGGCAAGCCTATCGATGCTTATTTTGCTCGTGAAACATCACGCATGATTGCTCGTCAGCCTTTGGCTCTCACAGCCCACTTAACGACCTTTGATATCAAAGTAAACGTTTCTGGTGGCGGTGAAACTGGCCAGGCTGGTGCAGTACGTCACGGTGTTACACGTGCATTGATCGACTACGACAACACTTTGAAGCCAACTCTGTCTAAAGCAGGTTTGGTAACTCGTGATGCTCGTGAAGTTGAGCGTAAAAAGGTTGGTCTGCATGGCGCGCGTCGTCGTAAGCAGTTCAGCAAGCGCTAATTTCTTTCAGTCGCTTCAGTTTTATCGAAAGGGTCGCGCAAGCGGCCCTTTTTGTTTCTACAATTAAGAGAACTGTAAGAATCAGAGATTAAGCTCTGTAAGATAATTTACCTATAGAGCAATTTGGAGAGTGACATGATTAAAGTTGGCATCGTAGGTGGAACTGGATATACCGGAGTTGAATTGCTGCGTTTATTGGCACAACATCCCGAGGTAAAGATCCAAGCCATTACCTCTCGCACAGAAGCTGGCATGCCGGTGGCTGAGATGTTCCCATCCTTACGCTGTCGCATTGATCTGAAATTCACGACACCAGATGAGGCGAAGTTAAATGAATGTGATGTGGTGTTCTTTGCAACGCCACATGGTGTTGCCATGGCACAAGCCAAAGAATTACTTGCGAATAATGTGAAGATTTTGGATCTGGCTGCTGACTTTCGCTTGAAAGATGTGCAAGAGTTTGCCAAGTGGTATGGCATGGAGCATGGCTGCCCAGAAATATTGGCTGAAGCTGTTTATGGCTTGGCGGAAATTAATCGTGAAGCGATTAAAAAGGCGCGCGTAGTTGGTTTGGCTGGTTGCTACCCAACATCTGTGCAATTAGGTTTGGCGCCCTTGCTTTCACCAAAATCGACCGGTGGAAAACAGCTGATCGACGGTACGCATATTATTTCTGACTCTAAGTCAGGCACTTCGGGGGCTGGACGTAAGGCTGAGATTGGTACTTTGTTATCCGAATCTAGTGATAATTTCAAGGCCTATGCTGTAAAAGGTCATCGCCACCTCCCTGAAATTGTGCAGGGTTTGAAAGCAATTGCTGGCCACGATCAGATTGGCCTAACATTTGTGCCGCATTTAACCCCAATGATTAGGGGCATTCATTCCACTTTATATGTGCGTTTGACCGGCGCTGGCATGGATGTGGATTTTCAGAAACTCTATGAAGATTTCTATCAGGGTGAGCCTTTTGTAGATGTGATGCCTGCTGGCAGTCATCCAGAAACACGCTCTGTACGCGGGAGTAATGGCTTGAGAATAGCCATTCACCGTCCAGGTGGTGGTGACACTTTAGTCATTTTGGTGGTTGAGGACAACTTGGTGAAGGGTGCTTCAGGCCAAGGTGTGCAGTGCATGAATTTGATGTTTGGCTTGCCTGAGACCACTGGATTAACGCAGATTGCTGTTTCCCCATAATATGGCGGCTAGCCAAGGGAAGGTGAAAGACCCTTCAGCAAGCTTGGCATTAAAAGCCTAAAATAGATTATTGCCTTTTGACTTAGGAGTAAATCATGACCCAACTAGCTACGCAAGAAACTGCGCAACCTGCACAAGATTTAGCCGAGCCACCAACTCCACTGGTGTTCACGGATAGCGCTGCTGCAAAAGTGGCTGACTTGATTGCTGAAGAAGGTAATCCTGAATTGAAACTCCGCGTGTTCGTTCAAGGTGGAGGTTGCTCAGGCTTTCAATATGGTTTTACATTTGACGATGCAGTGAATGAAGACGACACACTGTTTGAGAAAAATGGTGTAACTTTGTTGGTTGACTCCATGAGCTTCCAGTATTTAGTTGGCGCTGAGATTGATTACAAGGAAGATATCAATGGATCACAGTTTGTAATCAAAAATCCAAATGCCCAAACTACTTGTGGTTGCGGATCATCTTTCTCCGCTTAAAGAGAGAAAAATTTTATTAAATTAAGCTGGATAGCAAGCACCTAGAATTCTAGGACCCTTCGCTCCCGTAACGGCTGGCAAATTTGCTGGCCGTTTTTCTTTATGAGCCCATGCTAGCCAAGCGAATGCGAGGCCCTCTACTAGCTGTGGATCTATCCCCAGCGCATCACTTGTCACGATCTCCAGGGGGTTTTTAAATACTGCTTGTGCACTCGCTTTAAATAAATTCATTAGTGCCGTATTGCGTGCACCACCACCGCACACAATGAGTGTTTGGGTTTGCGGGGTGTGCCGTTCTAATGCTTGCAGAGCTGAATATGCTGTTAGATAAAGTAGCGTTGCTTGAACATCTTCCGCATGGATGTTCTCAATGCCAATCTGTTGCTGTAACCATTCCAAATGAAAGTCATCGCGCCCCGTACTCTTTGGCGGCGCCTTGGAGAAGAATGGGTCTGCCAACATTCTGGTGAGTAGTGAGTGATTGACTGTGCCTTGAGATGCCCAAGTACCATTTTCGTCAAAGGCATGTCCTTGCTGATCTGCAATCCAAGCATCCATCAACATATTCCCAGGGCCGCAATCAAATCCTTTTACTTCTCCATTTTTTGGGAGGAGGGTAAGGTTGGCAATGCCTCCTAAATTGAGGACGGCGATATCCTTGTCCGAAACAAACTGCTGTGCATGAAAAGCGGGCACCAATGGTGCACCGTGACCACCTGCTGCTAGGTCGCGACTTCTAAAGTCGGCAATGACATCAATCCTGGTGAGTTCTGCTAATAGGGCGGGATTCAGGGTTTGATGGGTGTAGGCTAGATGATGAGCAAGACCAGCCTGATGGCGAATGGTTTGACCATGGGCGCCAATGGCGCTGATATCGGTGGCTTTCAAATTCTTTTGTGTCAGAAGGTCTTGAACGGCCTTGGCATACTCTATAGCCAAGACATTTCCTGCTTGTTTCTCCCGATGGAGCTCATTTGGTCCGGGGGATTGCAGGTCTAGTAGAGCTCTGCGTAGTTCAGGCGTGAAGGGGGTGCTTACAGCCCCCGATAGGCTTACTGTTCCGCCAGCATCAATCCTTGCCAGCACGGCATCGATCCCATCTAGGCTGGTGCCAGACATCAGGCCAATAAAGAGAGAATGGGGCTTATTCATGCGGTATCGGGACTTTGTTCTCAGGAATGCGACAATTATGCTTTAGCAATCTAATACTAATTTAACCGAATCAGTTAACCAATTCAGCATGACGGCTAAACCAGAACATAAATATCCACTGACCCCCGAAGTTTTTGCAGCCCTTGAGGTCACTAAAAGGGGTTGCGACGAACTATTGGTTGAGGCTGATTGGATCGCAAAGCTAGCCAAAAGTCAGGCTACCGGCACTCCCTTGCGGATTAAGTTGGGTTTAGATCCGACTGCACCAGATATTCATTTAGGCCATACAGTTGTTCTGAACAAATTACGTCAGTTGCAAGATTTAGGGCACACGGTCATCTTCTTGATCGGTGACTTCACCAGCATGATTGGCGATCCCTCTGGACGCAATGCCACACGCCCACCTCTGACGGCAGAAGAAATTGCCATCAATGCACAGACTTACTATCGTCAAGCGAGCATGGTTCTGGATCCAGCCAAAACAGAAGTACGCTACAACAGTGAGTGGTGTGACCCTCTAGGAGCACGCGGCATGATTCAGTTGGCCGCCAGATACACTGTTGCCCAAATGCTGGAGCGCGATGACTTTACCAAGCGCTACCGCAGCGGTGTGCCAATCTCTGTGCATGAGTTTTTATATCCATTGATGCAGGGTTATGACTCTGTTGCCTTAAAGAGTGACTTAGAGCTCGGTGGTACTGATCAGAAATTTAACTTATTAGTTGGCCGTGAACTCCAGCGTGAGTATGGCCAAGAGCCACAATGTATTTTGACAATGCCACTCCTGGTTGGTTTGGATGGCGTGGATAAGATGAGTAAGTCCAAAGGTAATTACATTGGCATTAGCGAGCCTGCTGGCGAGATGTTTGGCAAGCTGCTGAGTATCTCTGATGACTTGATGTGGGATTACTTCACATTGCTCTCATTCCGACCGATGGCGGAGATTGATTTAATGAAGCAAGAAGTTGCTGCTGGTAGAAATCCAAAAGATTGCAAAGTGCTGCTTGCACAAGAAATCGTTGCACGTTTTCATTCGCAAGCTGCCGCAGAAAAATCACTAGAAGACTTTAACCATCGGGCTAAGGGCGGGATTCCGGATGACATCCCAGAGGTAAGTCTCTCGGGAGCTCCAATGGGGATTCCCAGCCTTTTGAAGGCCGCGGGGCTTGCTCCATCAACTTCAGAAGCGATGCGTAACATTGAGCAAAACGGCGTGAAGATAGATGGCACAACAGTTTCTGATAAACAGCTTAAAGTCGAGGCTGGTACTTACGTAGTGCAAGTAGGCAAGCGTAAGTTTGCCAAGGTAACGCTGAGTTAAGTCTTAGGAATCTATTACAGAATTGTTTGGTGGCGTGAGGCCAAAATGCTCGTAAGCCTGTCTAGTAGCAATTCTGCCGCGCGAAGTTCTTTGTAAGTAACCCTGCTGAATTAAGTAGGGCTCTAAGACATCTTCAATGGTGTCGCGCTCTTCACCAATCGCTGCGGCTAAGTTATCAATGCCTACGGGACCACCGTCAAACTTATGCAAGATGGCTTCAAGTAGTTTTCTATCCATCACATCAAAACCGCTGGGATCTACATCCAGCATCTTGAGTGCGGCATCCGCCATGGCTTTAGTAATGATGCCAGTGCCTTTGACTTCAGCATAGTCACGCACTCGACGCAATAAGCGATTGGCGATACGTGGAGTGCCTCTAGCGCGCTTCGCAATCTCAATTGATCCCTCAGGGTCGATATCGGCTTTGAGTAAGCTGGCGGAGCGCGTAATAATTTTGGTGAGTTCTTCCGTTGTGTAGAACTCGAGCCTTGCCACAATGCCAAAACGATCGCGCAATGGATTGGTGAGCATGCCCGCGCGGGTAGTTGCGCCGATCAATGTAAACGGCTTGAGATCAATCTTGACGCTACGCGCAGCTGGGCCTTCGCCAATCATGATGTCTAGGCTGTAGTCCTCTAGTGCGGGATAGAGGATTTCTTCTACAACTGGAGAGAGGCGATGAATTTCATCGATAAATAGAACGTCGTTGGCTTCTAAATTAGTCAGTAGTGCAGCAAGATCGCCGGGCCTATCTAGAACAGGGCCGCTGGTTTGACGTAA
>CANBPJ010000107.1 GCA_947371415.1 Burkholderiaceae bacterium | reverse complement strand
ACCCTCAAATGAAATAAAAGTTGATTAACGTAATTCCGCTACATAGTCTGGAGCCACATGTAACTCGCAGGTACTACCCGCCTTTGCAACTTGTCCGGGCACAGGATGACCAACAATCAAAGGTAGCTCACGAGCCAATGCTATTAACTTGGGGATATTCATCCCTGTGTCATACCCCATCGCATCGAGCATGTGAATTGCATCCTCGCTAGAGATATTGCCGCTAGCCCCTGGTGCATATGGGCAACCGCCTAAACCACCGAGCGAGCCGTCAAAGCGAATGATGCCAGACTGCACTGCTGCAAGCACGTTCGCAAGACCCATTCCTCGGGTGTTATGAAAATGGAAGGTAAGTTGAAGTGCTGCAAACTTCTTTTGCAGATGATTGGCCATAGCTGCTACTTGTGCGGGATTTGCCATGCCGGTGGTGTCGCAAATCGTTACTCCACGCACCCCCAAATCTGCAAAGCGCTCTACAAAACCTTCGACTACCGCCTCAGGCACATCGCCCTCCATGGGGCAACCAAAAGCAGTCGATAAAGAAACATTGATTGGCGTTCTGCCATCCACATAGCGAATCACTTCCGCTAAACCAGCAAAGCTTTTCTCGCGAGTCATACGCAGATTGGCTAGGTTATGGGTCTCAGAAGCAGACATCACTAAATTAAATTCATCTGCACGGGATTCAAAGGCACGCTCTGCACCACGCAAATTGGGCACTAATACGGTGTACTCAACACCAGGTACACGCACAATTCTGCCCATGACCTCTTCAGCATCACGCAACATCGGAATCGCTTTAGGTGAAGTAAAAGAAGTAACTTCAATTTTGGCAAAGCCACATTGACTTAACTCATTAACCAGCTTGATCTTGTCATCCGTAGGAATAAAGTTTGGCTCAATCTGAAAGCCATCCCTAGTAACCACATCATTAAAATAGATTCGAGTCATCTCATTCAGTCACTTAATCAATTGATTTCATTATTTAGTAAAAGCTATGCCGCGTGCTTTTAAGGATGCCACCTGATCATCAGTTAAACCAATGTCACGCAGAATGGCATCCGTGTTCTCGCCAATGTCTGGAGCCAAAGTCTTGATTGACCCCGGGGTGCGTGAGAGCTTCGGAATCACCCCGGGAACATCTAATGTTGTCCCATCACGCATCTGAATCGTTTCAATATTGCCGCGGGCTTTATAGTGCGGATCATTAGCAATGTCGGCAACGGTATAAATCTTTCCAGCAGGCACTGCTACAGAATCCAGTAATTGCAAGGCTTGGTCAGTCGTCATTGTTTTTGCCCACTCACCAATTGCCCGATCCAATTCCGCAACACGCGCTACCCTGCCATCATTGTTCTCCAGCGCCGGATCAGTCGCTAAATCTTTACGGCCAATCATGCCCATGAGCCGCTTAAAGATACTATCGCCATTACCAGCAACTAAGACATAACCACCATCAGCGCAAAGGTAAGCATTACTTGGGGCAATGCCTGGCAAGGCACTACCGCCAGCCTGCCTAACCTCTCCAAATGCACTGTACTCAGGAAGCAAACTTTCCATGCAATTAAATACCGCCTCGTACAAGGCGATATCAATCACCTGGCCTTTGCCACTCTGGTGACGCTCTTGCAGTGCCAATAAAATTCCAATCACGCCATGCAAAGAGGCCAAGGTATCACCGATGCTCACACCCACTCGAACCGGTACCCTGCCAGGTTCCGCGGTTAAGTGTCGTAGGCCACCCATGGCTTCCGCCACCACTCCAAACCCCGGCTTATCTCGGTAAGGACCAGTCTGACCATAACCACTAATTCTCAAAATAATCAGCTTAGGATTTAACTCTAGTAAACGCTCTGGATCGAGCCCCCACCCTTCTAAAGTCCCCGGGCGAAAATTCTCAATCAAAATATCAGCTTCGGTAATTAAGGTTCTGACAATATCTTGAGCCTCAGCTTGCTTGAGGTCCAGAGAAAGTGATCGCTTGTTGCGCGACTGCACTTGCCACCAAACTGAAGTGCCATCTTTTAATAGACGCCACTTACGCAAGGCATCACCGACCTTGGGAGGCTCAATCTTGATCACATCAGCACCAAAATCTGCCAAAGTCTTTGCGGCAAATGGCCCAGCAATTAATTGCCCCATTTCAATGACTTTTAGCCTGGCTAATGGTTCCATGAGCTTCCTTAGAATATGAATTCCACTAAAGTTACGCCCTTTTGGCCTACTTGAGAATTGCTATGAAATGATCAAGCCTTCACATTTTGCGAAGGCTTGGCTAAAATAGGCTCATGATTAGCCCAATAAACCCCGCCAGAGTCGACTTTGTGACCCTCAAGCTCTTTTGTGCCGTTGCCCAAATGGGAAGTATCACCAAGGGGGCAAGCGAATGCAGTCTTGCACTGTCAGCAGCCAGTCGCAGAATATCCGAACTGGAGGAAACCGTTGGCTTCACTCTTTTAGATCGGTCTGCTAGAGGGGTGACTCTGACGCACGCAGGTCACGCCGTGATGCAACATGCCTTGCGACTTTTCCAAGGCTTTGAGCAATTTAGCAATGAGCTCAGCGGCTACTCCAAGGGTATCAAAGGTCATGTGCGCTTATGGGCAAATATGTCCGCCTTAACTGAATTTCTACCGCCGGCGCTAGCGAAATTCCTAAAAGCGCATCCAGAGATCGAAGTGGATGTGGAAGAACAAATCAGCGGAGATATTGTGAGAGCCCTGCTTGATGGTATTGCAGATATTGGCGTATTTGCCGAAGGGCCGCCAACCACCGGATTGGATACTAAGATTATTGGCAACGATCAACTCGTGGTTGCTTGCAGCAAATCACATCCACTTAGCAAAAAGAAAAAAGTTTCGTTTGAAGAATGCCTGAACTATGACTTTGTAGGACTCAATCGTGGCAGCGCATTGTTAGAGCTCACCTCCAGAAAGGCTGAGAAACTTGGCAAACAAATGAAGTTGCGTATTCAGGTGCGTAGTTACGATGCGATGTGCAAAATGGTTTCTGTCAATCTGGGCATTGGCGTACTGCCACTCCAAGCTTGCTTAGCGCAAATCAAAGCCATGAATCTAGAGGCTGTTCCACTAAAAGATGATTGGGCAGATCGCAATCTTCTGCTCGCCACTAAGTCTGACTCCAACCTATCCCCCTCCTCAGCTTTGCTTTGTGAGCACCTACTTCAGCAGTGCGTCGTCTAGATCTACAGGGCAAAAAAATACCAACCCTCAGATTGGTATTTTAAATAAACACTTCAGCGCTTGCGCAATGCGTTGTTATTGCCAACCCTGCTTCTTGCCATCAATCCACGTTTCTTTCACCTTGATGTTGCGAATTTCTGCTGGAGGAGTCTTACGTGGATTCTTCTCAAGAACCACCAAGTCAGCTTGCTTGCCCACCTCTAAACTACCAACTATATTGTCAGCAAAGATTTGGTATGCCGCATCGATAGTAATCGCACGAATGGCATCATCAACAGTAACCGCTTGGGTTGGTCCAAGTACTTTTTGGGGAGGCAACTGCCATAAACGTGTTACCTCTTCGCTGACATAATTTAAAGGTCCGACATTAGAAACTGGTGTATCGCTATGCAGCGTAAATTTACCGCCTGCACGCTTAAAGTCTCCAGCAGGATCAATTCGCTTGGCGCGCGCTGGCCCAATAATGTGGTTGCTAAATGCCGAACCCCAGTAATCTACGTGACCAATAGTAAAACTAGGCACTACACCTAACTTAACCGCCTTCTTCACTTGAGCCTCGTGATTCACAGTGAAATGCTCGATACGCAAACGACGATCTTGTGGCTTAGGATTACCCGCCAAAAGCTTGGAGTAACTATTCAAGGCTTGATCAATCGCTTTATCGCCATTTGAGTGAGAAGAAAGTTGCCACCCTTGATCAAAGTAAGACTTCATAGAAGCATAAATATCAGCATCTTTATAGTTCAGCGCCCCGCTCCAGCTGGAGCCTTTGGGATAGCTATACGGCTCATTGAGTGCGGCTGTTAAGCCCTGGGTGGAGCCATCGGAAATATATTTAATTCCAATAAAACGCAATTGATCATCACCTTCATTTGGCTTAATGGCGCTATATCCAGCGGGCAAAGCCTCGCTGAATAAATAACCGCGAACCCGAATGGGCGAAGCATTCTTTGCAAAAATTGCTCTATAAATTGCAATCTCTTTATCTACACCAAAATTTCCGCCAACACTCATATCGGAGGCTGTTGTTACACCCGTTGAAGCTATCTTTCTCAGCGTACCCTGAATAGCGCCAAATAATTCGGCCTCAGTTGGGTTTGGCATTTTCGCCATGAATGGCAAATAAGAAGGTGGCTCGATTAATTTACCGGTGAGCTTACCTTGCGCATCCTTCACATAAATACCACCACCAGCAGGATTAGGCGTCTTATCTGTGACACCAGCAAGCTCCATGGCCTTGTGATTGACATACGCAATGTGGCCAGATTGATTGACGATAAAGATAGGGACGTCTTTAGAAACTTTATCCAATTCATCTGCGGTCAATTCAGCCATAAACGGCGTAGTACGCGATGGATCAACACCAAATCCAAAGAGCCAACCACCAGACGGTACATTTTTTAGCCCGGCCTTCAACTTTTGACTCAATGTATCTAGCGTGTCATATGGCAAAGTAAAGTTACTTAAATTGAGCCCCAGACCCTCAAATACCGAAGTCACCATGATGTGCACGTGTGGCTCCACAAAGCCAGGCATCAAAGTTTGACCTTGAAGATCAATGACTTTGGTAGTGCTAGCTTGCCACTCCTTACTAACAGCATCTTTCGTTCCCACGGCAACAATCTTGCCGTTCTGAACAGCTAGAGCTTGAACTTCTTCATTCGTCTTATTCACCGTAATAATTGGTCCACCATAGAAGATGGTGTCGGCATTGCCTTTAGCAAAAGCTAGCGCACCTTGGGAGAGCAATAAAACAGAAAGTAATTTTGGAACGAGCTTCATGTGGATTCCTAACATTGAAGTAAGTCGATGGGCGTTAAATTGCTACTAATTAATATATTAAAGATTCTATAGGCCTTTTGAGAAAGCGCACGAGAACCCTATTTCTACTAAACTTATCCAAGATTTTCATTCATATTAACCCTAGGAAAAAGATGAGCCTCATAGATAAACTGCAATGGCGCTACGCCACCAAAAAGATGGACTCCACAAAAGTGGTTTCCCAGGAAAAAGTGGATCAAATTCTGGAGGCAATTCGATTAACTGCGAGCTCTAGTGGACTGTTGCCTTATGAGGTATTCGTTGTAACCAATCAAGATGTCCGTCAGAAAATCAGAATGGTCGCCAATGATCAGTCTCAAGTTACCGATTGCTCCCATTTACTTGTTTTTGCCGCTTGGGATAATTACACCGCTGAGCGAATCAACGCCGCGTTTGATATGACAGAGACAATCCGGAACTTTAAAAGTGAGTCTGGGACTGCTTACCGCCAAATGCTCTTAAAT
>CANBPJ010000106.1 GCA_947371415.1 Burkholderiaceae bacterium | reverse complement strand
CCCCCAGAATCCTTGGGTAGACCTAAAAAATGACCTATAAACTGGCTGTTTTACGTGAATTTAAGAGCGGATCTAGCCAAATTAAGTTTGAAAATGAGTCATGTCAATGGACCTCATTAGCAATAATATTCAGAAAAAGATCTTATAAGACTGATTTAATGGCGCTTCTGAGCTCTTCTTCGCTTATCTTTCCTAATTTACTGCTTGTGGCTTTGCCTTTGGCATTGATGACGATGGTGTAAGGGAGTGCGCCCTGAGCATTGCCCAGCTGTTTCGATAGATTGCTGCCTTCAAGTCCGCCAATCACAATAGGATAGGAGACTGGGGTTTTTGCAAGAAATTCACGAATATTAGAGGGTGAATCAATGCCAATGCCGACAAATAATACATTTTGCGAGGAAAACTCTCTCTGCAGCTTATCCAAGGCGGGCATTTCTTCAACGCAAGGAGGGCACCAGGAGGCCCAAAAGTTCACCACGAGGACTTTTCCACGCCATTCATTGGTGTCAACTGATTTTCCATTGGGTGTTTGCCAAGGATTGGCAAAAAATGCTTTGATCGCAGGGTCGCTGGCTAGACCTGTTTTGAAGATCCATTGTGAAGTCAGGACTCCTGCAAAGAGTGCCAATAGGCTAATTCCGACGATCCCAATCCACTGTCTTCGGTTCATGACTACTCCTTAGCTAAAATTCCCCAATGCATATTCATATCTTGGGCATTTGCGGTACTTTCATGGGCGGCATTGCCGCAATCGCTCGGCAGGCCGGACATCGTGTTACTGGCTGTGATGCCAACGTATATCCACCAATGAGCACTCAGCTTGAAGCGCAGGGCATTGAGCTCATTGAAGGATTTTCGCCAGATCAATTATTACAGTTTGAGACGATGCCGGATTTATTTGTCATCGGCAATGTGGTTTCGCGTGGCAATCCATTAATGGAGGCCATTCTTAACCAAGGACTTCCTTACACCTCTGGACCTCAGTGGTTGGGTGAGCAGGTTCTCTTTGGTCGACATGTGTTGGCGGTAGCGGGTACGCACGGCAAAACCACCACCTCTGCCATGCTAGCCTGGATTTTGGAATTTAATGGCTATCAGCCTGGATATTTAATCGGCGGTGTCCCGCTGAACTTCACGGTGTCAGCTCGCCTTGGCGAGGGTAAATATTTTGTTATTGAGGCAGATGAATACGACACCGCTTTCTTTGATAAGCGCAGCAAGTTTGTTCACTATCGTCCGCGTACTGCTTTGCTAAATAATCTCGAGTTCGATCATGCTGATATTTTTGCGGATCTCACTGCAATCGAAACACAATTTCATCACTTGGTTCGCACGGTGCCTGGCAATGGCCTGGTAGTGGTCAATGGAGAAGAACCTGCATTAGAGAGGGTCATCACACGAGGAGCTTGGGCGCCAGTGGAGAAGTTTGGACAAGATCAACAGAATGCTTGGTCTTTAATTTCTCAAGATGCGGATGGGTTCATTGTTGTGCGCGAGGGCAAAGAGGTGGCAACTGTGCGGTGGGCACCAGACTCGGGCGTAATGGGTCGGCACAATCAGCTCAATGCGTTAGCCGCAATTGCCTCTGCAAATCATATTGGCATCTCTCCAAGTAATGCTGCCCGTGCTTTGGCCGAGTTTAAGAATGTGAAGCGCCGTTTGGAGACGATTGGCGTGGCAAATGAGGTGACGGTCTATGATGACTTTGCACATCACCCCACTGCGATTACAACAACGGTAGATGGCTTACGTCGTCGCGTAGGGCAGTCCAGAATTTTGGCAGTGTTAGAGCCTCGATCCAATACGATGAAGTTAGGCGTGATGAAAGCGCAACTGCCTAATAGCCTGGAGGCAGCTGATAAAGTCTTTGCCTTTGGCGCCAGTACCGGAAAAGAAACTTTGGGTTGGGATTTGAATGAAGTCTTATCTCCACTCAATATAAAAGAAAAAGATCGTGCCATGGCCTTTGATGATTTAAGTGCGCTGGTAAATGCGGTAGCGAATGAGGCTAAGCCTGGTGATCACATTCTGGTGATGAGTAACGGCGGCTTCGGTGGCGTGCATCAAAAAATATTGGCTGCAATACAAGGGAAAGCAAAGTCATCATGAGATTAAAAGATAAAGTAGCCATCATTACAGGTGCAGCAAAAGGGATTGGTTTTGCAACAGCCCAGCGATTTGCACAAGAAGGTGCCAGGGTCATGATTGCGGATGTGAATCCAGATGCAGTAAAGGCGGCAGTAGATCTCATTCCGGGCGCCGAAGCTTATGTTATGAATGTAACTGATCGCGCTAGCATTGAAGCGGCTGTAGATCAAATCATGCAGCGCCATGGACGCATTGATATTTTGATTAACAATGCCGGTATCACCCAGGATGCGCGCTTGGTCAAAATGACGGAAGCACAATTTGATACGGTAATTGATGTCAATCTCAAAGGGGTATTCAATTGCACGCAACTCGTTGTGCCGCATATGCTTGAGGCTGGTAAAGGCGCTGTTGTAAACGCTTCAAGCGTCGTTGGTATTTATGGAAATTTTGGTCAAACCAACTATTCCGCCACGAAGTTTGGTGTGATTGGTTTCACTAAGACTTGGGCGCGGGAATTGGGCGCAAAAGGAATTCGTGTAAACGCAGTTTGCCCAGGCTTTATTGCTACTGAGATGGTGAAAGCCATGCCGGAAAATATCTTGCAAGATATTGAGAGGCGAAGTTGGCTCGGTCGCTTAGGCACTCCAGAAGAAATGGCAAATGTGTATTTATTTTTAGCAAGCGATGAAGCAAGCTATGTGAATGGCGTAGCACTTGAGGCCAGTGGCGGGATCTCTCTTTAAGCATGCATCTTTTATATGAAGAGGGTGGCGACATCAAGGTTGCCACAGTCCAGTCCGCTTCCGGGACTGGAGATGCCGAGTCTTGGCAGGCCACAAGCCTATCCGGCAAGAAGATTAAGTTAAAGGCGAAAGAAGTTTGGTTGCGTTTTGAAAAGCCAGAACCGCAAGCGCTGATGGATGAAGCAAATAATTTATCCAAAGAGATTGACCTGCAATTTCTTTGGGACTGCGCCCCCGATGAAGAGTTTGGTTTGGTAGATGTTGCGCACGAGTACTTTGGTGCACAAGCAAACATCCCGCAGCAAACCGCATTGGCGATTGCTTTGCAGGGTGCCCCGGTATTTTTCCGTCGCAAGGGGCGTGGACGCTTTCAGCGCGCACCACTTGAGCAGTTGCAGGCTGGTTTAGCTGCACTAGAGCGCAAGCAAAAAGACTTAGAGCAACAGGCAGCTTGGCAACAGGAGTTAGTGGCTGGCGTATTCCCAGAAACCCTCAAATCCCAAGCAAATCAGTTGCTGTTTTCTCCGGATAAAAATACTTCGGCCTATAAAGCCTTGCTTGCAGCTTGCACCGAGTCTGGTGAATCACCTGCGCAACTCATGATTCGCTGTGGTGCGATTGACTCGCCTTTGCAATATCACCAAGGGATGTTTCTAAAAGCCCATTTTCCAAATGGAGCGACTCATAATGAGGGCTTAGCGGTAGAGCAAGGCGTTTTAGATGCTGCTATTGCAGAGTTGCCGCTAGCAGAAGTAAGCGCTTTTTCAATTGATGACTCGGGCACAACAGAGATTGATGATGCTTTGTCAGTAACTGCGCTTGCGGAGGGCGGCCATCGGATTGGTATTCATATTGCTGCCCCGGGTTTGGCGATTGCTAAAGATGACGCTTTAGATCAGGTCGCACGTGCTCGCATGTCAACGGCGTACTTCCCTGGTGACAAGATCACCATGTTGCCGGATACTGTGATTCAACAATTCTCATTGGATGAGGGGGCTGCTCGCCCAGCTTTATCCATCTATGTTGATATCGATGATGCCGGTGCAGTGGATAAGGACTCTTTGCAATTGCGTGCCGAGATGGTTCCCATGGGGGCTAATCTTCGTTTAGAAAATCTAGAGCATCTCGTGACAGAAGACAGTTTGGCGGATGAGGCTGCTGACTATCCTTATCGCCAAAAATTAGGTGTCTTATGGGCAGCAGCTAAGCTTCTGCATGCTGGACGTCAAGAGCAGCGAGTGGCTAACGGATTGCGTGCTGAGCAATTGGGGGTGATTGATCCCAATGCTTTGGCGAGAGATTTTCATTTCCAAATCAAAGACATTGATGGTGTGCAAAGAGTAGAAATCACTCCACGTCAACGTGGATCCATTCTCGATACGATCGTTGCCGAGTGGATGATTTATTGCAATAGCGCATCAGGACGTTTGTTGGCTGACCATGGTTTACCGGGGCTATTCCGAACACAAAAAGGTTGGGGTCCATTGCGCACTCGCATGCAAACAACTCCTGGCCCCCATGAGGGTTTGGGATTGGACTATTACGCCTGGTGTACATCGCCACTGCGTCGGTATTCTGATTTGGTAAATCAATGGCAACTCATTGCTTTGGCTAAGCACGGCATTACTGCAAAGATGGTGGCGCCATTTCCCCCGCGAGATGCGACCTTGATGGGTATTGCCGCTGACTTCGAGGCATGTTATTCGGCTTATGGTGAATTTCAGGATCGTCTAGAAAAATACTGGTGCTTGCGTTGGATTACTCAAGATGAGACTCCTAAGCAAGTATTTGTGAGACACCTGAAGGAGGGGATGTCGCGCGTTGAGCCTATACCCCTGCATTTACCTGTACCAGAGCTGGCTGCGCATCCTCGTATGACTCGCGCTGAAGTGAGTATTGCCGACGTAGATCTTCTGCAACTGAGTGCTGGAGTGCGCGTCCTCCATATTGAAACCCCAGATGTTCCTGTGAGTGATGTCAGTCCCGTTTAAGCTAAGGCAGATCGTGGGGTATCTAAAGGACGCTTGGCAGCGTTACCCATTTCGCATGGCTTTGTGCGCCTCAATCTTGTTTCACCTCATCTTCTTGTCATTTCGTTGGGGTGTTGGAGAGATTCAGAATCGGCGTTTAAATACGCCACTGAGTGTCGTCTTGGTCAACGCCAGCAATCAAGTGGTACCAAAGCAGGCCAATAAATTGGCTCAGGCGGATTTGCATGGGGGTGGCAACACTGCCAATCAAGATGCTACGGCAATGCATCGAGCGCGACTTGGTGCCGAGGCTCGTCTTGAGGTTTTAGAAAAGCAACAAAAACAAATGTTAGCCAAGTTGGATGCGGATCGCGTTCGTTCAGGCGGTCGCAAGAGCGGGGATGAAAATAAGGCCGCATCGCAGCTCAACTCTTTAGAGGCTGAGTTAGCTAAGCGCTTGCAAGTCAATGGACGAGAGCCACGTCGTAAGATTTTGACGGGTGCCAGCACAAAAGCAGTGGTATTTGCCCAGTACTACGATGCTATGCGTCAAAAGATAGAGGCTTATGGCAGTACTTTTTTCCCGCGCGCCAATGGCCATCCTTTATATGGAAGCTTGGTGATTGTTGTGAGCGTAGATGCTCAAGGACGCATTGCCAATAACGCTCAAGGCAGGGATGGTTTAAGTATTGGACGCAGTTCTGGTAATCCTGAGTTAGATCGACAGGCTTTGGCTATTGTGCGTGCATCAGCCCCATTTGGGCCTTTCCCGGTAGAGATGCGTAATC
>CANBPJ010000105.1 GCA_947371415.1 Burkholderiaceae bacterium | reverse complement strand
AGGCGGTTTCTCATGTAAAGCGGTGAAGGCTAATTAAGCAGCTTTACGGCTTTTTGCAGCTGGCTTAGCAACCGCGTATTGGCCTTGCATGTTTGCCAATGCAGCATCAACACTCTTCTCAAAGTTTGCGAAAGCATCGGTTGCTGTAGCGCGCACTTGATCAAATTGTTGGAGTGAAGTTTCGAATGCAGTCTTGAATGCAGATACAAATGCCTCAGAACCAGCAGGAGCCGTCTTAGTAGCTTCTTTTACAAACTTCACCATTTCAGCACGTGTGTCATCAATAGAAGCCTCAAGCACTTGAGTAACTTCCTTGTTACCGTGACGTACAACTTTGTTTACTTTAGCTTGGTAAGCGGCGGCATATTTAGCAACTTCTTGAGCAGCTTCTGGCTGAGCTAATTTAGTCAATTGCTGTGGGTCTTTGATTGCCAACAATTGAGCGCTAGCTTCTTGAGCGGCTACCAAAGCATCTTTAGCAGCAGCTTGGTTGATTTCAGCTAATTCTTGCGCACTTTCAACCGCAACTTGGGCCAAAAACTTTGCGTTTTCAACAGCTTTAGTTTGCACTTGTGAGAGTTGGTCATTTAATTGATTCTGGAACATGGTGTTTTCCTTACTTTTTAAGTGGGTAAAATTTATTGCGATGCACCATTGTAAAAAGTTTTTTATTGCACTGCAAGAATTATTTGCGGCAATGCAACAAAAATATAGAAAACCCCATTTTTTGATTAAAAACAGGGGGTTGTGGGTCTTAACGAGTTAAAGTTTTAAGCCAAAATTAGCCCAAAATAGGCAAAAACCCATGAAAAAACCACCCGAAGGTGGTTTCAAACTACTGGCGGAAGAGGCGGGATTCGAACCCGCGGTAGGCTATAAACCTACGCACGCTTTCCAGGCGTGTGACTTAAACCGCTCATCCACCCTTCCGTACAGCCATTGATTATACGTTTGCTGAAAGGGTTTCCTCTAAAAGCGTAATTAGCTACTTAGACAGACTCCTTAAGCTGGTCCAAAATCGCCGGATTTTCGAGTGTTGAAGTATCTTGAGTGACCTCTTCGCCTTTAGCAATCACACGAAGCAAGCGCCGCATGATCTTGCCGGAACGCGTTTTAGGTAAGTTATCACCAAAACGTACGTCCTTAGGCTTAGCAATGGGGCCGATCTCCTTACCCACCCAGTTGCGCAACTCAGTCGCAAGCCTCTTAGCTTCATCGCCTGTTGGGCGTCCACTCTTCAGAACTACAAATACGCAGATAGCTTCACCAGTCAGCTCGTCAGGACGACCAACCACTGCGGCCTCAGCAACTAGGGGGTTGGCAACCAGGCAAGACTCAATTTCCATCGTGCCCATACGGTGACCGGAAACGTTTAATACGTCATCGATACGACCAGTAATGGTGAAGTAGCCAGTATCTTTATTGCGAATAGCGCCGTCACCAGCTAAGTACAAAGTGCCGCCCAGCTCTTCTGGGAAATAAGACTTGACGAAACGGTCAGGATCATTCCAAATCGTACGAATCATTGAAGGCCATGGACGCTTCACAACCAAGATGCCGCCTTGACCATTTGGAACGTCCACACCAGCTTCATCCACAATCGCCGCCTGAATACCCGGCAACGGCAATGTGCATGAACCTGGAATCATGGGCGTTGCGCCTGGCAATGGTGAAATCATGTGACCACCAGTTTCTGTTTGCCAGAAGGTATCTGTAATTGGGCAGCGTGAACCACCCACATTCTCGTAGTACCACATCCATGCTTCTGGATTAATTGGCTCACCGACAGAACCCAAGAGGCGCAATGAAGACAAGTCATAGCTCTTTGGATGGACTGCTTCATCGTTGCTAGAAGCTTTGATCAGCGAACGAATGGCTGTTGGTGCAGTGTAAAAAATCGTTGCCTTGTGTTTTTGAATCATGTCCCAGAAACGGCCCGCATTAGGATAAGTTGGCACGCCCTCAAACACGATCTCTGTGGCGCCAACTGCGAGTGGACCGTAAGTAATGTAGGAGTGCCCTGTTACCCAGCCGATGTCAGCAGTACACCAGAACACATCGTTTGGCTTGATGTCAAAGGTCCACTTCATTGTGAGAATTGCCCACAAGAGGTACCCACCAGTTGAATGTTGTACGCCCTTTGGCTTGCCTGTTGAACCCGATGTGTACAGAATAAACAGTGGGTGCTCAGCGCTTACCCACTCTGGCTCGCAAGTATTGGCTTCATGAGCAACGATGTCATGCATCCAAACATCACGACCTGCTGTCATGGCGACATCAAGACCAGTCCGTTTGCTGACGATGACATGTTTAACATTGCCGCACTCACCAGTCGAGAGGGCTTCATCACAAATCGCTTTTAAGGGCAAAGATTTGCCGCCACGGAACTGTCCATCAGCAGTAATCACTGCCACTGCACCTACGTCAACGATACGGTCACGCAGGGCTTGAGCAGAAAATCCACCAAACACGACAGAGTGAATTGCACCGATACGGGCACAGGCTTGCATCGCGACGATGCCATCAATAGTCATCGCCATATAAATAATGACGCGGTCACCAGACTTGATGCCCATTTTGCGTAAGGCGTTAGCCATTTTGCAAACGCGCTCAAGCATCTCTTGATAAGTAACGTTGGTTACAGAACCATCGTCTGCTTCAAAAATAATCGCATTCTTACTGCCGAGGCCTTTTTCAACTTGGCGATCTAAACAGTTATATGAAGCATTGGTTGTGCCATCTTCAAACCATTTGTAGAAAGGCGCTTTGGATTCATCAAGAACTTTAGTGAAAGGCTTTTTCCAGAAGATATTTTCTTTTGCAAGACGCCCCCAGAAACCATCGTAATCTCTATCAGCTTCAGCGCAGAGCTTGTTGTAAGCTTCCATTCCTGGAATAGCTGCCCCCTTAACAAAGTCTGCAGGTGGGTTAAAAACGCGGTTTTCTTGCATTAATGGTTCCATGCTTCACAGCCCTTCTATTCAATAATCAGTCATCTTTTCCGCAAAAATAACGCAGAATCAGGAAAACGCATTCCTAAGAGCTAACAAGATAAGTGAAAACACGCTAGATTTGCTCTATGGCAAACCCTTAAAATAGAAAAAACCTTACTTAATTGACCTTTAAACCATGACAAATATCAAACAAAACGACCTCATTCAAAGTGTTGCCGATGCATTTCAGTTCATCTCTTACTACCATCCAAAGGACTTCATCTCCGCTATGGGTAAGGCTTATGAGCTAGAGCAAGGTGCTGCTGCAAAGGATGCGATTGCCCAAATCCTGACTAACAGCCGCATGTGCGCAGAGGGTCATCGCCCGATGTGTCAGGACACCGGCATTGCAGTCGTTTTTCTCAAAATCGGTATGAACGTCCAGTGGGGCGATGCCACCATGAGCGTTACCGATATGGTGAATGAAGGTGTTCGTCGGGCTTACATGAACCCAGACAATCCCTTACGCGCTTCAGTTTTGACTGATCCAGCAGGCAAACGCAAAAACACGGGTGATAACACCCCCGCTGTGATTCATTACGAAATCGTTCCGGGCGATGATGTTGAAGTCATTTGCGCCGCCAAGGGTGGTGGCTCCGAGAACAAAGCCAAGATGGTGATGCTCAACCCCTCTGACTCCATCGTGGACTGGGTCCTTAAAACTGTTCCCACCATGGGTGCCGGCTGGTGCCCTCCTGGTATTTTGGGTATCGGTATTGGCGGAACCCCAGAAAAAGCGATGCTGATGGCTAAAGAGTCTTTGATGGGCCCTGTAGATATTCAAGAGCTGATTGCTCGCGGCCCTCAAAACCGCATTGAAGAACTGCGTTTAGAGATTTTCGACAAAGTGAATAAGCTCGGTATCGGCGCCCAAGGTCTTGGTGGCTTAACCACTGTTCTGGATATCAAGATCATGGACTACCCAACTCACGCAGCATCTTTACCTGTGGCTATGATTCCAAATTGCGCGGCTACTCGCCACGTCCACTTCCATCTTCATGGTGATGGCCCAGCTAAGCTAGAGGCGCCTTCATTATCCGACTGGCCAGATGTCACTTGGACTCCGGATACCAAAAAATCCAAGCGCGTGAACTTAGATACCCTGACCGCCGAAGAAGTTGCCGGATGGAAAGAAGGAGAGACACTCCTTCTCAATGGCAAGATTTTGACTGGCCGTGATGCCGCGCACAAACGCATTCAAGACATGCTTGCCAAAGGTGAAGCGTTGCCGGTCAGCTTCAAGAATCGCGTGATCTATTACGTTGGCCCAGTAGATCCAGTAGGTAATGAAGCAGTTGGTCCAGCAGGCCCAACCACATCGACTCGGATGGATAAATTCACAGAAATGATGCTAGCTCAGACGGGCTTGATCTCGATGATTGGTAAAGCAGAACGTGGCCCTACTGCAATTGAAGCCATCAAAAAGCATAAGTCTGCGTACTTGATGGCTGTGGGTGGCGCTGCTTACTTGGTCTCCAAGGCAATTCAGACGGCCAAAGTGGTTGGCTTTGCTGACTTGGGTATGGAAGCTATCTACGAATTCGATGTCAAAGATATGCCAGTTACCGTAGCCGTGAGTTCTGCAGGCATCTCTATGCATGAGACTGGCCCAAAAGAATGGCAAGCAAAAATTGGTGGCATTCCAGTTACGATTGCTTAAAGCAAAAGCTCAATAGCGACATATAGTTAAGCGACTCTTACTTGGCACTCATCGGAGTATTTGATTCTGGCGTTGGAGGCTTATCCATTTTGGATGAGGCTCTGCGCCAGCTTCCGGAGCATGACTATATTTATCTAGCTGACTCTATCAACGCTCCTTACGGAGAAAAATCTAGTGAATGGATTGCCGCACGCAGCATGGAACTCTGTCAGTATCTGGCAGAACAAGGTTGCGATGCCATCATGGTAGCCTGCAATACAGCCACTGCCGAAGCGATCGCGCATATCCGCACAGAACTCCATCACATTCCGATTATTGGCGTGGAGCCGGGCATTAAGCCCGCAGCCATGCAATCAAGCAATGGTGTCGTGGGCGTTCTTGCAACTGAGGCCACGCTCAAAAGCGATAAGTTCAACGCCTTACTGGCAACACTTCCGATTGATTGTCTATTTATTAAACAAGCGGGTGCTGGTTTGGTTCCCTTGATTGAAGCAGGCCAAGCCAATAGCGAAGAAACACTCGAGCTACTCGCCGAACATTTGGAGCCCATTCAGGATGCAGGGGCCGATACCCTGGTTTTAGGATGTACGCACTACCCTTTTTTGAGAAAAGCCATTCGCAAGTTGCTTGGCGATTCAATTAATTTAATTGACACCAGCGAAGCGGTAGTACGACAACTCAAGCGAAAATTAGAAGAACAAGGTAAGCACCTGGATAAAGATACGTGCGGCTCCATTGAATTCATTAGCAGTAAGGATGCAGATACCTTGCATCAAATGGCACAAGAATTAATGCAATCCGATCTTAGTGCTCACCACATTGAATCTCAGTTAGTGAGCACCTTTAAATGAGTGCCTTCTTAACTCAAATGAGCGCACGCCTGCCTTTCGATAAAACCGAACGGATTATCATCGGCATCGTCATTGCCTTACATCTACTCTTCTTAATTGGGTTTCAGAGTGGCATGAAGCCAGATAACGAGAATAATGCCGACGATGCCCGAGTGATGGCCAATCTAGTGAGTCCTGAGGCCGCCAAGCAGCCTCAAGCAGCACCAGCC
>CANBPJ010000104.1 GCA_947371415.1 Burkholderiaceae bacterium | reverse complement strand
GTTATTGCCGATTTCACGATTACCGAGCAAATGCTCAAGCAATTTATCAAAATGGTGCACGAGAGCAAGCTGTTAAAGCCAAGTCCACGCATCATTATTTGCGTTCCTTGTGGCTCCACTCAAGTTGAGCGTCGCGCCATTCGTGAATCCGCATTAGGTGCAGGCGCATCACAAGTATTTTTGATTGAAGAGCCAATGGCTGCTGCGATTGGTGCAGGCCTGCCAGTTTCTGAGGCGGCTGGTTCTATGGTCGTTGACATTGGTGGCGGTACAACTGAAGTTGGCGTGATGTCATTAGGTGGCATGGTTTACAAAGGCTCCGTTCGTGTTGGTGGCGATAAGTTTGATGAAGCCATCACTAACTACATTCGTCGTAACTACGGCATGTTGATTGGCGAACAAACGGCTGAATTGATTAAGAAAACGATTGGCTCAGCATTTCCTGGTCAAGAAGTCCGCGAGATGGAAGTAAAGGGTCGCAATCTTTCTGAAGGCATTCCACGCAGCTTCACCGTGACAAGCAATGAAGTATTGGAAGCCTTAACTGATCCATTGAATCAAATCGTGACTGCAGTAAAGGCAGCTTTGGAGCAAATTCCTCCTGAGCTCGCATCTGATATCGCTGAGCGCGGCATGATGTTGACTGGTGGTGGCGCATTATTGCGTGACCTGGATCGTTTACTGCTCGAAGAAACTGGTCTCCCAATTCATGTTGCTGAAGATCCCCTCACTTGCGTCGCTCGTGGTTGCGGCATTGCCCTAGAGCGCATGGACAAGCTGGGCGGCGTGTTCTCACAAGAGTAATTGACTTAAGCGTCGATTAGGGACTTGCAACATAGCGCCCCTCCTCTTTTCAGACAAGGCGTTCCGGCTTTAGTCAAACTGATTGTCTGTCTATCGATCAGCATCGCATTGATGTTGATCGATTTTCGCTTTAAAGCGCTCGATCCAATTCGCAATAATGTCAACTGGTTATTGCGTCCACTGGAGTATGTGATGATGCTGCCGCGCAACGCGTATGAAGCAACATCAGAATATTTCACAACGCGCGGCACGCTCGATAAAGAAAACCAGGAAATGAAAGTACGTCAAGCAGAGCTCTCTTTGCTTGCCAATCAATCTGAATTTCTTATGGTTGAAAACCAAAACCTGCGACAGCTCATGGACTTACAAAAGCATGTGCCATTTAAAACTTTGCCGGTAGAGATTTTATTTAATCCACCCAACCCCATTTCTCAACGCATCGTAGTGAATCGTGGCAGCGATGACGGCCTCAAGCTTGGCAACCCCATCGCCAATGACTCAGGCATCCTGGGTCAAGTAGTACGCATCTACGATCACTCCGCTGAAGTGTCATTACTAGAAGATCGCGACTTTGCAGTACCCGTGCAAGTGGCCCGTAACGGCTTAAGGGCAGCAGTGTTTGGTGCAGGGCGCGGCAATCCTCTTGAGCTTCGCTATCTTCCCGTAGCCAGCGACTTAGAGGTGGGTGATGTGCTCATTACATCTGGCATTGATGGTGTTTATCCTCCAGGCTTTGCTGTTGCAGTAATTAGTCGCATTGAACGCAATGCCGATAAAAACTCTTCGAATGTATTTTGTGTACCAGTTGCGCCAGTCAACCGCTATCGCCAAGCCTTGGCACTGCTATACGATCCACAGTGGGATGCAAAGGCGCCCATTGCGACAAGCAAACCTGGCGCGCCTTTGACAAATGCTCCAGGCCGTCGCCAAACTCGTACGCGAGGGATGCAATGATCGACTTTCAAAGTGGCTACATCTTGCGCCCGGTCAATCCGGTCTTTATTTATTTCAGCTTGTTTTGTGCGCTGCTGTTAAATCTCTTACCAATTGGCAATTACGGCTGGGTGCCAGACTGGTTGATTATTTGTATTGTGTTTTGGAATATCCACCAACATCGCTATGTGGGGGTAATCATCGCATTTACTCTCGGCCTGTTGATGGATGTTCACAACTCAGACTTGCTCGGTCTTCATGCCTTTAGCTACTCATTAGTTGCTTTTCTGGCAATCTCCTGGCATCGGCGAATTATTGCTTTATCCGTTTTGACGCAAGCCCTCCACCTTTTACCCATCTTCTTATTGGTTTCGCTATTTCCCGTACTGGCACATTGGTTGTTAAGCGGCGAAATTTATTGGTGGGCATTGACTGGCGCTATTCAGGCGCTGGTCGAAGCATTATTGTGGCCCTTGGCAACACGCATCCTGCTATCGCCCCAACGTCGCCCAATTGACGTTGATCACAATCGCCCCATCTAGAGAGCGGTATGGTTTCGTTTAAAAAACCGGATCTCGACTCATTTCAAGAGCGCATTCATATTGCGACTTTGTTTGTTACCTTCTGCTTCTTATTATTGATTACACGTCTAGTGTGGTTGCAGCTAGTGAGTCACGGTAAATATGCGCTTCTCGCTGAAAACAATCGTATTGCCTTAGTGCCCGCGCCAGCCAACCGAGGCCTCCTGATAGACCGTAATGGCATTGTGATTGGAAGGAACTATTCCGCCCTAACCCTGGACGTGAATGCTGAAGAAGTCAAAGGCAATGTGGATGAGTTGATTGATGAACTCTCCAAAATCGTGCTGATTTCTCCAAGAGATCGTCGTAATTTCAAGCGCTCCCTCGAAGATTCTCGAAAAATGGGGACATTCCCCCTCAGATCCATGTTGACCGAGGCTGAAACCGCCCGATTTATGGCCAATCGCTATCGATTCCCAGGGGTGGAGATCCGCGCCCGCAGCTTTCGAGAGTACCCCTACAACGAGTTAGCCTCTCATTTAATTGGCTATATCGGGCGTGTTTCTCAGCGCGATAAAGAGCGTATGCAGGCCGAAATTGAGAACTCCAAAGCGGATGATCCCGATGCATTGCAGACCTCTTTTTTGCCCGGCATTCAGTACGTTGGAAAAATCGGTTTAGAGCAAAGCTATGAAGCTGTTTTGCGTGGCGTGCCGGGATATGACCAAGTGGAAATCACTGCGGGTGGCAAACCCGTGCGCACACTTTCTAGCTCGCCTTCTGTGCCAGGGAAAAATGTAGTCCTGTCAGTAGATATCAAACTGCAGTATTTGGTTGAACAACTTTATGGAAATTTCCGCGGGGCATTTGTAGCAATTGAACCTGAGACCGGTGATATTTTGGCCTTTGTCTCTAAGCCAAACTTCAATCCCAATGATTTTGTAGAGGGCATTGATTCAGTAACCTGGAAAGAGTTAAATGACTCTCCGCAAAAGCCACTCTACAACCGACCGCTCAAAGGAATCTATCCGCCTGGATCAACCTATAAACCGTTTATGGCGCTTGCTGCTTTAGAAACCAAAAAGCGCACACCATCACAAACGATTTCTGATCCTGGATATTTTGATTTCGGCAATCACACCTTTCGCGATGATAAAAAAGGTGGGCACGGCATTGTTGATATGCAAAAGTCGATTGTTGAATCTTGCGATACCTATTACTACATGTTGGCACGCGATATGGGTGTCAATATGATGTATGACTTCATGAAGCCTTTTGGCTTTGGGCAAATTACCGGCATTGATTTACAAGGCGAATCAAAAGGCGTATTGCCATCCACCGAGTGGAAGAAAAATACGTTCAAGAAACCAGAGCAGCAAAAATGGTACGAGGGTGAAACGATCTCCCTAGGCATTGGTCAGGGCTACAACGCCTTTACTATTCTGCAGTTAGCGCATGCCATGGCCAATATGGCGAATAACGGCATTGTGATGAAACCACATTTAGTGAAAGCGATTGAAGATCCCTTCACCAGACACCGCACATTGACTACACCCAAAGAAAGCTATCGCATTGATCTGGTTCCCGAGAACATTGAGGTAGTGAAGAAGGCGATGGTGGAAGTTAATAATTCAGGAACCTCTGCTTCCGTATTTAAAGGTACAGGCTATCAAGTCGGCGGCAAAACTGGAACAGCCCAAGTCTTTAGTTTGAATTCGAAAGAATATAAACACGGTGCTACTGCAGAATTTTTACGTGACCACGCTTTATATATTGCTTTTGCTCCCGCAGAAAAACCCACTATCGTGATTGCGATGGTTGTTGAGAATGCTGGATTTGGTGCGCAGTACGCTGCGCCTATTGCACGCAAGGCACTGGATTTTTATCTTGAGGGTAAATGGCCTAAGGAGATTCCTGAATGGAAAAGAGCGCCATAAAAAAAGCTAAGAACCTATTTCTTAGTATTTTTAGCGGACTGGATCGCCAGCTAGGCCTTATTTTGCTTGGCTTGGCGGTCGTCGGGTTTGTTACCTTTCTATCGGCCAGCCAAAACACACCCGTTCGTTTTGAAGATGAGCTTCGTAACTTAGCACTCTCCTTTGTCGTGATGTGGGCAGTCTCTCGCATTCCACCAAAATGGCTAGAGACTGCAGCAGTTTGGATTTATGCAGCAGGCGTCGCCCTACTCATTGCAGTGGCTGCATTTGGACTGATTAAAAAAGGTGCGAGGCGTTGGCTCAATATCGGAGTAGTGATTCAACCCTCGGAGATCATGAAGATTGCCATGCCCTTGATGTTGGCTTGGTACTTTCAAAAACGTGAGGGCATACAAAAATCTTGGGACTACGGAATCGCCGCCATCATTCTCGGCATCCCGGTATTGCTGATCGCGCGTCAACCTGACTTAGGCACCGCACTATTAGTTTTTGCAGCAGGTATGTACGTCATCATTCTTGCCGGCTTACCGTGGAAATGGATATTGCCATTCGTAGGCCTTGGCGCCTTCGGCATCATCCTCATTGTTATTTTTGGCAACACCATTTGCGCACATGATGTTGTATGGCCTTTCGTTCACGATTATCAAAAGCATCGAGTTTGCACATTGCTTGACCCGAGTAGTGACCCTCTTGGAAAAGGCTTCCATACAATTCAATCGATGATTGCGATTGGCTCTGGTGGTTTTTTTGGTAAGGGTTGGTTTCAGGGTACACAAGCACACCTCGAATTTATTCCAGAAAAACATACTGACTTTATCTTCGCTGTGTTTTCAGAAGAGTTTGGATTGTTGGGTAATTTAGTGTTACTGGCTCTCTTCTTTGCGCTCATTAAAAGAGGCCTAGCCATTTCAGCAAGCGCGCCCAATCTCTTCACTCGCCTACTAGGGGCATCAGTGACCTTGATTTTCTTTACCTACGCCTTTGTCAATATCGGCATGGTGAGTGGACTATTGCCGGTTGTGGGTGTTCCCCTCCCATTCATCAGCTATGGTGGCACCGCTCTAGTCACACTAGGTTTTGGGGCGGGAATTTTGATGAGCATCCATCGCCATCGACGGCTAGTGCAAAGCTAGTCAACGCGATCGAAGGCGTTACGCAGGAGTCTATGTTTCTTCCAGAAACAAAAAAGCCCGGCATGCCGGGCTTTTTCATCAACAAAGCAAGAATTACTTCTTACGCTTGTTAACTGAATCTTTAAATGCCTTACCAGCAGAAAACTTAACAGTTTTAGCAGCAGCAATTTTGAGTGGCTCGCCAGTTTTTGGGTTACGACCCATACGTGCAGCACGCTTACCAGAAGCAAAAGTACCAAAACCGATCAGCTGTACTGAGTCGCCTTTAGTAACAGCTTTAATGATTTGCTCAATAGCAGAATTCAATGCAAATTCAGCTTTGGCTTTTGAGATCTCAGCGTCGTCAGCAATTGCTGCGATTAGTTCTGCTTTGTTCAAGTGAAGCTCCTTATAGATATT
>CANBPJ010000103.1 GCA_947371415.1 Burkholderiaceae bacterium | reverse complement strand
GGGGTGGATTTCATCATCATCAATCCAGGCGCCTTTACCCATACCAGCGTTGCCCTGCGTGACGCCCTGGCCGGAGTTGCTATCCCATTTACCGAAGTACATCTATCGAACATTCACCAACGTGAAGAGTTCCGCAGACACTCCTATTTATCCGATATCGCCACCGGCGTGATCTGTGGACTCGGCGCAATTGGCTATGAATTAGCACTGCAAGCAGCAATTGTGCGTTTACAAAAATAAAGATTAACTAAGAATTACAAGAGAGGAAGCTTTTCCATGGATCTGAGAAAACTAAAAACCCTAATTGACCTTGTTTCTGAATCAGGAATCTCTGAATTAGAAGTTAACGAAGGTGAAGATCGTGTTCGCATTGTTAATGCCGGATCTTCAGCTCCTGCCGGTCAAGTGGTTTATGCCAATCCAGCACCGATGCAAGCTGCCCCTGTAGCAGCGCCAGCTGTTCCAGCGCCAGCAATAGAAGAAGCCCCTGCAGAAACCGGTTTTGTAGCTCGCTCGCCAATGGTGGGTACTTTCTATCGCGCACCAAATCCAGAATCCCCGGATTTCGTCAAAGTAGGCGACACCGTAAAGGTTGGTCAAACACTGTGCATCATTGAAGCAATGAAGCTCCTCAATGAGATCGAGTCTGAGCAAGCTGGCGTAATTAAGCAAATTCTGTGTGAAAACGGCCAGGGCGTTGAGTTTGATCAGCCACTGTTCATCATCGCTTAATTGATTCTCAATCGATCTTCTCTAGATCCATTCCAATTCACCGTTACTTAACTCAGAGCCGACATGTTCGATAAGATTCTGATTGCCAATCGGGGAGAAATTGCTCTCCGCATCCAACGCGCCTGTCGCGAGTTGGGAATTAAAACTGTGGTGGTGTTTTCAACCGCAGATAAAGAAGCTAAATACGTGAAGCTTGCAGACGAAGCCGTTTGCATCGGGCCAGCCCCATCACCACTCAGCTATCTCAATATGCCAGCCATTATTTCGGCAGCAGAAGTCACGGATGCTGAAGCGATTCACCCAGGTTATGGCTTTCTCTCCGAGAATGCCGACTTTGCAGAGCGCGTAGAAAAATCCGGTTTTGCGTTCATTGGGCCAACTGCGGCATCTATTCGCCTGATGGGCGATAAAGTTTCTGCCAAGCGCGCGATGATTAAAGCAGGTGTTCCTTGCGTGCCCGGATCTGAAGGCGCATTGCCAGACAATCCAAAAGAAATTATCGCTACTGCAAAAAAAGTAGGCTACCCAGTCATTATTAAAGCTGCTGGCGGTGGCGGTGGTCGCGGCATGCGTGTCGTTCATACAGAAGCTGCACTACTGAATGCGGTCAACATGACCAAAGAAGAGGCTGGTCGCGCTTTCGGCAATCCAGAGGTCTACATGGAGAAGTTTCTGGAGAAACCTCGCCACGTAGAGATTCAGATTT
The DNA here is from genome assembly GCA_947371415.1 of Burkholderiaceae bacterium. Classification (GTDB taxonomy): domain Bacteria; phylum Pseudomonadota; class Gammaproteobacteria; order Burkholderiales; family Burkholderiaceae; genus Polynucleobacter. The sequence continues at coordinate 4,441 of CANBPJ010000103.1, read as the reverse complement.
TGGCCGATACTCATGGAAGCGCTATTTGGCTAGGGGAGCGTGATTGCTCCATGCAACGTCGTCACCAAAAAGTGATTGAGGAAGCCCCGGCCCCCGGCATTGATCGTCGCTTGATTGCCAAAATTGGTGAACGCTGTGCCGAAGCCTGCAGAAAAATTGGTTATCGTGGTGCCGGCACCTTTGAATTCTTATACGAAGATGGCGAATTCTTCTTTATTGAGATGAATACCCGTGTTCAAGTGGAGCACCCAGTAACTGAAATGATTACTGGCGTTGATATCGTTCAAGAACAAATTCGCATCGCTGCTGGTCTCAAGCTCAGCTATCGCCAGAAAGACATTGTTTTACGTGGCCATGCCATTGAATGTCGCCTAAATGCAGAAGATCCATTTAAATTCACACCAAGTCCAGGAAAAATTGGTTCATTCCACATGCCGGGCGGTCCTGGAATTCGTGTCGACTCACATGCCTACAGTGGTTATGTAGTGCCCTCCAATTACGACTCCATGATAGGCAAGTTGATTTCTTATGGCAATACTCGCGAACAAGCGATCCGCCGCATGCAAATTGCCCTTTCTGAGATGGTGATCGATGGCATTACAACCAACGTTCCGCTTCATCGTGAATTAATGCTGGATCCAAACTTCATTGAAGGTGGCACTAGCATTCACTATTTAGAGCATCGCCTTGAAGAGCAAGCCGCTAGTCGCGGTAAGTCTTAAATTAATTGATGTTGATCTGGGGTAAGTATGTCCTATCGTGAGCTCATTTTCACAGTTCCAGCAGAGATTGCAGAGCCTTTGGGTGATGCCTTGCTGGAAGTGGGCGCCCTTTCCGTTACGGTTGAGGACGATGCTGCCGGTGGTTACGATGAAAACCCACTCTACGGCGAACCCGGACTCTCGCCAGAGGTTCAAGCCTGGGATCGCTCTTCTGTAACGGCCTTATTCAATCCAGAGATGGACGATTCTGATGCGGTGAATTTCATTCCAGAATTACTCGCCGCTCTCAAGGAAGCAGGATTTCACCTTCCGGCGCCTGAAGAAAAGATTGTTGAAGAGCAAGATTGGGTTCGCTTAACCCAAAGTCAATTTGCACCGATTCAGATTGGTGAGCGTATTTGGGTTGTACCCTCCTGGCATGAAGCGCCAACTGATCCCAAGGCGATTTGCTTAGCGGTAGACCCGGGGCTGGCATTTGGTACCGGCAGCCATCCAACAACACACCTTTGCTTGCTCTGGCTGGAGCAAAACACCCAACTAGCAAACCAAAGTCTGCTCGATTACGGATGTGGATCTGGAATTCTGGCAATCGCCGCTGCAAAACTGGGCTGTAATCCAGTGGTAGGCACTGATATTGACCCGCAAGCAATGGTTGCCGCACGTAGCAATGCAGAAATCAATAACACCGTCATTCGCTTTGTATTGCCAAATGAAAATGCCGTAGAACTTGCAGCAGAAACCAAATACGACATCGTGATGGCCAATATTTTGGCCAATCCATTGCAAGTGCTTGCTCCTGCATTAGTCAACAAGATGCGTGTGGGTGGAAAAATTGTCTTGTCAGGCGTTCTTGCCCGCCAAGCCGAAGAAGTCATTGCGACGTATAGCCAATGGCTAACCCTATCCGTCTGGAAAGAAAGTGAAGGTTGGGTTTGCTTGCACGGCACACTCCCTCCCAATGAAGACAAAGCGCGATTAGCAAGCAAAAACACAGAAACTTCTGTGCCTGCTCAAAAAAAAAGTCTTAAATTAATCCTTCTTAGTCTTTTTTTCGTCTTGCTCGTCATTGTTGGCGAGCACCTCTCTAGAAATTCTCTACTACCAACACTAGCAACACGCGTTGATGGCACTTCCTCCGCAATTGCAACAACTGGCTTTTCTGTTTTGCAGAAGTTTGATGAACAATTGTGTCGCGCACTAGGGTGTGTGAATCGCTCTGTAAGCGATTTTGCTGCGTGGAAAATAACTTTAGTCACCCTCACTCCCGAAAACGCGCGAGAGGGCCTTAAAAACGCTTTAAATCAATCTGCACTACAAGTTGAAATACAAAATCGTCTTGCAATCCCTGTTTTATTCCCCAATTTAGAAATTTCGCTCACCGATGCAGAAGAATCTGAAATCAAAACGATTCAATTCACGCCGCAAGAGTGGCTCCCTATCGCTTGGCGAGATTCACATCCGCAATTTTTACGTCAGGGTTCACCTTCTGGTGAAATTTTTCGCTCAGAGCTGCCCATTTCTCTCCCACAAAATGCTGCGGGATATCGAGTCAGAATTTTTTATCCCTAAAACAGATTACAAATACCTAGCAACCATCACTTCAATTGATATTTATTAGAAAGAATTATTTATGGCCAGCCTGATCTGCGGTTCCATCGCCTACGACACCATCATGAACTTTGAAGGCAAATTTGCTGATCAAATCCTGCCAGAGCAAATTCACATTCTCAATGTGGCCTTCTTAGTACCCACCATGCGCCGAGAATTTGGTGGTTGCGCCGGCAATATTGCTTACAACCTCCGTCTTCTTGGTGGTGATCCCATCATCATGGCAACCGTAGGTGGAGACGCAGCACCTTATCTTGATCGCCTTGAGCATCTCAAGATTGATGCGACGCATATTCGGCAGATTGAACAGGCATTTACTGCTCAAGCCATGATCACAACCGACCAAGCCAATAATCAAATTACCGCCTTTCATCCGGGGGCAATGGGGGAGTCTCACCTAAACCAAGTTTCCGCAGTGGTTACCGAGCGTAGCAAGAATGCCAAAGGCGCAGCAAAATTCGGTATTGTTGCCCCAGATGGGCGCCAAGGCATGTGGGAGCATTGTCATCAGCTAGCTGAAGCTGGAATTCCATTTGTATTTGATCCGGGCCAAGGATTGCCGATGTTTAACGGTCCAGAGCTTTTAGAGCTCGTCGATATTGCTAGCTATCTCGCCGTAAATGACTATGAAGGCGAAATGCTTTCCCAGAGAACGGGCTTGAGCCTCGCAAAAGTTGCCGAAAGAGTAAAAGCCTTGATCGTTACCAAGGGTTCGGAGGGTGCAGATATTTACGTTGATGGCAAATGTATCGGGATTCCACCGGTACCGGCAGCGAAGGTGGTGGACCCAACCGGTTGTGGCGACGCATTCCGCGGCGGTTTGCTGTTTGGATTAGAAAACGGCATGGATTGGGAGGCGACCGGTCGCTTAGCCAGCTTGATGGGTTCGATCAAAATTACCCATCAGGGACCACAAAATCACCAAATGAGCAAAGATGAGATTGCCTCGCAATTCAAGTCTGCCTTTGGATTTGCACTCTAAAGCTAATCAGTTTCACCAGTAGCAATAAAAAAGGGATCTCGTGAGAGATCCCTTTGAACTTCACTCGTCTACAAGCAGAGCTTATGGACGTGTGCCAGTTGGGAAGGGCCAAGCAGCAGCAGGATTCAACGTTGTTGAAACAGCAACTTTTTTAGCCACGGGCTTTTTTACAGCTTTGCCCGCTTTCTTCACAGCAGGCTTACTTACTTTTTTTTTGCTACTTTACGAGCTACTTTTTTAGCAGCAGGCTTCTTAGCAACAGCTTTTTTAGCTACTTTTTTAGCAGCAGGCTTCTTAGCAACAGCTTTTTTAGCTACTTTTTTAGCAGCAGGCTTCTTAGCAGCAACTTTCTTAGCTACTTTTTTAGCAGCAGGCTTCTTAGCAGCTACTTTTTTCTTTGCAGCTGGTTTCTTTGCAGCAACTTTCTTCTTGGCGATTGCCATAGTAATGCTCCTTCACGTGAGGATTAATACAAACTACCGATTAAGAAGACCCGACCATTCATTTCCGCCTGGTTTTGCAACCTATTGGATCCGACGAGCGAGCCATTCATCGGCGCGCGGCTTGATGCTAGGTGCTGCACGCTAATGAATCCTGGAAAAAAAGCCGTTGCCCCAAAGGACAACGGCTTCTTAGATTTGCTGGAAAAAATAGAGAGAATAGCCCGGACACCCTTGGACAAGGGTTTTCGGATTTGAGTCTGGTTTTGCTGACTTTTAAAACTATCCAACCGTCTAATCTCCTATTTAGCCGGCCATACGCTTTTTATCTAGCAACTACTCCCAACTTAGCGCACCACCGGTTTGATACTCAATAACGCGTGTCTCAAAAAAGTTTCGTTCTTTTTTCAGATCAATCATTTCTGACATCCATGGGAATGGATTCTCTTCATTTGGGAACATCGCGTCAAGTCCTATTTGCAAACATCTACGATTACAGATGTATCTTAGGTAACCTTTGAACATCGGCGCGTTCAATCCGAGCACTCCACGAGGCATCGTATCCTCTGCATAACGGTACTCTAATTCCACTGCTTTTTCGAAGATGGCTTTGATCTCATCTTTGAACGCGGAAGTCCATAACTGCGGGTTCTCCAGCTTAATTTGATTAATTAAATCGATACCAAAAT
>CANBPJ010000102.1 GCA_947371415.1 Burkholderiaceae bacterium | reverse complement strand
GTTCTGATTTGAGGATAAGGTATTCACCGTTCAGATATTGAACTCAAAATATTTCAACATCAAGACAGGCATTCTCAATGCAAGCCATACAACTAATCGGTAGTGCTAGGACTCCAGAACGCTTGATTGACGTAATCTAGGCCCGCTAGCCTCGCAATTAAAGCATCCATCTGATCGCCCTCCACTGCCGTAGCAGTCAGTACCGCCTGAATCTCTACGTCATCACTACCAAATTGATGGACCTCAACATCCTGTGTCTGGTACCCGGCGGCTTCTAGAGTTTCAATGAATTGCTTGAGTGCGATTTTTTGAGAATGCTTTGGGGTAATGATGTAAACAGAATTCGTGACCTCAACAGACTCTGTGTCTAAGGGCTGCCTATTAATTAGACTCACCACGGGACGAAGCAGTGTATTGGCAGCCAATACAAAAAAGGTTGCCAAAGCAGCCTCTAATATCAAATCAGCGCCTGCTAGCGCCCCGACCGCACCAGAACCCCACAGTGTTGCAGCAGTATTAATTCCACGGACATTGCCTTCTTCGCGCATGATGACACCGGCACCTAAAAAGCCAATACCTGAAACAACGTAGGCCATCACATGAACAGCACCTTCATGCCCCACTAGCCGATTAGCAGCATCAACAAAAATGGCAGCACCCAGCGCAACCAAGATATTGGTTCTCAGCCCTGCAGTACGTTGACGAAATTGACGCTCAAGTCCAATTAAGCCACCAAAAATAAAGGCTGCTGAGAGGCTCACGGCCGTATCAGCCAATGAGATGAAATTGATGTTGTTTAAAGACTCCATACGATCATCATACTCATCTGCAACCAAGTCCTGAATCTGGAGCCATGATCTGTTAGGCGTTAATCAAACTGTCATATTCGGGCTAGACAATAAAAGATTGCCCAAGTAATGGCCCCATTGCTATTTTTTGCACCCACTACAAGCCCAATCAAGAGAAAACATACCTCCTATGTCAAACCCTACAGCACTTCAGCGTCGCTCATTTATTAAATTGGCTGTTAGCGCTCCCATGCTGCCCATAGGATCTGCCGGTTTTACTGCGCTGTTTAATGGCTCTCCCGCACTTGCCGCCCAAGGTGCTTCGGGATTCCAGTCTGCAGAATTTATCTCCATGGAGGCACCTTCTCTAGCCAATCCAGAAGCAATGGCCACCACTTCAGTGGGATCCACGCTTGAAATTACCATGCAGAACGGGAATAAAAAGGCATACAAACTCGCTTATGAGCCATTCTTTATCACTGGAGATATGGTTCCAGACGGCAAGAATGGAAAAATATTAGCTGGAGGGTATGTAGATATTCACAATAGGCCGATTATGGATAACTCCGTATCGGGCAAAGAGAGGCAATTCTTTTCTGATTGTCCAGATGGCACATCTTTATTGAAGCTTGAGAAAGCGGATGTGAAGGGGGTGCGCGGCAATACGGTATTTGCAGTGGTTCAATTTGAATACACGAATGCCAATCAGGGCAATGAAAAAATGTACGGTGTCCTGCCCTCCCAAATTGCCGTCTTAACACTCAATCAAGATCCAGCGAATGGCAAACTCACTCTGGTGAAGTACGCACCGGTAGATACCTCTAGCGCTCAGGGCCTATGGATTACTTGCGGCGCTAGCTTATCGCCATGGAATACCCATTTATCTAGCGAAGAATATGAACCAGATGCTCCATTTGCGCACGAGAATGCCCGCTTCAAGGCCTTTAGTAAAAATCTCTATGGCAATGAAACCAGTGCAAACCCATACAACTACGGCCACCTCCCTGAAGTCACCGTCAATCCCGATGGAACGGGCACCCTTGTAAAACACTATTGTCTCGGCCGTATTTCACATGAGTTGGTTGAAGTGATGCCTGATAGAAGAACAGTTCTGATGGGTGATGACTACACCAATAGCGGCCTATTCCTTTTTATTGCGGATCAAGAGGCCGACCTTTCTGCTGGAACGCTTTATGTAGCCAAGCTAGGCCAGGGATTCTCCATAGATCCGAAAGAGGAAGGCACGAAATTATCCTGGATCAAGCTGGGGCACGCTACTAGCGATGAAATCAAAAAACTCGCATTGACTTTAAAACCGTCCGACATCATGACCGTTTTAAAAGCAGACCCCAATGACGACACGTTTACTAAAATTTACTACGACGGCATAGCCCATTGGGTAAAGCTAAAACCTGGAATGGAAAAGGCTGCGGCATTTTTAGAAACCCATCGGTACGCCTACCTAATGGGTGGCAGTATGGGCTTTAGCAAGATGGAAGGAACCTGCGCTAATTTCAAAGACAAAGTTGCGTACTTTGCCCTGCAAAACATACAGGATTCAATGATCAAAAGTGGCAAAGGTTGGAATGCACAAAGCATGATTGAGCTTGAGAAACCCTTAATCGCAGGCGCCGTGATGACTAGCAAGCTTGAGGGTAATCAGCATGATCAATCAGGAGGCCTCATCAAGAGTAATTGGGTTCCCAGTCAGCTATCAGCGCTACTTGTTGGTCGAGACATTGCACAGGATGAACTCGGGAACTTGGCCGACCCAAACACCATCTCCAATCCAGATAACCTCAAGTTCTCTGAAAAACTAAGGACTCTCTTTATTGGTGAAGATAGTAGTACCCATGTGAATAATTTTATTTGGGCCTATAACGTTGATACCAAGAAACTTAGCAGAATTGCATCGATGCCCTCTGGCGCAGAAGCCACTGGTCTCAGCGTAGTTGATAACCTGAATGGCTGGACTTATATCACTGCTAACTTTCAACATCCAGGCGATTGGCTGGGAAAATTACACGCTAAGGTAATGCCGATTTTGAATCCCTTAATCCAAAAGAACTACAAGGATCGATTTGGTGCTGCAGTAGGCTATATCACTGCAAAGCCTACCGGTATCAAAATTACTTAAGGGTTTTCTTCTTAGCCACTTGAATTTTTCCATCCTTGACTGCGTTGCAAAAAACATCGTAGTCAGACTTATTTTGCTTGGCATAGGCCGTAGCAAAACAATACATAGCTTCATCAAATTCCGCTGACTGGCCGCAGTAACCCGAAATCATTGCAGCATCACCAGAGCGAGCATGGCCCAATGCAAGGGCCCAGCCGAATAACTTGCAGTAGTCCGGGAAGTTCTTTAGCGAGACGCCACCAGGACCCACGTCAATTCCGCCTTTCATATCCCGCAACTGTCGCAGATAAAAGTCTTGAGTGAGATCTTTTTTGTGCTCAATTTCCCCGCCGTTGAGGAAAATATCTGGAGCCCCTTGTAGTAATCGCTGTCCAGCAACTACACGATGGCCCATATTGGTGTAGATGGACTTTCCTAGATAAGGAGTTAAGACAGACTCTTGAGCTTCTTTATATTGAAGAAACAGCGGGTCTTTTTCGCTATCACCAACAAAATACATCACCATACAAGTTGTTCCAACACTTCCAACACCCACAACCTTTCGCGCAAAATCCTGCAATGTATAGCGATCAAATAATACTTGGCGGTCAGCCAATAAAGTGCTGCTGTAATTTTGTAGCGCCTTTACAACTAAGCCAGCCAAAGGGACCCCATGAATGGTTGTATCAAAATGCTCAATGAGGGGCGGCCTATTAATAATCTTGCGATTTTTACCCACCAAGGTTGTCAATTTTTCTAAGACTTGGATATTGGTCTGCCCCTTCGTCTCCTTCAAATAAGCGTCTAACTTTTTCTGATGAACGCTATTAAAGTGTTTACGAATATCCTTCTCGCCGATAAATTGCTGGGCAAGATCAAGATAAGGCATCTGCGCATATTGAGCCATGCGCTTTTGATATTCTGAGCTAATGCGATATACCAATTTTTTGGAAAGGGATTGAGAGCCTCCCAAAGCTTCGCAAGCGATCACTGCACTTGCAACTAAACGCTTGATATCCCACTCCCAACTTCCCGGAAGGGTTTCATCAAAATCATTAATACCGAAAACAAGTCGATGTTCAGCGGTACCAAAAAGTCCAAAGTTAGAGACATGCATATCGCCGCAAAGCTGAACCGAAATATCGGTAGTGGGTTGATTCGCCAAATCTTGGGCCATGATGGCGGCGCTACCGCGATAAAAGGCGAACGGCGACTGCAACATGCGTTCATGACGGATGGGAATGAGCGACTGAATACGTGTCTCAGCCTGCTTCTCCAGAATCTCGATCGGCCCAACCCGATTCTTGGGTGGCGTATAAACACCTTGTTGAGCAAAGCTCACTTGCTTACGCAAGGCCTTTCCATTTCTTAAGCGCCTCCCGATACTGAGTCGCTTGCCTTTATGCTCCTCTACCGGGGCTAGAACGGAAAATCGTCCTGAAGACTTAACTGGCATTGATGATGCGGCGAGAGGTTTTTGAGAGGCAGACATACCCAGTCCAATGAGGAAGATGGGCACATTATTACAGTTCCAGGATGGGCGTAGGCAGACTACCCGCCAAACTTAATCCGATGATGAATGCTTTGGAGGCGATCCCTAATCTCGAGGCGGTCCAGCTTATCAGCTGGCAAATCCATCAGCAACTCAATTCGATTGCGCAAACCCATCTCTACCTGCTTAAATGCATGGAGCATAGCCTCATCACCCGTCTCTACTGCCGCAGGGTCAGGAAAGCCCCAATGCGCGGTTGATGGATGTCCAGGCCAATATGGGCAATCTTCGCCAACCGCAGAATCACACAGGGTAATGATGTAATCCATCCTGGGGGCCCCTTCGCAGCTAAACTCATCCCAACTCTTGCTCCTCAAGGCCTCCAATGGGTAGCCCATCGATTTAATTAACTCAATTGCCATGGGGTGGACTGTGCCAACAGGCTTTGCACCGGCAGAGTAACCAATAAAACGGCCATGACTCAAGGTTGTGGCAAGGGCTTCAGCCAAAATTGATCTTGCGGAATTACCAGAGCAAAGAAAAAGGATGTTTTGGGGGTGACTCATCTCAGCCCAGCACTAAATCAGTTCATCAAGCTGCAATGCATACTTTTGATCAATCAAAAATGCGTCGGCCCGAGATTCCACAGCAGTAGATTTTTGCTCGAACAAACATTCTTTGGAATTCGATTGTTCTAATCCCAATTTCGTTTCGCGCGCACGAAATATCGACGCTAAATTTACATTTGTCCCGTAGTTCATCGCGATCAACCTTTATAGAATGAATATTATCATTGCACAATCATATGGATTGAATATTTCAGTTTGATTAATCCTAGAGCTAAATAAATTAGAAGTATCTCGACAGAATGCAGGCTGAATGGAGCCCCCTTGAGCGCTGGCTTTAATCGAAGGTAGTTAGAACGCTAGCCACATTAATCATTTTATGGTGCTCATGGATATAACTGACGCTGCCGTCCATTTATCCCTCAAGATTAGAAAAATTATCTAGCTCATTTGTAACTTTCCAATGAACTGAAGTACCATGGAATTTATGGAATATGTTGATCTTTACGGTGAAATGGCCTTGCGTCTCTTTTTGGCGCTTGCAGCTGGAATCATCCTAGGCTTGAATCGGTGGATGCACCATAAATCTGCTGGCATCAGAACGCACTCCTTGGTCGCCATAGGATCTGCTACAGCAGTCATGTCTATAGGGCATCTGGGAGTGACAGATGTTCAAGCGCTGAGCCGCGTCTTACAGGGGCTCATCACCGGCTTGGGATTCTTGGGTGCCGGCGTCATCATTCGAGAGCGCAGCTCTCAAAGAGTGCATGGTCTTACCACCTCTGCCAGCATTTGGTCTTGCGCCTTAATTGCTGCTGCATTTGGTGCTGGGGAGCTAGCTCTAGGAACACTCTCTTTGTTCGCCATCTTATTTACCCTCATTATTGGGGGCTCATTAGAGAGACTGCTTGCCAAGATGACTGGGATCAGGCGTGACTCAGAGATTTCATCAGATTCGGACTAA
>CANBPJ010000101.1 GCA_947371415.1 Burkholderiaceae bacterium | reverse complement strand
GCGAAGAAAGAATTCCCAACCCTAGATCCACAGGTTGTAGAAAATGCTGTTAATCGTATGATGAGCGAAAACGTCTTCCCTAAGAGCGTTCAAATTACACCTCAGGCACTAAAGATTTCCATGGATACACAAATTGCCCTTGGAAACTTAAAAGAGCAGCCAGTGTATGAAAACTTCATCAATGAAACTTACATCAAAAACGCTTTATTAATTAAATAAGTAATAAGCTACTGGGCATCGATGATGCCCAGTACTGCCCCACCCTAACTTAGAAATCATTCCATGAACAACATTCTTGGCCTTATTGAGGCTTGCGAACTCATCCAGTCGAATCAACTTAAACCACAAGATCTACTCGCTAACTGCTCTATGCAGGCAGATCTTAAAGAACCCATTCTGAAGGCTTTTTTAGAGAGAGCCTCCATTGAGACTTTGGATAGTGAAATAGGATCAGGGGCACTAAAAGGAATTCCAGTTGCGGTAAAAGACATCATTGCCACCAAGGATTTTCCAACCACTAATGGATCACCTATTTACAAAGGCATCACTCCCAAAGAGGATGCGCCTATCATCAGTAAGATTCGCCAATTGGGCGGCGTTATTTTTGGCAAAACTGTCACCACAGAATTTGCTTGGCGCAATCCAGGCCCGACAACCAACCCATGGAATGCCGAACATACCCCTGGTGGATCTTCAAGCGGCTCTGCAGCGGCTGTTGCTGCCGGCATAGTCCCATTAGCACTTGGCTCTCAAACACAAGGCTCGATTTTGCGTCCCGCAGCCTATTGTGGCGTCGTTGGATTAAAGGCCAGCTTTGGCGCCGTTCCACGCGATGGAGCGCACCCGCTATCTGGATCATTGGATCACATTGGATTCTTCACGCACTCAGTCGATGATGCGGCCTATGCCCTACAGCTTCTGAAAAATACCGATCTTTCCGAAGAAGACTCCATTGTCTTGCCGGAGATCTCTATTAGCCCAACCTCCAAAATGAAGCCTTTTGTGAAGCCTCGCATTGCGATGCTCACTACGGCATTCGATCATATGGTCAGCGATGATCAAGCCAAGGCACTTCAATCGGCTGCAGATACTCTCCGAGCAGCAGGCGCCACTGTAGAAACGCTTACTCTTCCAGGCGAGTACTGGGACGCCATCAAGGAGATGAATCTCATCATGGATTGTGAAGCAGCAGTGATTCATCAGGACCATATCAAGAATTCCAATGAATTGCTCAGTATTCATATTCAAGACCTGGCTCAACGAGGTAGTAAGCACTCCGCCATTGAATACATCAATGCACGTGAACTACAAAAACGATTGAGAAAATCAATCGGTGACTACTTCAGCCAATATGATGCTTTCCTATCCATACCCGCAAGTGGTGAAGCCCCTAAAGGCCTCAGCTCTACCGGAGATCCAGTCTTTTGCGCTCTCTGGAGCTTGCTAGGAACCCCATCAATCACACTCCCGTTTACTAAATCTAGTAATGGAATGCCACTGGGAATCCAGTTGATTGGGAACTACAAAGAGGATGCAAAACTATTAAGTATTGCTAAATTTGCAGAGGACTCATTTGCAGCAAGCAAGGCTTGAATACCCCTCAAGCTGACAATAGAAAAAGCCCCTGAATAAAAGTTCAGGGGCTTTTTTTGGGCCCCAGGAATTTAGCTGGGGCACCCGTCAGTTACTGGACTTATTAATAAGTCTTGTATGAGAGATACTTTCCAGAAAGCACTACTTGCACGCGATCACCCTTTGGATCTGGCTCGCGCTGAATATCCATTGAGAAATCAATCGCACTCATAATGCCATCACCAAATTCTTCATGGATGAGCTCTTTGATCGTAGTGCCGTAGACGCTGACGATTTCATACCAACGGTAGATCAATGGATCTGTTGGCACTGCTGTTGGCAATGAACCTTTATAAGGAACGATTTGAAGCCAAGCCATTTCTTCATCAGTCAAATTAAATAACTTGCCTGCAGCCTCTGCCTGAGCTTTGGTGAAGGTCATTTGACCTAGGCAGCCCGCAGTAACCCACTCCTTTGATTCGCCAATAGCCTTGGCGATATCGCTCCACTTCATGCCATTACGCACTTTAGCTTCGATAATTTTTTGTGTAACTACTGAACGATCCATCTTTTTCTCCTTGATTTAAGTTTTAATTTATTGGGTAACGGGTGTATCAATTCCCGGGAGCACTATCAAAGGCTTATATCCAGCCAGTTCACCGCTGGATGCCTTTACCTGTAAATCTTTTGAGCGATTCACCAAGAAATCAACCAAATGATTGCGCATCGGATAGTACATTGCATCATGATGCAGGTTGGCACGCTTTCTACCTTTGGGCAAAGTATTCACGACAATCTCAGCAATGCGAGCATTAGGCCCATTACTCATCAACATGATTTTGTCGGAAAGCAATATAGCCTCATCAACATCGTGTGTGATCATGAATACTGTTTGGTTGGTCTCTTTACAGATTTTTAAGAGCTCATCCTGAATAACGCCGCGAGTTAATGCATCTAGCGCGCCGAAGGGCTCATCAAGTAATAGCATTTTTGGTTCAATCGCAAATGCTCTTGCAATACCAACGCGTTGCTTCATGCCGCCCGATAACTCTGAGGGCTTTTTGCTCTCAGCATTTACTAAGCCCACCATCGCCAAGTATTTTTTTGAATGATCGGCTATTTTCTCTTTTGACCAATCGGGATATTTAGATTTAACGGCAAATGCAACGTTTTGTAGCACAGTCATCCAAGGCATCAATGCGTGCCCTTGAAATACCACACCGCGCTCTAAACCAGGCCCTTGAATACGCTTACCCAGCATGATGGCGTCGCCACCACTTGCTTCTTCAAGGCCAGCTAGCACATTCAAGATGGTGGTCTTACCGCATCCAGAGTGTCCAATAATGCAGACGAATTCCCCTTTTTCGATTTCAAAATCAATACCCTCAAATACGGGAGGAGCATCTGCTGTATAAGACTTACTGAGGTTTGAGACCTTCAGGAAAGTATTTTCAATCTGCATACGAAACCGCCTTTTGTAACTTGCCGAATGCAGTATCTAGCAGCATTCCAACGATACCAATTAAAAGAATTGCGAAAATCACGCTTGAGAGTGACAAATTATTCCACTCATTCCACAAGAAGTAGCCAATACCCGTTCCGCCAACTAACATTTCAGCAGCAACAATCACTAGCCATGCAATACCCATTGAAATCCGCATGCCCGTCAAGATGGTCGGAGCAGCAGCAGGAAGAATTACTAAAAATGCCTTCCGCAAAGGAGAGACCTCTAGTGTCTTAGCCACGTTCAATAATTCTTTTCGGACATTGGCAACACCAAAAGCGGTGTTGAGCAACATTGGCCATACAGAACAAATAAAGATCACAAAGATTCCAGAAATCGCAGAGTCTTTAATGGTGTATAGCGCAATCGGCATCCAGGCTAAGGGGGAGATTGGCTTTAGGATCTGAATAAATGGGTTAAATGCCTCGTAAGCCAATGGCGACATTCCGATCCAAAATCCAAATGGAATGGCCACTATCATCGCCAGCAAAAAACCCAAGGCAACACGCGCCAATGAATAGGCCAGTTGAATACCAATGCCTTTATCGTTAGGGCCATTGTCATAAAAAGGATGTGACAGTTGCTTATAAATTGTCTCCCCCATTTGCGTCAGCGTTGGGAATCCTGTTTTTTGCACAGACTCCCCGCCACTTTGACCCATCAGGCTGTTGTACTCGCTCGAGTTGGTCGATATTCCAGCGGGCGGCGCAACCTTTTGTGTGGTTGCCATATGCCAGATAAAGAGACACATGAGCAAAATCACAACCGACAGAATTGCGCCTCTAATCTTAATTGATAACATTTTCATTCATTAACCTTAGATTCACGCTTTAGTGGTTGGAAAAGATTTGAGATAGGCTGCTGGCTGACTTGGATCAAATTCTTTACCCATAATCTTGACCTTCTTGTAGCCTGACTTGGCTTGCTCAGGAATAGCAATACCGGTCTCACCCATATACTTCTTAGCATCTGTCAGCAGGAATACTTTTTCAGAGATGTCTTTGTAATTCACATCACCCTTGACATATCCCCAGCGCTGCATTTGGGTCAACATCCAAGTTGCCATCGAATACCATGGGATAGGATTGAAGTCGATACGATCTGGAACGTTTTGAACATTACCCAAGCCATCCGCAAACTTGCCGGTAAGCACCTGCATCACTACAGTCTCTGGCTGATTGAGGTAGTTCGGCGTAGAAATGACTTTTGCAATCAATGGTCTGTTTGCTGGATCACGCGCCATCGTAGAGGCATTTAATACCGCACGATAAAGGGCTGCAAACGTATTTGGATTCTTCTTAATAAATTCCTCCGAAGTACCAAAGGCGCAACAAGGATGGCCATCCCAGATTTGCTTAGTCAGGATATGGATAAAGCCAACCTCGTCATACACCGCGCGCTGATTAAAGGGATCGGGTCCTAGGAAGCCATCAATATTGCCAGCACGTAAGTTTGCAACCATCTCTGGTGGTGGGGTCACGCGAATCTGGATATCTCTATCTGGATCTAAACCCGCTTGCGCTACGTAGTAACGCAACAAGAAGTTGTGCATTGAATATTCAAACGGAACGGCAAACTTCATACCCTTCCAATTTTTAGGGTCACGATTATCTTTATGCTTGTTGGCCAAAGTAATAGCCTGACCATTCACGTTCTGAATAGTAGCTACACGCATCTGAGTGGGGTCAGAACCCAAACCCATTGACATGGAAATTGGCATTGGTGATAAAAAGTGTGATGCATCGTGCTCTTTGCTGAGCATCTTGTCCCGAATCAAAGCCCATCCCGCAGTTTTATTCAAAGTCACATTCAGACCTTGTTTCTTATAAAAGCCGAGTGGGTCAGCCATGATGAGTGGTGTTGCACAAGTAATGGCGATAAATCCAATTTTTAGGTCTGGCTTTTCAAGCGGGGCTTTTTCTTGAGCCATAGCCTGCAAGGCGCCGACTGGCAAGAAACCAGAGAGCGCACTCATAGCACCGCCTGCACCAACAGCCTTTAGAAAAGCACGTCTGCGATCTTCCTGGGGAAATAAAGCCTTTACTAAACTAGCCTCAACAAAATCGGCACTTTGCTCTTCCGCATCCATTTTTAATGAAAGCGAGTTCGCATGATCTAACTCGGATGCATGCTGTCCACAACTACAGCGATTACTAAATAAAGGTCTATCTGGATCAAACGGGCGATATGAGTTCATGTTTAGCTCCTAGTGAGTAATTAAGATGCTGCTTGCAATACGTTGAAATTGAATTGAGGCTGAATTAATGGGCGCAATAACTGCAATTGCTTTCGATAGACCTCTCCCACCATTACGACAACAGGCTGCCTATCTAAAAAATGATGATGGATATCACCAAGGTGCAATTCATCTAATGTGCAAGCAAAACTGCGCTCCGATGGCAGGCTGACGGATTCCATTAAGCAGACTGGGGTATCAGCCGAATAACCCTGAGCAAGTAAGGTGGAAGCGACTTCAGTCAACTGGTCGCGAGCCATGTAATAGATAGCAGTTTTATGATCTGGATGGGCGCAACGCCCAGGCAAAGTGGTCAGCGTCAGGGTTCGACTTAATTCTCTGGTCGTTGGGGGCTGCTTCAATTGGGCTGAGGCAGCCAAGGCGGTGGTAATGCCCGGGACAATCTCGTAATAAACTCCGGCTTGTTCAAGCGCATCAATCTCTTCTTGCGCGCGACCAAAGATCAAGGGGTCGCCCCCTTTTAATCGCGCCACCACCAAATTCTTGCTAGCGGCATCCACTAATTGCTTGTTAATAAAGCGTTGGGAGCTAGAGTGGGCACCACATCTTTTACCCACAGGCACTAGTTTGGTGCTTGTACACCACGCCAACATCGACAT
>CANBPJ010000100.1 GCA_947371415.1 Burkholderiaceae bacterium | reverse complement strand
CGCGTAGGCTTCTTGCTCTTTTTTCCAAGCAACAAATTCTAGGAAGGCGGCCGCCCAAGCTTGTTTATAAGTCACATGCTCTTGCTCCCGGTCTAGCTCACTCTCTTTTTTGAGGTACTTCTTGAGATCGCCTGCAGCCTTGTCATTCGATGTGCGATTGGTATCGTCTTGCGTCAAGAACACAGACTGCAATATCAATGCAATCTTCATCACATCGCCTTCAGTGGCTTTGAGATTGATGGCTGTTTGAATAATCGGTGCATAGGCCATTTCAGTAGCACTGCTATTACTAAAGCAGCGATGCAAAAACTCTAAATCTGCTTTGGCATTGATAGCATTCCAAACTGAGTTGAGCGGATTATCGATCTTCAGTCTGGGTAAATCGATTTTGAGTTTCTCAATGGGACTGGTGCCATGAGCCTTGCATGCTTGGGAGAAAAATGTCCAAGCCCCTCTTTGCTTAAAGAGGCTGTAATTACTCATTAAGAATTTTTGGGTCTCACTTGCGCCGAGCGCCTTTAACAAGGTGTCGTAATGCGCTTGGATGCCTTGCGGCAAATTACCCCACCAATCATCAAGACACTCATCCTGCAAACGCTTTGCATCTTCTCGCAAACTAAAGCCAGGCTGTATCCCAGTTGAAATTGGTGCCGCACCCAGAAGCCTGCCAAACCAACCATGGAAGGTATCGATCACAATGCCTTGCGGGCTTGCTAGGACTTTGGCATAGAGAGATTTAGCAATAGGTAGCAATACTTTTGCTTCATTGGCATTCAGTCCACGCTCAGTTAGATGCCCAATGAGTTGCTCATCACTTGATTGCGCAAACTCTTCTAATAAGCGATAGAGTCGATCACGCATTTCTTGGGCGGCTTTACGAGTAAAAGTGAGTGCCAGAATTTCTTGTGGTTTAGCGCCAGCCAAAAGCAGGCGCACCATTCTGGTAACTAGTAGCCAGGTCTTGCCGCTACCCGCACAGGCAGACACAATCACCGAGCGATGGGGATCGCAAGCAATACCAACCGGGAAAGTTGAGTTACTCACCACATCCCTTTTCTGCAAATGCCTCTGGCTTCGCAATATTGGCAGACACTATCGGGTGCAAATGCTTTAAGTGCCTTACCAGACCAGAGTGATTGCACATCCTCAGTCATTTGTTCAGAAAATTCTTGCATGAGGGCTGTCATATCTGCGATGCCTACCGAACGCTCAGCCCCATCGCCATCTTTCTTCACATCGGCTTTTAAGGCTACCCAATCAGCTGCATTCACTGTATGTCCAGGGATTTTTGTACTCTCATTGGCAGCTCTGGCATAGATCAATAACTGCGGATCATCCAATACCACTTCCGAGCGCCACTCAAGCTTGGTGAGACTCTGATTCTTGTAGTCAATGACGGATGCGGCTTTGGGATCATGGATGCTGACATCGAAACGATCTGCATAACCTTCGATGCGAATATGACGTTCATTACCATCTACATCCGTAAATGGCAGATCAAAGCCGACCTTTACTTCAGCATCGTAAAACTGCCAACCTTGGGTTTCACGATCTAACTGCCACTGAATAAAACTCGGGATTTGTTTTTGCCAGTCCCTTAAGACACCTAAGACTCTGGCATCACCCTCAATCAATCGCTTGAATACCTGTTCAGAGATGAGTGTTAGCTGATCTTGCATCCAAGCGCCGCGTAGCTCTGGATTGGTTGTAATTGGTGAGGCGGATTTTTGTGCCTCACTTTTCATGGCGTGATAGAAATTACGCAAGATCTTATGCAAAGTTTGGCCAGCTAGCGATGCATCAAAACCCTCTTCAAATCCCTTGAGCTTACGTAAGCCCAGTAGGCTGCGGACGTAATAGCGATAGGGACAGTCGCGCAAAGCCTTGTAAGCGCTCGGACTCATTGAGAGCGGCATTGGTAAATCAGCATCTAATTTGGCAATCGCCATTTTCGATGGCAAAGCAGTGCCGCTGCGAGGTGAAAATAAAGTACTGGCATTACTTGCCCGCCAATTCGGTAAATCAATTTGGAGGCGCTGGATCCAGGCGGATGGTCTTAGCGGTTCGCCACTCTTACTCTTGCTTTGCCATAGGAGATCAACGCTGGGGAATGAGATCAATAATTGAGATAAATCTCTTGCTTGCTGAATAAACTGCGCCTCAATGCTAGATCCACCCAGCAATCGATTTAAGGCATCCGAGAAAAACAATGGAGGCTCGGAGAATGCGGGAAGTTGTTGCTCATCACAGCCCACCATCACAACAGATTCAAACTCGCGGAAACGAGTGGAGCTCAGCGGCAAGATGCTTAGGGTTGCGGCAGCGCTGCCACCTTTTTCTTGATAAGAAGATTCTTCAATCACGGTCTTTAATAAGCTCAGCCATTCATTTAAGCGCATGACAATTTGCTGATGCTCTACATCAAAATCAAATGTTTCCAGAAGCTCGAGCAATTGCTTACCAGCAGAGTCTGTGCCCAAGCCCTGGGTCATACCCATTAGAGCAAGATCATCCATCAGGTATTGATGAGCAAGAGCGCAATTGATTTTGATTCCGCGCCAGCGATTGAGTCGACCACGAATCGATTGGAGTAACTCTAGCAATAATGGATTGGGCGCTGCAGAACCATGTGTGACCGATCCCTCGATTGCCATATGAAAAGTTTCCCAACCCGATTTAGCTTGACTAGCAATCAAAATATCTTCGAGCTGCGCCACCAAGCCATTTAATGACTCTTTATCGCGTGTACCACCGGAATGAAGACACTGCGCTAGATCTAAGAATGGGTTCTGCAAAAACTCTAATAGATCGGCTGCGCTGGGCCCCTCAGGTGGAGCGCGCAGCAACTCGAGCCAACTATTGAGCGCTGCCGCCGCTCTGGTAGTGGACAACTTCCAACCAGTTTCATCTTGGATCTTGAGGGATGGGCCTAGACGCGCCAGCAATGCACGCGCCCTCCTGGCAACTAAACGATCTTGAGCCACCAAAGCGATATTCGTTTTTCCATCTATTAACTGTTGCTCAATTGTTTTAGCCGTTGCCCACGCTAACTCCTCAAATCGCTTGGCGGCGATCAAATGCCACTGCTCTGGATGGGCATTGTTGATGTTGGTTTGGATTATTTGTAGCTTTTGCTCTTCCGGAATCTCTAGATTTAGCGCTTCAGGCCAGAGCGCGGCCGACTCCCAGTTCATCGTCACTTCGATCGCTGAGGCGTACCGCATGTAATCAGCAAGATATCCCTGAATGAGCTGCTTATCAATCGGCGTGGGATCTGCCGTCTCCACCCAAATTAATGGTCTTGTATTGGTCTGCGAGGTTTTAATAGCCGCCTCAAGATGGGCTGCCATGGCAAATTGCTTTCTGAAGGCGGGATCACTTGGGCTGGTGATGTACCTCCAAAATGTCAGCAGCACTTGCGCTTCTTGATCTACTACTTTTCTGGCAAGGGCTGGGTATGTCTGCCCAATAGTGCGATCCAATAGTGGCTCAAGGGTCTCAATCCAAGATTGGGTATTTTGAGTAGTTGCCTCTTCTTGATTAGCAATCAGCTTATGTAGCTCTTGTTGAAGGCTGGGCGCTATAGCGTTAGATAAGGTATCGCAGGCTGCGATGATGGCTTGCGCCAATCCCCACGAGCCTGCTTCGGTTTCCGCTTTAAACCAGGCTTGCAGCTCTTGATGTTTGCGTAGCGTGGCATACACAGAAAGCCAACGCTCTAAATCTGTTTGTTTCTTGGGGAACTTCCATGCGCCCGGGGCTGCCTCTAGCCAATCATTAAAGCTCATAACTTGGGGTAGAAAGGCAATGTGACCAGGGAGATTTGTAGGACGATACTTTTCTAGGGCGGCTCTCACCCCCATTAATGGGCCCGCTGTACTGAGCACCACTAAGGGGCGCTGGTTCGTTTGCGCTGCACAATTCCAAATGCCCTCGGCAAGCTCCTGCAAAGCACCAGCATTGGGCGTGATGGCCCAAGCGTATGGCCGCTCTTGATCAGAAATGGTCGGAAATGGACGGGTCATTAAGGTTGTGTTTTTGGACTTCTTCTGAATTTTGGGCAGAAAGTGTGGCTTATTGCTAATATAAGCGTTGTAGCGCAGTAACTAGATAAAACTAAATAAGACCAAATAAGGAATTTTCATGAGTGCCGGCATCAAATATGTAACTGACGCTTCTTTCGAGCAAGACGTTCTCAAGTCCGATAAACCTGTTCTCCTCGACTTCTGGGCTGAGTGGTGCGGCCCTTGCAAGATGATCGGCCCTATCCTCGAAGAACTCGCTGGCGAGTACGGCGACAAGATCCAAATCGCCAAGATGAACGTCGATGAGAACCAAGGCGTTCCTGCCCAGTTCAATATTCGTGGCATCCCTACATTGATCCTCTTTAAGAACGGCACTGTTGCTGCTCAAAAAGTAGGCGCTTTGGCCAAGTCCCAGCTGACTGCATTTATTGATAGTCATCTGTAAATAGTCTTTGATCACAGGTTCACTAGGTGAGCCTGTGGTTTTTCACTGTTTTAGTGTAGTATCTAGTTCATCAGTATTCCAACGCACATTCAGTGCCCCTCTTTTTAGCAAACACCCCCCCCAAACTCTGTTTTCCCAAATCTGTCTGATGTCCATCTAGACAGCGATACCCCAAAACACATTCATACCCTTATCTACACCCGAGAACCACATGCAATTATCTGAACTCAAAGTACTCCACGTATCCGCCCTGCTTGAAATGGCAGCCAGCTTGGAGATTGAAAATACCCAACGGATGCGTAAACAAGAATTGATGTTTGCCATTCTCAAGAAGCGCGCTAAAGAAGGTGAATCTGTTTTCGGTGACGGTACTTTGGAAGTATTGCCTGATGGCTTTGGTTTCTTACGCTCCCCAGACGCCTCTTATATGGCTTCTCCGGACGATATTTATATCTCCCCTGCGCAGATCCGCCGCTTTAACCTGCACACTGGTGACAGTGTTGAAGGCGAGGTTCGCACCCCTAAGGATGGCGAGCGTTACTTTGCTTTAGTCAAAGTAGACAAGATCAACGGTTTGCCTCCAGAGGCTTTGAAGAACCGCATCATGTTCGAGAACTTAACGCCTTTACACCCAAATCGCGTTGTTCAGTTAGAGCGCGACATCAAGGCAGAAGAGAATCTCACCGGCCGCATCATCGATATGATCTCCCCGATTGGCTATGGCCAGCGTGGCTTGATCGTGTCTTCACCAAAATCGGGTAAGACCGTGATGATGCAGCACATTGCACATGCAATTGCTGCAAACAATCCGGATGCGATTCTCATCGTCTTGTTAGTCGATGAGCGCCCAGAGGAGGTGACTGAAATGCAGCGCTCTGTTCGTGGCGAAGTAGTGGCCTCGACATTTGATGAGCCAGCTGTGCGTCACGTGCAAGTTGCCGAGATGGTGATTGAAAAAGCTAAACGTTTAGTAGAGATGAAAAAAGACGTCATCATCTTGCTTGACTCGATTACTCGCCTTGCTCGTGCTTACAACACCGTAATCCCTTCATCCGGAAAAGTACTATCCGGTGGTGTGGATGCCAATGCATTGCAACGTCCAAAACGCTTCTTTGGTGCTGCACGTAACGTCGAAGAAGGTGGCTCACTCACCATCATTGCTACCGCCTTGATTGAAACGGGTAGCCGCATGGATGACCTCATTTACGAAGAGTTCAAAGGTACTGGCAATATGGAAGTTCACCTTGAGCGTCGTTTGGCTGAGCGCCGTGTTTACCCATCAATTAACCTGAACAAGTCTGGCACCCGCCGTGAAGAGTTGCTAGTTAAAGCGGAAAACCTCCAGAAAATCTGGGTTTTACGCAAGTTATTGGCTGATATGGACGATATTGAGGCGATGAACTTTATTGTTGATAAGCTCAAATCCACCAAAAATAATGGTGAATTCTTCGATTTAATGCGTAAAGGCGGCTAATTTAGCCTTTCGTAGGCGGTAAAAGTGCGCTTTGTTGTTGATTTCATGGCATAATTTCGCCTTTACCGCTTTAATAATTTGCATTTAACTTGGGTAAGTATTTAGGTCTTTGGACCAAAACGGCTGCCCGCTAATAGGACTCAATAATGAAACCTGGCATTCACC
>CANBPJ010000099.1 GCA_947371415.1 Burkholderiaceae bacterium | reverse complement strand
ATCCTTGGCGTTCCACAATTGAACTGCTTAGCTGGTAAAGCCCCAGCAGGGGTTGATCCACAAGTGCTACACGATACCTTGGTAGGCAATCTTCAGTATGCGGCGAGCGAGCTGAAAAAAGCGGGTCTCAAACTCCTGATTGAACCAATCAACACCTTTGATATCCCCGGCTTTTATCTTTCCAAAACAGAGCAGGGCATCGCCATCTTAGATGCAGTTGCCGCTGATAATGCTTACCTACAGTACGACATCTACCATGCCCAGCGGATGGAAGGGGAGTTGGCCAATACCATCCAAAAGTATTTGAGCAAAATTGCACACATCCAGCTGGCGGACAACCCAGGGCGTAATGAACCCGGGACTGGCGAAATTAACTACGCCTATCTCTTTGATCTATTAGATCGCCTGAACTATCCCGGCTATATCGGCTGCGAATACAAGCCCCTCAGAACCACAGAAGCTGGTCTTGGGTGGATGGGTCAGTACGAGCAAGATTGATTGCTCAACAGAGCCCGTGTAAATACACATTAAAAAATAACCTATTAGGAATGCAGTCATGAGTAAATTAAAACTCGGTTTTGTTGGTCTCGGAATTATGGGTGCCCCGATGGCGGGCCATTTAGTGGCTGCTGGTCATGAGGTCTTCATCAATACTCGCAGCAAGGTGCCAGAAGAGCTCGCTCAGAGCGCAGCGATCGTCTGCGCTAGTCCTGCTGAAGTGGCTAGTCAGGCAGACATCATCATCACCATGGTGCCCGATACACCGGATGTAGAAAAAGTACTCTTTGGACAGAACGGCATTGCTGCTGGCCTTGGCAAGGGTAAGATCGTGGTGGATATGAGCTCAATATCCCCCATTGAGACCAAAGAGTTTGCCAAGCAAATGAATGCGCTGGGATGTGAGTATCTAGATGCGCCAGTCTCTGGCGGTCAACTTGGAGCCAAGGGTGCAACCCTCACCATCATGGTGGGTGGCAGCCAAGAGACTTTTGCCAAGGTAAAACCCGTATTTGAGTTAATGGGCAAGAACATTACTTTAGTAGGCGGCAATGGCGCCGGTCAGATTACCAAAGTAGCCAATCAAATCATTGTGGCCTTAAACATTGAAGCAGTTGCCGAAGCGCTGGTCTTTGCATCCAAAGCCGGAGCAGATCCCGCTAAGGTCCGCGAGGCACTCATGGGGGGCTTTGCTAGCTCCAAGATCTTAGAAGTGCATGGTGAGCGCATGATCAAAAGAACCTTTGATCCTGGTTTTAGGATTGAGTTACACCAAAAAGACCTTAATCTTGCACTCAGTAGTGCCAAAGCATTAGGGGTCTCATTACCAAATACGGCTACAGCTCAAGAGTTGCTCAACTCTTGTAGCGCTCATGGTGGTAAAGCTTGGGATCATTCCGCCATGGTCAAGGCCCTAGAGAAGATGGCGAACTTTGAAATTGGGCAGAAGGTTTAAGAAGCAGTCACCCTCATCCTAGAGCGTACTACCATCTTGCACAATACTTCTCCTGCGCTAGCTGATCCTGTCGTTAAGCAGTCCAGTAATCAGGATCAATTTAATGCCGAGGTAGCCTTATTAAGGCAAATGTTGAGTGACGTCATTCGAAGTCAGGAGGGTGATGATGTCAATACTGCTATTGCGTCCCTTAGGCGGTATTCGAAGGAGTTGTATTCAGAAACTCCGGATAACGCCAAAGAGAAATTATTAAGTGTGCTCAGGGGGTTATCCCCAGACGATATCAATACGGTCTTGCGGGCTCTGGCCTATTACAGCCACTTAGAAAATTTAGCAGAAGACCGTTACTTTGCTCGTCAACTAGAGCTTGAAGAGAGAATGGGTGAGTTTCAGAATGGGAGCATTAAGCTCAGCATTGAGCGCTTACGTTCAGCGGGTATTGATAATGACTCGATTGCCCTTTCCTTAAGCGATAGCTTTATTTCTCCGATTCTGACGGCGCATCCTACCGAGGTGCAGAGAAAAAGCATCTTAGATGCAGAGCGCTGTATTGCTGAATTGCTATCAGAGCGCGAGCAGATTCATCTGCAGGCTCTATATGCTGGAGTGACTAGGGATTTATTATTGGAAAGGCAGTTGGAGGACAACGCACTTAAAATTCAATCTCGAATTATTCAAATCTGGCACACCAGGTTATTGCGCCGCTCCACATTGACGGTTGCCGATGAAATTGAGAATGTGCTGTCATATTACGAGTGCACATTCTTAACTGAAATTCCCAAAATATACGAACAGTTAGAAAAATTACTTGGCCAACAGTTACCCTCATCTTTTTTACGAATGGGTCAATGGATTGGCGGGGATCGAGATGGTAATCCCAATGTAGATGCTCGTAGTCTGGAGTATGCAATGCGCAGCCAAGGGACTCTCATTTGCCAGCATTACCTTAAGGAAATCCAGCTTTTAACTAGAGAGCTATCCTTATCTGAGTTCTTAGTTGCTACCACCCCAGAGCTCAAGGCGTTGGCAGATAAGTCGTCTGATGGGAATGCCCACAGGGCTAATGAGCCCTATCGCAAGGCTTTAGTAGGAATGCATCTCCGCTTGAGTGAGACCTTGCATAATTTAATGAATGTTGGCCCTCAAGGGTTTGAGGATAGTCAGTCGCCTCGATACAAGCATCCAGCAGAGCTCATTGACGATCTACAGGTAATTGCACATTCACTTCAGGTATTCGCACCACAGGCCTTAGAGGATCGGCGCCTCCAATCACTCATTAGGTCGGTTAAGGTATTTGGTTTTCATCTGGCTACCGTCGATTTGCGCCAGAGCTCCGATAAGCATGAACAGGTGATTTCTGAGTTGCTCAAGGCTGCAGAAATTGAGAAAGATTACTCGAGTTTAGGTGAAGAGCAAAGGCAAGCCATCTTGATCTCATCGCTAAATGATGCTAGCTTACTCAAGGTACCCAACTTTCCATATAGCAAGCTTGCTCAATCGGAACTGGAGATTTTTTCTGTCGCCAAGTCTATGAGGGAGCTCTATGGTGAAGAAGCAATTCGTCATTACATTATTAGTCATACCGAAACCGTCAGCGACCTTCTAGAAGTTTTGTTGTTGCAGAAAGAGGGTGGGTTATTTAGCGGCACCCTAAAAAATGCTGCTCAGTGCCAACTCATTATTTCCCCATTGTTCGAGACCATCGCGGATTTGCGTAATTCAAGTCAAATTATTCAGGACTTTTATGCCATTCCTGGAGTCTTGGACATGATCAAGCGATCGGGCGCTGAGCAAGATATTGTTCTTGGCTATTCAGATAGCAATAAGGATGGAGGAATATTTACCAGTAATTGGGAGCTCTATTGTGCTGAGCTCACATTGTCAGCGGTCTTCGGGGAGGGAGTTGGCAAGGGCATCCGCCTGAGAATGGCTCACGGTAGAGGTGGTACTGTTGGGCGTGGTGGTGGTCCAAGTTATGACGCGATTCTTGCCCAGCCTTTGGGTTCGGTCCAAGGTCAAATTCGCCTCACTGAGCAAGGGGAGGTTATAGGCTCAAAGTATTCCAATCCCAAAATTGGAAAACGTAATTTAGAGGTATTGTTGGCGGCAACGCTAGAGGCCAGCCTACTTTCTGGAGTGAGCATACCTCCAGAAGAATTTTGGAATGCTGCAAGCCTGCTGTCAGAAAGCAGCATGCTTGCTTATCGGAGTCTGGTGTATGAGACGCCGGGATTCTCCGAATACTTTTTTGGCGCCACTCCTATCCAGGAGATTGCTAAATTAAATCTTGGCTCAAGACCATCTTCTCGGAAAGCGGGCATGCAAATTGATGATTTACGCGCTATTCCCTGGGGATTTAGCTGGGCACAATGCCGCCTCACTTTGCCAGGCTGGTTCGGCTTGGGTTCTGCTATTGAGGCCTTAATGGAACAGACTTCAACCAGAAGTACCCATCAAACCCTTTTGCTGTTGAAGAGAATGTACGCAGAGTGGCCCTTTTTCACGACGCTAATCTCGAATATTGATATGGCGTTATCAAAAAGCGATCTGTCGATAGCAGATGCTTATGGGGAGCTGGTCGAAGACCAGGCGATGCGTCAAGAAATATTTTCAAGAATTCAGGTGGAGTGGCATAAAACGATCGCCGCCATAGAGTTAATTACCGGCAATAAAACGCGTTTGGCCAATGCGCCAGAGTTGGCGGAATCTATTCGGCGACGTATGCCTTATATCTATCCACTGCACCGTCTTCAGATTGAGTTAATTAAAAGTTGTCGGAAGGGTGACGGCAATGAAGCTGCGCAAAGAGGTATCCACATTTCTATCAATGGCATAGCTGCCGGACTACGTAATACAGGGTAAATATGAAAACTGAATTAAATCAAGACAATAATATTAATTTCTTAAAAGACATGTTTGATGTTGCCATTGAGGCGGCTAAACCAAACTTTGTGGCCTTAAGTGACACCTTCCCAACGCCGCCAAAGGGCAGGTTGATAGTGATTGGGGCTGGCAAAGCATCTGGCTTAATGGCCAAATCCTTTGAGGATGCTGCGAATCTTTATTGGAGTCCGGAAGACTTTGCCAAAATTGAGGGTCGGGTGATTACACGTTATGGGCATGGAATTGCCTGCGAAAGAATCAAGGTTGTCGAAGCAGCGCATCCAGTACCAGACGATTCGGGGGGCAAAGAAGCCCATGCAATGTTGAGTCTATTGTCTGATATCAAAGCAGATGATCATGTGATTTGCTTATTCTCAGGCGGTGGGTCGGCGCTGATGTCGCTACCTGCAGATGGCATTACCTTGAATGATAAGCAGGATATTAATCGCCAGTTGCTGGCTTCAGGCGCCAATATTCATGAGATGAACTGTGTTCGTAAGCATTTATCCAAAGTGAAAGGCGGGAGATTGTTGAAGCTCTGCAAAGATGCGATGGTAACAACCTATCTGGTGTCTGATATTCCTGGAGATGATCCTGCGATTATTGCTAGTGGCCCAACTTTGCCCGATGCTACGACCTGTCAGCATGCCTTAGAAATTATTGCGCAATACCAGATCAGCATTTCAGATTCTATTAGGGAAAAATTACTTACTGGTGAGCTGGAAACATTAAAACCCTCCAACCCAATATTCGAGAAAGCAACACCACCAATTGTGATGTCTTCATCTAATGATTTGCTAAAGGCGGCGGAGGCTTATTCTCAGCTTAAAGGAATTAAAGCAATCATACTGTCAGACTCCTTGGAAGGAGAGGCAAAAGAAGTTGGTGAAACTATTGGCCTAATTGCAATCCAGATGTCAAAGTTACAAAATGGACATACTGGACCGATGCTATTACTCAGTGGTGGCGAGACTACTGTTACTGGTTGTACGTCTGGTCGCGGGGGTAGAAATACGGAATTTTTACTCAGCTTCGCCAATACGATTAAGGGAAAAAAAGGAATTTATGCCCTCTCTGCCGATAGTGACGGCATTGATGGATCTGAAATGAGTGCGGGGGCTATTTATGGTCCTGATACCGCTAGGCATGCAAAATCAGCACACCTTTCATTGCATGATTCTTTGAGACAACATAATTCAGCAGAGTTCTTTGAAAAAATTGGATCATTAATAGTGTCCGGCCCCACCAGAACCAACGTGAATGACTTTCGCGCAGTATTGCTTACCTAGAATCAGGGTGTGATCCATCCCTTATCATGGGGGATGAGTCCTATACCCTGTGGAGTTGATTTGCCTTCTGCAAGTATGGTGAGCAAATGTCAGTAATTGGCGGATCCAAGTTGCAGGCGCTGCAAAACAGCTTATCCAAGTTAAAAGAAAAGTTCGATGGGACGCAGGGTGAGCCGTACATCGTCGAAAGCAATAAGTTCAAGGCGCTCTATTTTGATAGTGAGTCTACCCAGAGCTTGATGGATATGCAGGCCCCCATACGTCTTGTAGTGAGTTACACCGAGACGATGATGGGATTTCTGCTCTTTCACAGCAATCCCAAAAATATTGCCATGATTGGTCTGGGTGGTGGGTCACTAGCTAAGTACTGCCACCAATATCTACCCCATGCTTCCATCGTAGTTTTAGAAAACAATGCTCGGGTCATTGCATTAAAGGATAAGTTCCACGTTCCCGAGAATGATTCACGCTTTCAGGTTTTGGAGGCAGATGGAGCTGAGTACTTCAGAAATACTGAAGAGAAGTTTGATGTACTATTAATCGATGGGTACACCAAGTTAGGGCAGGCGCCCCAGCTATGCAGTGAAGATTTTTATGCCAGTTGCTTAGCCTGCTTAAATCC
>CANBPJ010000098.1 GCA_947371415.1 Burkholderiaceae bacterium | reverse complement strand
AGTATTGGCGTTTCTATTTACCCTGATCACAGTAATAATGATGCTGAATTATGCGCTAACGCTGACAAGGCCATGTATCGCGCTAAATCCAAAGGCAGAAATCAGGTCTGTCTTTTTGATCCTCAATTAGACGGCACATCGAGCTAATAATTCAACCCTCAATCTCAATGCGGTTGCGCCCATTCTCCTTAGCGCGATACATCGCAATATCCGCCTGATTGAAAAAGAACATTAATATTTTTCCTGAATCATGCTCGCCAACATAGTGTGGATTCAGGGTAGATATGCCAATACTAATGGTGATTGAAATCTGTTGACCTTGGTTTATGGAAGTAACAGATGCCGCCACGGATTGGCGCAATCTTTCGGCTGCTTGATGCGCTTCTTCCCTGGAGCTTCCTGGCAAAACAGCGAAAAACTCTTCTCCACCAACCCGACCAAATATATCGATCACGCGAAGTTGCTGTTGACAATTCTTGACTAAATTCACCAGCACAGCATCTCCAATTAGATGACCATACTGATCGTTCACATTTTTAAAGTGATCAATATCTAGCATTAAAAAAGATACTTGGCTGCCATCACGCAAACTTCTCTCAATTTCTATTTCGGCCCTAGCAAAGGTTTCTGAACGGCTGAGGGCTCCCGTTAATGAGTCTTTTTTAGACGATTGATCGAATGCTATATTTTTGTATTCGAGATCAAGCAATAATTTTTTGAATTGAATGAATCCTAGTAGCATGAAAATCGAGATCAGCGCTGCTAGCAACGCATCGAACCCACTTACAGTTATGTTTTGATGCAAACTAAAAAATGGCACCATGCGCCGGCTCATCATGAGGACTAAAGCGAGCGCTAAAAATCCACATGCCAAACGATAGGCTTTTGAATGAAAATAAAGATGGGCAACGTAAGCTACGACCGCCATTTGGGATGCCAAGGCAATTAGATAGATGCCAATGATAAGAGTTGTATTCAATTAGTGCGCCTGGATGAGTTTTTGCAATTCATCACTCGAATTCATTAATTCAAAAGCAGCATCTGACACCTGCTCATCAAACTTAATATCCGCTTCTGCAATAGGCCAAGGAAATGGTATATCTTTCAATATTTGATAACCTGCCTTGATGTGACCTTGCACCATCTTCATCTCCAGATCATTGAGTCTTGAGTCTTGAGTCTTGAGTCTTGAGTCTTGATGGCTTTGTCAGCTTCTCTAGTGGAGCGGCCATCATGCTAATATCATAAGCCATTTCAGCAATATACAGAGCTTGTATATCTTCATCTTTCCACTTGAGACGGCGGTCGATTGCCATGGCTATTACTGCCACACTCTTTTGATCTCCCACCGTATATGGACCTCGCCATTGCATTATTTTTGACATCGACTCAATGGCTCTCAAGGTCAAAAAAACAATCGCCCTTGTCAATCTTCCCCACGAAGAAGTCTAGCGGCCACCTCAAAATGACCTAATAGCTGGCCCTTTAAAAAGCTCCATTTTCTTCAAGAATGGGATTTTTTATAATAAAAAAGGCTCAGCAGAAAAAATAGTCAATAAACGTATTGATAAAAAACAAAAGGCTCCGTTATGAACTGACCCCTAAAAGTTGGACAGTTTAACTAGGTTAGCACGAGGGATTGAGTTCGGTAATTTACTGGGCTCAATCCCTTTAGTTTTTGTTTGATTCGATCATGGTTACTTTTCGATTTTTAAAACTCAATAAAATCATAGGGGTTACAAACCCTAGTAACCATGAAAAGATAAATTCTCTTGAGCAAGCTGAAGATGTCTATTTAAGATTTCAACAGTGATCAATAGCTGCCATCGACCAGGGCTCGGGATATTTAACCCCACCTCTAAACTACTTCCAGCTAAGGTTTAACTTCTTATGGGATGCTGCACAATCACGCAAATAGAGATTAATGAGGCTTTGATAAGGAATGCCCACTTCTTCTGACACGGACTTAAAGTAGCTAACAGAATCTTCGTCTAAACGAATCGTAATAGGCTTCTTGAGCATAGAAGCATATGGGTTTTTACGAGCCTTTGAGAAATCATATTCTTTACGCATATTCACCACCTTTTAGTAAGCTTTTGACTCTTTAGGCGTCGCCTTACGAGCCGAAATAATACGAATGGCATTACCCTCACTTCGATAACAATGGCAAACCAAAATTATCCGAAGAGAGTGGCTTACGCCTAGCAAAATAAATCTATCTTCATCCCCCGAATGATCGGGATCGGAAATGAATTTAGCGCCCTCATCATAAAAAACGGATTTCGCTTCTTCAAACGAAACGCCGTGCTTTTTCAGGTTAGCCGAAGCTTTTCGGGGCTCCCATTCAAATCTCAATGAAGTCATATGTACATTGTACATATAAATTGAGAGCAAGCAACTGGGTTGAATAATTCACAATAAAACCAACTTATCCACAAAAAGCAAAAGCAAATACTCTGCATAAGTAGGGTATTACTCAATTTGGTAACTTGAGGCCGATTGCTGCCGACTAGTCTTTTGATGTTCCCACTTGCATCAACCTAATTGGGTGCGAAACATAAGTATTGCCATCTGGTTGTGGCGCAGGAAAATATGATCCTGAGCGCTTGAAATGAGGCTTATCTGAACTTAAATGAGAAAAGTAACCACATGGTTACTTTTTGGAATCCCTTTAAGGCTTCTAAAAACCTTAAGAGCCATATAGAATATGGGGCGAACGACGGGGCTCGAACCCGCGACAACCAGAATCACAATCTGGGACTCTACCAACTGAGCTACGTCCGCCACTGAAGAATCGATATTATAGCTTTTGACTCAAAATCTCGTCAAAAAGTGAGCTTGTAAGTAGGTTTATGCGGGACCAAAGTCGAAGGCAGCCCAGTCGCCAAGGGTGAGACTGGCATCAAGGAAGAAATCGGCAATGGCTGCCTTGCTTTGTACTTTGGCTAAAGCATGGTGATCAGAAAGGCGTTGACGCCAATATTTAGCGCCCGCCCTACCGTGAGCTAAACCCAAAATATGTCTAGTAAAGGCTCCAATATAGAAGGGTTTTTGCTTTATTTGGCACTCTTCAAACCAGGACTGAACCTGGTTAATCAAGCCGATCTGAATGCGATGCCACTCGGTCTCACTGAATAAGTATCCAGCAGCCTCACCTTCAGTGTGGATCAGATCATCCCAACCTAAAAGCATTGCTGGGAAATGATAGGCCGCCCTACCCACCATGAATCCATCAAAGTCATCCCAGTGGCTTGCTATCTGCTCATTACTCTCTAGGCCACCATTGAGAAGCACTTTGAGATTGGGAAATTGCCGTTGGGCATCTATGCGCAATCTTGCAGCAACTTCATACCGCAAAGGTGGCTTACTGCGGTTTTCCTTTGGGGAAAGACCCTTCAAAACCGCATTGCGTGCGTGAACAGTAACCTGACTAGCCCCCGCATTAGCAACAGCAAGAATGAAGTCAAGAGCGAAGCGATAATCCGCTTCCGAATTCGCCGCATCCATACTATCTAAACCCAGGCGGTGCTTAACAGAAATCGGCACATCAACCTCAGCCTTCATGGCCTTGACGCAATCAGCAACGAGCTCGGGCTCCGACATTAGGCAGGCACCGAAAGCACCTCGTTGCACACGCTCAGATGGACAGCCACAATTTAAGTCAATTTCGTCATAGCCCCATTGTTGAGCTAGATTGGCAGCCTTGGCTAAATCTGAGGGATCTGAACCGCCTAACTGCAATACGACTGGATGTTGATCTTGGGAATAGTCCAAATGACGTGGCACATCCCCATGAATGAGTGCGCCCGTAGTCACCATCTCGGTATAAAGCACCGCTTCTTTTGTCAGGGTGCGATGAAAAGAGCGGCAGTGCCGATCAGTCCACTCCATCATGGGTGCAACAGCTAACCGTTTTTTTCCTAGATTTTCGACAGACACCTTGAGCAACCCTTAATAACACGTCATTTACGCGCCATTTTAGAGTATTTCTTTTTTTGGAAAAAATAAAATAAGCTCATCTGCAATATGCATTCGATGATGAATAAATATTGTGTAGATCAAGGCAACACTCTCTGGCTGGCAAATATCCTGTCATAACCTGTTACCGGATCTTTAAATGAAATCTCTTTTGCGAGGAGTTGCAGGGGTCTTGAGAAATCTAAGTCGTACTCCTGATAAGGCGTCAGAATTGGATAGATTTGATCATGCCGAATAGGAATGCCTAGAGCATTCAGGTGGCAACGCAACTGGTGCTTCTTACCGCTACCAGGGGTCAATCGATATTTTGCCCAGGGTCGATTTTCCTCAATCAACTCAATATGTGTATCGGCATTTGCCTCACCATCAACCTCTGTCATTTGTAAAAAATGTTCAGACTCTATTACTTTGCTACGGTAAGTCATTGGCAGTTTATTGATGAGGTCTTCTGAATAGGGTGCAATCGCTTCATAGATCTTTTTAACAACGCGATCCCTAAAGAGATTTTGATACTGCGCCCTCTCCTTGGGATTAACTGAAAATATAACCAATCCGGCAGTGTCACGATCGATCCGATGAATGGGACTAAGAGTCTGTATGCCAGTCTTCTTCTTAAGCCGATTCAGTAATGTTTGATGCAAATAAAGACCGCTGGGTGTAACTGGTAAAAAATGGGGTTTATCTGCCACCAGAATATGCTCATCCTGATACAGAATTTGTTCTTCAAAGGGAATCTCAGGCTCACGAGCTAAGCGCCTGAAATAAAGTAAGTGGGTATTAGGCGGATAAGTATCGCTTGCAGCAACTGCCTCCCCCTCCTGCGTCATTACCAAACCTTCTGCAAAGCGGGATTCCCACTCGCTTGCATTGATATGGGGGAAATTACTCACAAAGAAATCCAGCAAGCTAGGGTAAGTCTGCCCCGCAGGTAAATAGACTCGGGAGGCTGAGACGCCCTCAGAATTAACTTTCATAAAACTTGGATTTAGCCTTCAATAGGAATTACCGAGATTATCGCCCTCCCAGATGCTCGCCCCCAAAAATCCCTCTAAAATGAGCCAGCATTCCATCACAGAATAATAAGAACCATAAGAACCATGCTTGAACTCTCCGTTTTTGACCTTAGCCTACTTCTGGCCTGTGCCTTATTTGCTGGCCTGGTCGACTCCATTATTGGCGGCGGTGGGATGATTCAGGTGCCAGCACTCTTTGCAGTCTTGCCAGGATTTCCACCAGCCACCCTACTCTCAGTCAATAAATTTGGCTCGATTGTGGGAACGATTGGTTCTGCCATTCAGTACAGCAGAGCCAATAAGAGCCCTTGGGGCCTGGTGATTATTTCATCTGCGTTTGCTTTTTGCGCATCTGTTGCCGGAGCTTACCTTGTCGCCCAATTGCCAACCCAATGGCTTAGGGGCGCGCTACCATTTTTATTGCTGGCCCTACTCATCTTTAATATTAAGTCTAGTGCTGGGCTAATTCATGCTCCCAAGCACCAGCACCACAAACAAAAAGCCATTGCCTCGGCTGGTGCAGGGGTTATTGGTTTTTATGATGGCTTCCTGGGGCCTGGTGCCGGCGCCTTTTATAAGCTGTTCTATACCCGTGTATTGGGATTTGATTTCTTACGGTCTGCAGCGCCAGCAAAATTTCTCAATATCGCCTCCAATTTAGGGGCGCTTTGCGTCTTTTTTTACCTCGGATACTTTGACTGGAAACTGGGCTTGCTGATGGCGAGTGCTAACCTCGTAGGCGGTCAAATCGGCACCCAAATTGCCATCAAGCATGGCAATGCTTTTATCCGTAAGGGTTTCTTTATTCTAGTGACTATCCTAATCATTAAAACCTTCTACGATGCCTTCCTGAAGTAAACCATTCGGTCAATTTCAGTCAATAAGCAAATAAAATAGTCAGGTATTCATTACTCTCCATAGATTTATGGCGATTAAGAGTGTAAATTGAGCTCAGCAGTTGTAATCTAGTCATTATAAAAATTGAGGGGAAAGAATGAAAATACTATTACCAGTTGATGGCTCCAAATCTTCACTAAATGCAGCTAAGTATGTCGGCAAGCTAGCTAAAGAATTGCGTAGCAAATGTACAGTGACGTTAATTAGCATTCATGACGATATTGGTCTGGGTCACGTTAAACAATTTGTGGCCACTAGCGTGATTGATGATTACCTTCGTGAAGTGAGTGAAAAAGAGTTAAAGCCCGCCCAAAAAGTGCTAGATTTGGCTGGTGTCAAACATAGTATGGCCATCAAGCGTGGTAATGTAGCTCAAGAAATTCTGGCTTTGGCAAATAAAGAAAAGTTTGATCTAATCGTGATGGGATCAAAAGGTAGGACCGGCATTGTGGATGCATTGATGGGTTCGGTAGCCCAGAAGATTAGTAATGCAGCCAAGCAACCCGTCTTATTAATTAAATAAGCACCGCAATAATCGCAAGATTAATCAGCAATAGGCCGTCTTGATGACGGCCTTTTTTATGGGGCACTAAATGAGTATTTTGCTTCTCTTGTTCGCACCAGGCATTTTTGCTATTTACTGGCTTATTCGCCTGCAGATTTGCCTATCTAGAATGCGCTACC
>CANBPJ010000097.1 GCA_947371415.1 Burkholderiaceae bacterium | reverse complement strand
ACTACTACGGCAAATTCTAGGCGTTGATTGAGGAAGCGAATTCGGCGATCGATCTCCCGGAGACGCTTTTTTCCATAGATATAGTCCCCATTTTCCGAGCGATCACCATTGGAGGCAGCCCAGTGCACAACCTTGACAACCTCAGGCCGATCAAGGTTCAGGAGCTGTAAAAGCTCAGTTTTAATGCGTTCATGACCGGCGGGTGTGATGTAGTTCTTCTCTTCCATGGCATAATAATGGCTGTTGCGGCTGTAGCTCAGCTGGATAGAGTACTTGGCTACGAACCAAGGGGTCGTGGGTTCAATTCCTGCCAGCCGCACCAACCCATACAGGGCCTAGTTGAAAAACTAGGCCCTTTTTTCTTTTTAGGCGTTTCACAATCCTTTCATCAGGATCCCTTATAGTTTGACTATGAGCATTTCAGACACCAATTCAGCGCTTGTAGATAGCCCGGTAGCGGTTTGGTCGGAGCTTGATCAAAGCCATGCTCAAGTTGCCTTGAGTGGGGTGGTGAACGTCTATTCTCTGGCGGGAGTGTGGAGTGAAGTGCGCCAGAAACAAGCCGCTTGGCTAGCTCAAGGCGGCGGCAAAACTCAATCATTAATCTTTGATGCCTCAAAGGTAAGCTCATTAGATGGTTCTGCATTTGCATTTCTGATTGATGTAGAAGAAGCGCAACAAAAAGCAGGTGGGCAGTTTGAGATTCAGGGCCTGGATTCTAAATACCAACCGCTCCTGCAAGAGTTTGCTCCGATCGGCAACTTATTTCCCGTGCCCGCCTTAAAGCCGAAGAGAAATTTTGTCGTGAGCACTGGCATGGCCACCCAGAATCTGATTGATGATGCTCGCGGCTTGATTACCTTTACCGGTCATCTTGCTGCTGATTTGGTTTGGTCCATTCGCAACATTAAGCAAGTACGTTGGGGTGATTTTGTAAATGCTGCCGTAGAAGCTGGTATTGCTGCTTTGCCAATCGTTGGCTTAGTCGCCTTTTTGATCGGGGTGATTTTGTCCTTTCAGGCAGCTATTGGTATGCAGCAGTTTGGCGCTGTCTCGTTTGTGGGGCCGCTAGCTGCATTAGGTATTGTTCGCGAGATGGGTCCTTTGATCACCGCGATTCTGTTGGCTGGTCGCTCATCTGCCGCCTTTGCTGCGGAGATTGGAACCATGACCGTGAATAGCGAAGTAGATGCATTAGTGACGGGGGGTTTGAGTCCGATCCGTTTCTTGGTGGTGCCAAGAGTATTGGCGGGTATCTTAGTGGCGCCGATATTAACCCTATATGCCGACATCGTTAGCATCTTCTCATCCATGTTAACGATGCAGATTTACGGTATCCCTTTCATCAATTTCTATAACGGCATGTTGGCTGCCGTGGATGTAGAAGATATTCTTTCTGGTCTACTCAAGGCCACCTTATTTGGAGTAGTTGTTTCTGCAATGGGCTGTTTACGTGGGATGCAAACAGGCACTGGTGCTGCAGCTGTTGGTATCTCTGCGACCCGTGCAGTCGTGAGTAGTATTGTCATGATCGTATTGGTAGACGGCATCTTCGCTTATATCTCTTACAGGACGGGCTTCTGATGGGCGCTCTTGATAATGCAATCGATGTCCAGAACCTCACCGTTGGTTATGGCTCAAAGGTACTCTTACAAAATCTCGATTTCTCCGTAAAGAATGGCGAGATCTTTGTTATTTTGGGCGGATCGGGTTGTGGTAAATCCAGTCTTCTCAAAAATTTATTTGGTTTATATCAGCCGCTTGCGGGTGACGTGCTGATTGAGGGTCAAAATATCACCACCGCCCAAGGTGCTGAGCGTCAAAAGATCATGACGAGCTTTGGGGTGATGTATCAGCAGGGTGCTTTATTTGGCTCCATGAATCTGCTGGACAATGTGACACTTTTCATGGAAGAGTACACCCAGCTTACCAAGCCTCAAATGGATTTGCTAGCGCGCTGCAAGTTGGATTTGGTTGGTCTCCTTCCTTACGAAACCTATATGCCCAGTGAAATCAGTGGCGGAATGCAAAAGCGTGCCGCAATTGCACGGGCAATGGCCTTAGATCCGAAGATCTTGTTCCTAGATGAGCCTTCAGCAGGTCTTGACCCGATAACCTCTGCCGATCTCGACAGTACGATTTTGGACCTCTCAAAAAATTTAGGCTTTACGTTTGTGATTGTTTCTCACGAGTTAGCAAGTATTTATTCCATCGCCGATAAAGTCATTATGTTAGACAAGGATGCTAAGGGCATTATTGCCGAGGGTGATCCAAAGGTATTGAGAGATACCAGCAAAGATCCCAGGGTGCATCAATTCTTTAACCGCATCATGAGTAAGGACTCAGCATGAGCAATAACTCCAATCCTAATTATTTCCGCTTAGGCATTTTTGTCCTAGCGGCAATCGGTGCATTGCTAACCATTGTGTTGATCTTTGGTTCGGGGCAGATTTTTAAAAAATCCTTCATGGTTGAAACCTATATCAAGCAATCAGTAACGGGTTTGGATGCTGGTGCAGCAGTGCGTTTTCGGGGTGTCAAGATTGGTCAGGTTACTTCGATTGGCTTATCTGGTGATATCTATGAAAAAGAAGTGCCGATGCCAGAGCGTCGTGAATATGTGGTAGTCAGGATGCAAATCTTTGGAGATAAGATTGAGCTGAGTCATTTACAAATCTATCTGAAAGATAACCTGCGTGCACGCGTTAGATCCATGGGCATTACTGGGGTTAATTATGTAGAATTTGATTTCTATGCAAGCGCATCCCAATATTCTCCACTTCCATACTCATGGGCGTCCGAATATCCAGTGATTCCCTCTATGCCTAATCAGGCGGATGAAATTATTTCCGGCATTCAAAAGCTCATTAGTGGATTAAATAGCCTGGATGTCGACGGAACCCAAAAGAAATTCGATGCGCTTTTAGGTAATCTCAATAAGCTGATGGCTGGCGATGGCAAAGATAATGCTGGCCTGATCAACTCCATCAAGGATCTGAATGTATTGCTAGCACGTTTTGATAAGGTGACCGATAAAGATCAGCTCAATATCTTGATGCGCGAATTAGTTGCAACCATGGTGTCTTTGCGTCAAACCGTGACTAGCGTTCAAGGCGATACAACGGCCACACTGGAGAATCTGCGCCAGGCAAGCGAGCAGTTAAATGAATTTACTCGTGTAGCTAGCCAATCTCCATCCACTTTAATCTGGGGTGAGCCTCCTGCACGTATTACGCCCCCAATGAATGGAGCTCAAAAATGAGAATCCAGACCATGAAAAAGTTTGCTAAGTTCGTTACTGTCGGCCTCATCATGACTGCTTTGGGCGCTTGCTCTCTGCCCAAGCGACCTGCACTAGAGTCGACCAGCTGGATGGTGGCACCAGAGCGAACTGGCACTCCTTACAGGCCGCGGACAGATCTTTGGCTCAAGATGGGCCCAGTGGCTACAACCCCACCTTTTGATGGCAAGTCCTTTATCTACCGTTTAGGGGATCAGCGCTATGAAAAAGATTTTTATAACATCTATTCTGTGCTACCAAATGAGATGGTGGGTAACGCGACTCGTCAGTGGATGAATAACGCCCAAATCTTTTCTATGACAGTGGGGCAGGGTAATGGCTTCTTCCCGTATTACATTCTGCAGACTTCGGTAGAAGAGTTTTATGGTGACTATCGTGTCCGTCCTGAGGCAGTGGTGACAGTAGAATTTTTCTTAACTGCTACTGATCCCCAAAAGCGCAATCCTGTGATCGGCAAAAACCGCTATACAAAGAGAATCGCATTAAAGGACAATACCCCCCAAGCATTGGTTTTGGGCCAACAAGAAGCGCTGACCCAAATTTTGAAGGAGTATGAGGTGGTACTTTATAAGTATGCTGGTAATTTGCCCCCACCTCTGGGGCAGTAGTGATTCTGTAATTGCAGTACATATCAATAAGATGGAGAAGACATGGATTTAGGACTCAAGGGCAAGGTTGCCTTAGTAATGGCATCGAGCCGTGGTTTAGGTCAAGCAATGGCAGTATCTTTGGCGCGTGAAGGTGTCAAGGTAGCGGTGACTGGGCGCAACGCAGAAGGCCTCAAAAAATCAGTGGAGTTGATTGAAGCTGCTGGCGGTAAAGCGCTGGCCTTAAGTTGGGATTTGTCAGATAGCTCGGTGATTGATGCCTTGATTACAAAGGTAGAGCAAGAATTGGGCCCGATTGATATTTTGATTAACAATACTGGTGGACCAGCGCCAACTCCTGCTGCGGGACAAGATCCAGCTCTCTGGCAAAAGAGTTTTAATGACATGGTGCTATCGCTCATTAGTATTACCGATCGTGTTCTACCGGGAATGCGTCAGCGCAAGTGGGGTCGCATTATTACCAGCACCACCTCCGGTGCTATTGCCCCAATTAAAAATCTAGCTATCTCGAATACTTTGCGGGCAGCATTGCTAGCCTGGTCTAAAACCTTGGCGGCAGAAGTTGCTGCTGAAGGCATCACCGTAAACGTCATCATGCCGGGGCGTGTAGCAACAGATCGCTTGCGCCAGCTAGACGAGGCACGTGCCCAACGGGAAAGCGTGAGTTATGACTCCGTAGTTCAGGCCAGTTTGAAACAAATCCCTATGGGGCGCTATGGTGATCCTCAGGAGTATGGCGATACGGCTGCGTTTTTAGCCAGTCAAAGCGCTTCCTTTATTACTGGCTCAGTGATTCGTGTTGATGGTGGTCAGATACAGGCGATTTAATCGTAGTGCTAGCTAGATTTTTTCAGGGTATCAGGCGAGATTTTCGATCTAAGGAATTGTTAGCGCTGCTGGTTGCGCTAACGCTCTCTGTAGCCGCGTTATCTAGCGTCAGTTTTTTGGCTGACCGGATGCAGCGGGCTTTTCAGTTCGATGCTCGCCAACTGCTCGCTGCAGATTTACTGCTGGTGGCTGATCAGCCATTGCCTGAGCGCTTTATTCAGGAGGCAAAAGAGCGCCAGCTCAGCTTTGCCCAAACCATTGTCTTTCCAAGTATGGCAACGGTTGGCTCGCAAAGTAAGCTTGCCTCCATCAAGGCGGTAAGCAAGGAATACCCATTACGTGGCCAACTCAAGGTTTCCTCTGCATTACCGGATCTCACTCCGCCCACGGGCTCTGTCTGGGTTGATCCCGCTATGCTCGCTAGCTTGGATGCCAAGCTAGGTGACCGCATGTCTTTGGGGGGTAAGCAATTTGACATCACTGGCGTTTTAGAGCGGGAGCTAGATCGTGGTGCTGGATTTATGAACTTTGCACCACGAGTCATGATGTCACTTGAGGACTTGCCTGCTACAGGCCTCATTGGTCTGGGTAGTCGCGTTACTTATCGCTTATTGTTGGCTGGAGAGGATCGCGCTATTTCTGCCTATGAGAAATGGGCGGCGCAATCGATTGCATCTGACGGATTGCGCGGATTGCGCATAGAGACTTTAGAGAATGCACAGCCTGTGATGCGTAAAACATTGGACCGGGCAGAGCGATTCTTATCCTTGGTAGCTTTGCTAACCGCGATGGTAGCTGCCGTAGCAATCGCCTTGTCAGCCCGCCGTTATGTCCTCAAACAAGCGGATGTTTGTGCTGTTATGAAATGCCTTGGCGCAAGCCAACATGCGATTTTGCTAAATCAAATAAAAATATTGGCCAGCCTGAGCTTATTGGCCGCCATCATTGGTGCTGTGATTGGGTATGGAGTGCAAGAAATCTTTATGCGCATCTTGGGTAATTTAGTGATGGCGAATTTACCCTCTACATCTATTTGGCCTGTCGCTTGGAGCGTATTGTTTGCCTCTTTTTTGCTAGTGGGTTTTGCTGGTCCGCCGCTATTCAGCCTGGTGACGATTTCACCGGTACGACTCATTCGAAAAGAGCTTGGCACAGTCAACATTAAAGCGGTTTGGGTTGCGCTCTTTGGTGGCTGCACTTGCCTGGTGTTAATTGCGATGGCAGCAAGGGATTGGAGGCTAGCCTCATGGGTAGGGCTTAGTTTTAGCTTGGCTGTTTGCCTCTTTGCGCTAGTTTCTTGGGTATCCTTGCGTGTATTGAATGTGCTGTTTTCTAAGTGGAGTGCCAATAGTTTTGCCTTGCGTTTTGCATTGACCGCGCAAGCGCGTCGTGCAGGATTTGCGGTGATGCAAATCACCGCTTTAGGCATCGCTTTGATGGCTTTATTGTTAATCCTGCTACTTCGACAGGATTTATTGGCCACATGGCAGGGAAATATTCCGGCAGATGCACCCAATCGCTTCATGATTAATATTCAAGAAGATCAAAAGCTGGACATTGCTAAATCCCTTGCCGATGCAGGAGTGGCAAAGCCTAGTTTTAGTCCAATGGTACGAGCACGCTTAATTGAGGTCGACGGAAAAGCCATAGGACCCAATGATTATGTTGATGAGAATGCACGTCGTTTAGTCGACCGAGAATTTAACCTGTCCTATACCGATCAATTACCAGAGGGTAATCGCATCACTGCTGGCAAATGGATCGAGGGAAGCGGGCCGCAGGTTTCATTGGAGGCTGGCATTGCCAAGACCTTAAAGCTGAAGCTGGGCAATCAAATGACTTTTGAGATTGCGGGAGA
>CANBPJ010000096.1 GCA_947371415.1 Burkholderiaceae bacterium | reverse complement strand
GGGTCAGATTGAAGCTTCACATGGACTCTCTGTCATAATTATGAGGATTATAGCCAGCTGTTTTTTCCTAGATTTCAAGAACTTACCCTTTAATTTATTGTGAAACCGATCCTAAAGTCCGAAAAACTCAATCACGTCTGTTACGACATACGCGGACCCGTGCTGGAGCTCGCTCAGCGGATGGAGGAAGAGGGCCACAAAATCATCAAATTAAACATCGGTAATGTCGGTGTTTTTGGCTTTGATCCTCCTGAAGAGATTCAGTTGGACATGATCCGCAACTTGAGTAATGCCTCAGCGTACTCCGATTCCAAGGGTATTTTTGCGGCTCGCAAGGCAATCATGCAGTATTGCCAAGAAAAAGGCATTCAAGGCGTCACTTTGGATGACATCTATACGGGTAATGGCGTTTCCGAACTCATCGTGATTGCTATGAACGCACTGCTCAATACTGGCGATGAAGTCTTGGTTCCGGCACCTGACTACCCGTTGTGGACTGCCGCAGTGAGTTTGTCTGGAGGTACTCCAGTGCATTACTTATGTGATGAGTCTAAAGAGTGGGCACCCGATCTCGCAGATTTACGTAAAAAGATTACACCTCGCACTAAGGCGATTGTGGTGATTAATCCCAATAATCCTACTGGTGCGATCTATTCCAAAGAGGTGCTGACAGAGTTAACTTCAATTGCGCGTGAGCAT
Organism: Burkholderiaceae bacterium; assembly: GCA_947371415.1. Classification (GTDB taxonomy): domain Bacteria; phylum Pseudomonadota; class Gammaproteobacteria; order Burkholderiales; family Burkholderiaceae; genus Polynucleobacter. Next base: position 5,910 of record CANBPJ010000096.1, on the reverse strand, counting down.
GGCTTGATTCTGTTTGCTGATGAGATTTACGACAAGATGTTGTATGACCAAGAGAAACACATTTCCTTGGCATCTTTGTCTACCGATGTGGTGACGATCACCTTTAATGGCTTGTCTAAAAACTACCGCTCTTGTGGCTATCGTGCGGGCTGGATGGTGGTTTCAGGTGATAAAGAGATGATTCGAGATTACATCGAAGGTCTCAACATGTTGTCCTCGATGCGCCTGTGCGCCAATGTGCCAGGTCAATACGCCATTCAAACAGCTTTGGGTGGTTATCAAAGCATTAACGACTTGGTAGCTGAAGGTGGCCGCTTGGCGAAACAGCGCGATCTCGCATGGAAGCTCATTACAGCGATTCCTGGGGTGACTTGCGTTAAGCCAAAGTCTGCTTTGTATTTGTTTCCGAAGCTAGATGCAGAAATGTACCCAATCGAAGATGATCAGCAATTTGTAGCTGACCTTCTAAAAGAAGAAAAAGTATTACTGGTTCAAGGTTCAGGATTTAACTGGGCAAAGCCAGATCACTTCCGTGTAGTGTTCTTGCCTCATGAAGATGTGATCACCGAGGCGATTGGCCGTCTTGCACGTTTTCTAGAGCGTTATCGTCAAAAACATAGTCGTAAAGCGGCTAATTCAACAGCAACAAAGGCATCATGAAACCGATTCAAGTTGGTCTATTAGGTATTGGCACTGTAGGTGGTGGCGTATTCACTGTTCTCGAGCGCAATCAGGATGAAATTACTCGTCGTGCTGGTCGTGGCATTCGCATTAATACCGTAGCTGATCTCAATGTGGAGCGTGCCAAAGAATTGGTAAAAGACCATGCTCAAGTAGTGAGTGATGCTCGTGCCGTTATCAACAATCCTGAGATCGATATCGTGGTTGAGTTGATTGGTGGTTACGGTATTGCTAAAGACTTGGTGCTAGAGGCGATTGCTGCTGGTAAGCATGTGGTGACAGCCAATAAGGCTCTGATCGCTGTTCACGGTAATGAAATCTTTAAAGCAGCCCACGAAAAGGGTGTGATGGTAGCGTTTGAGGCTGCTGTTGCTGGCGGTATTCCAATCATTAAAGCGCTTCGCGAAGGTTTGACTGCGAACCGCATTGAATGGATCGCCGGCATCATTAACGGCACAACTAACTTCATTCTTTCTGAGATGCGCGATAAAGGCTTAGACTTTGCAACCGTATTGAAAGAGGCGCAACGTTTGGGTTACGCAGAAGCAGATCCGACTTTTGATATTGAAGGCGTTGATGCTGCTCATAAAGCAACCATCATGAGCGCAATTGCATTTGGAATTCCGATGCAGTTTGAAAAAGCACACGTCGAAGGGATTACCAAGCTAGATGCAATTGATATTAAATATGCCGAGCAATTAGGCTATCGCATTAAGTTGCTTGGTATCGCGAAAAAGACTGTTACTGGTGTAGAGCTGCGCGTTCATCCAACATTGATTCCGACTAAGCGTTTAATTGCAAACGTTGAAGGCGCCATGAATGCCGTCCAAGTATTTGGAGATGCAGTGGGCACTACGCTGTACTACGGTAAAGGTGCGGGCTCTGAGCCAACTGCTTCAGCTGTGATTGCCGATTTGGTGGATATCACCCGTTTATTGGGTGCGAGCCCTGAGAGCCGTGTTCCTTACTTGGCATTTCAGCCGGATGCAGTGCGCGATATCACTGTATTGCCTATGGGTGAAATTACCACCAGTTATTACCTGCGCTTGCGCGTGGCAGACCAAGCTGGCGTTTTGGCTGACATCACGAAGATCTTAGCTGCCCATGGCATCTCGATTGATGCGCTCTTACAAAAAGAGGCGGATGAGGGCGAGAGTCAAACGGATTTGGTTGCCCTTACTCACGAGACTAAAGAAAAGCACATGCTTGCAGCGATTCAAGAAATCCAGAATCTGAAAACGGTTGCTGGCGAAGTAGTGAAGATCCGCTTAGAAAATTTGTCCTAATATAAACATGCGTTACCAATCGACTCGGGGCAATAGCCCACAACAATCCTTTCTAGAAATTCTGCTTGGTGGCTTGGCTCCAGACGGCGGCTTATACCTGCCGACTGAATATCCGCAGGTCAGCAAAGAGCAGTTAGATTCTTGGCGAGGCTTGTCTTATGCCGATCTCGCTTATGAGGTCTTAAGTCTGTATTGCGATGACATTCCGGAAAATGATTTACGTGCTTTATTGCGTAAAACCTATACCGAGCAGGTCTATTGCAACGGCCGTGCTCAAGATAACGCTAAAGACATTACGCCATTGCATTGGTTGGGCGAAGAGCAAGGTACGCGCATTGGCTTGTTGAGCTTATCAAATGGTCCAACACTGGCTTTCAAAGACATGGCGATGCAACTACTCGGCAACCTCTTTGAATATGCCCTGAAGAAAAAGGGCCAGAAGCTGAATATTTTGGGTGCTACCTCTGGCGATACTGGTAGCGCTGCTGAGTACGCGATGCGAGGTAAAGAGGGTGTGAAGGTTTTCATGCTGTCGCCACGCGGCAAGATGAGCGCCTTCCAATCTGCACAAATGTATTCCTTGCAAGATCCCAATATTTTTAACTTGGCAGTAGCTGGTGTATTTGATGATTGCCAGGATATTGTGAAGGCAGTGAGTAACGACCATAGTTTTAAAGCCAATCACCAAATCGGTACTGTGAACTCTATTAACTGGGGTCGTGTGGTGGCTCAGGTGGTGTATTACTTTCAAGGCTATTTGCTAGCCACTCAGTCTAGCTCTGAAAAAGTTTCTTTTACTGTGCCATCCGGTAACTTTGGCAATATCTGCGCTGGCCACATTGCCCGCATGATGGGCTTACCGATCGCGCATTTGATTGCAGCTACCAATGAGAATGACGTTCTTGATGAGTTCTTCCGCACCGGTGTTTATCGGGCGCGTAAGTCCGCTGAGACTTTACATACCTCCAGCCCCTCTATGGATATCTCCAAAGCAAGTAACTTTGAGCGCTTTGTTTTCGACCTCATGGGTCAGGACGGCAAAACCACTGCAGGTATGTTCAAGCAAGTAGATGAAGCTGGTGGATTTGATATTTCAAAAGATGCCGTCTTCAAAGAGATGGCGAAGTATGGCTTCCAGTCTGGACGTAGCACCCACGAAAATCGTTTAGAGACCATTCGTGATGTTGATCAACGCTATGGCGTCATGATTGATACTCACACGGCAGATGGCGTGCAGGTAGCGCGTAAGCATTTGCAAGCTGGGGTCCCAATGTTGGTTCTCGAGACAGCATTACCGATTAAGTTTGAAGAGACGATTGAAATCGCTTTAGGCCGCCCTGCAGAGTGCCCGGCAGCATTTAAAGATATTAAGTCTTTGCCACAGCGCGTTGAAAATATCGATGCTGATGTCAATCAAGTCAAAAACTTCATCACCACTCATCTTAATTAAATAAATTACACCATGACTAAGCCTCCGATGTTGACTGCTCAGCAGGCTTTAGACCACTTGCTCTCACACGCAAAGCCCGTAGATGAGAGTGAGAACCTGGCGATGCAAGCTGCACTAGGACGTGTACTTGCTGAGAATATCAATAGCTTGGTGGATGTGCCACCGCTTGATAACACCTCGATGGACGGGTATGCATTGCGTACTGCAGATACCCAAACTCCAGGAAGCATTCTGAAGATTGCGCAACGTATTCCGGCGGGCTCTATGGGCAGGCAACTTGAACCAGGGACTGCCGCCAGAATATTTACTGGGGCTCCAGTTCCTGCAGGTGCAGACGCGGTGGTAATGCAAGAGGACTGCATGATTCCAGAAGGATCGGCCGATCAGGTACAAGTCAATATTGCTCCAACAGTAGGCCAGTGGATTCGCAAGCAGGGGGAAGATCTCACTGCTGGTAAAACAGCCCTCAGGGCAGGTAGCTTTTTACGTCCGCAAGAGCTGGGTGTTGCTGCTTCTGCTGGTCTAACGCACTTAAATGTGAAGCGCAGAGTGAGGGTTGCTGCATTCTTCACCGGCGATGAATTATCTCTTCCCGGTGAGTCGTTGAAACCAGGTGGCATCTACAACTCCAATCGTGATACTTTGTTGGCTTGCCTCAAATCTCTAGGTTGTGATGCTACTGATTTTGGGATTGTTCCTGATAATCTCAACGCTACAAGAGAGACTTTGCGCAAAGCCAGCAAAGATCATGACCTCATCATCACTTCTGGAGGTGTCTCAGTAGGCGAAGAGGATCACATCAAACCTGCGGTCACTGCTGAAGGTAGATTAGATCTATGGCAAATCGCGATTAAGCCAGGCAAGCCGCTCGCATTTGGCGCCGTCCGAAAATCAGAGGGCGCAAAAGAGGGTGGGACAGAAGCCTGGTTCATCGGATTACCTGGCAACCCAGTCTCGAGTTTTGTGACCTTCTTATTATTCGTACGCCCATTCATTCTGAAGTTGCAGGGTAGAGAGGAAGACCGAGTTCAGGCTTACCCAATGCGTGCGGATTTTGATTGGCTCAAAGCGGATCGTCGCAATGAATTCCTACGCGTCAAGATTAATGCACAGGGCGGCTTAGATCTATTCCCTAATCAAAGTTCCGGGGTTCTTACGAGCGCCTCATGGGGTGATGGTTTGGTAGATTGCCCTCCGGGACAGGCATTCAAGGCGGGGGATATAGTGAAATACATTCCTTTTAATGCCTTGCTCAGCTAAATTCAATTCAGTAAGCCCAACAAGTCTAAGCAAATCAGAATACGATTCACCTATGAAACTTGAACTACGATTCTTTGCCTCCTTAAGGGAGGGTCTCGGGCTTTCCAGTGAAAATATTACCGTTTCGGATAATATAAAAACGATTGCGGACTTAAGGGGTCATCTTATTGAGCGAGGGAATCCTTGGTCTGAAGTGTTGGCTACCGGAAAAGTTATTCGTTGTGCCTTAAATCAAGAGATGGTTAAAGACACTACCTCACTAGTAGAAGGTGCTGAAGTCGCCTTTTTCCCTCCGGTTACTGGTGGCTAAGATGCAGAATGATTTCATTCGTATTCAAGAGGTAGACTTTGATTTAACGACTGAGGTCAAAGCGCTGCGCAAAGATGATCCTCGCGTAGGTGCGGTAGTGACTTTTGTGGGCACTGTGCGTGATATGAATGACGGCAGCCAAGTGAAAGGCATGACGCTAGAGCACTATCCCGGTATGACTGAAAAATCTCTTGAGGAAATCATCCAGCAGGCTAGAGGCCGCTGGGATCTTTACGGGACGCTAGTTATCCATCGAGTGGGGCCTTTACTGCCGCAAGACCAAATCGTTTTGGTAGCAGTCACCAGCGCGCACAGAGGTGAAGCATTTGCTGCTTGTGAGTTCATCATGGACTACCTCAAAACAGCAGCCCCGTTTTGGAAAAAAGAAGAGACTCCAGAAGGTGCAAGATGGGTTGATGCCCGTGTGACTGACGATGCTGCAATGGCTAAATGGAGTTAATCTAGTTTTTATAGCTGTTATTTATTTTCGAGGCCAAATCGAGTCCGCTTAACCAAGCACCTTCGACTCTGCCCTCGTTAAGCCAGTCTCCACAGAGCCCTAAACCAATATCTGGTAGTGAAAGAAAGCCGATTGAATTATCCAGACCTCCGCTTGCGTAGCGCCAGCGGTGCATGCTGATTTCGGCATCATGACAGTTAAACCCAAGCTTCGTCAAACATTCCATCATATGAGCTTGAGCATCTTCTTTGCTAAGCTCCACATTCTCTTGGCTCCAGGCTGGACTTGCATGGATAGTCCACCTATTTCCTTGATGCATTGGTTTCGATCCATATTGACAAATCCAGCTGATGATTTCTTGATTGATAAATGCTGCATCAAAGTCTGTCGTCAGTTGGTTTGGAAGGTATGCCATCATTGTCCAGCAGGCCTTCATCTGCGCTGAGTTAGCAATACTAGAAGC
>CANBPJ010000095.1 GCA_947371415.1 Burkholderiaceae bacterium | reverse complement strand
AGGTAGCCTACTTTAGCCACTAAAGTGGATGTTTTTCCAGAGCCAGCTGCAGCAATAACAAGATTGCTATCTTCCATGATGATCGAAGATTCTATTTGCTCATCTGTGAGAGGCATTTTTTCTACAGCATGAAAAAATTTTTCAAACTTTATTTTTTCATTATTAACAAAAGTATTATTCCATGCCTCAATCTCTGAATAATTACCCTGAACTAATTTATCTATTGACTCAATGTCTGCAAGAACGCTTGAAAGGCATGGCCTAAGAAGGGACAAATTGCTAAGACTTTGCATATTTGATTTATGGGCAGCTTTGGAAGTAACTTCCCTGACATTCTTATGTCTAAAGTAGCTATCTTTTGATTTAAATGAATCTAGTAATTTTTTAGCCTCAGAGAACTTACTGATATTGGTGATTGCAATATCAAGCTCAAGTGCTAGCTGATGAGGAGCTCCATGAATAATTTTTTTTTGTTGATTCCCGTCAAATGAGAGCGTGGACCAGAAAATTCCCTTGGTAACTACTGAATTCGAGAGATTGGCCCAAGTGAAATTTTCATTATTAATACTAACCCCATGCTTAGAGACGTGAATTTTCCACTTAGCGCCCTTGAAGATGCCTGCAAAGACGCCTGGTTCCCAATTTGCTTGCATAGGATGTATGGATTAAAGGTATGTGGCTATATTACATGTTGATTATAAATTTACCCACCATTAAAACATTGCTTGAATCATAACAAGCTGGTTGGAGATGATGGATTTGAATAAGATTTAATGTAGTGACTTATAAATACCCCATGTTTTTTTTACTAGTAATTTTTTTAAGCAGCTCAACCGATCGTCTTAGAGTTAAGATTAAAGTATGGAACTAGAGTGTATCTGCGCCAATTGCTTTGAATTTATATCTCCAGGAAGGTGGAATCTTGGATATAGACTTTGTCTATCCTGTGGAGAAAAATATGCAAAAGGAGATCCGTTACCTAAGCCAGTAAAGGCGCCCCTAACTAAGGAACAAATAAAGGCTGCCAATGAGATTTGTGCGATTGAGAATGCAGCAAGAAAAAAAGCAGTTAAAAAGTTAGCTGATGAGCATGAGCGAAGCATAAAAAGAAGAAAGTTGAAGGAGTTGGAGCGACTAAAAAAGAAGTATGGTGAAAAATAATGGCCCAAAAAAATGATTGATACATGAGTAATCTTGAATATATTGGCAAAATAAAAGGCATGAAAACTCTCAAGCAGATGATTGAGAGTAAAGAGGTCGTACCCGCTTCACAGTTGGCAAATAACAAGGCCGCAGCAGAGGCCCAAGAGAAGGTCTTCGAGGAGGCCATCAGATCAGAAGAGTCGCACCGTAAAACCAAGATCCCCGCAGGCAAGGTGGAAGGGCGCGATCATTGGGCTCGAGAGCCATTTATTGGGGATTAATCCCCCTTCATTACTAGCTAAGGCGCGCATGAATATCTTCATCGATACGAATATTTTGCTGGATTTATATCACCTATCCGGGCCCGACTTGGATGAGTTAAAAAAAATAATAAAACTTCATCAGACAGCTCAAATAAAAATTTATTTGCCCAGGCAAGTTAAGGATGAGTTTTATCGCAATCGCGAGAGGGTTGTAAAAGAGTCCATTGAATTATTTGAAAAAAGTAAGGCATTTTCATCTTTGCCGAATATGGCAAAAACACATGATCGGGTTCCTGAGTTGAGAAGCCTTCAGGAAACCTTCAATCAGCTGGTAAAGGATATTAAAGCAGATGTTACTTTGCAGGCAGTTGAGAATAGGTTGAAAGCCGATGAGCTTATTGAGGTCTTATTCGATCAATTTAAAGATGAAGCTTTAGATCAAGAAATTTTTGTAAAAGCCAAGGTCCGACAGCAAATTGGAAATCCGCCGGGAAAAAAAGATAGTCTGGGCGATGCAATAAATTGGGAATGGTTGATGGTTTCTGTGCCTGATTTAGAGGACTTAAATATTGTTAGTGGGGATGGTGACTTTGAGTCGGTGCTTACCTCGGGGGCCGTGAAGGATTTCCTTCGCAGAGAGTGGAAGGCTAGCAAACGATCAGAAATAAGATTATTCAAAGGGTTGCCCGAGCTGCTTAAAGAGTATTTTCCGGATATAAAACTTTCAGATGAGATCGATAAGAAAGATGCAATCATGAAGCTGGAGTCTTCATATAACTTCTCCGCTACTCATGCTGCCATTGCAAAGCTAAGTAAATATGATGAATTTAATGAAAATGAGCAACTTAGACTTGTAAATGCTTTTATTGATAATCAGCAAGTTAATTGGATTTTAGGTGATGAAGATGTGTTTGAATTTGCCAAGAAATTATTAGGTCAAATAAAGAACGTCGCAATACAAATTGATGCTGTTCCTCTTGAGACTATGATTGCTGAAGTTGTAAAGGCGCGTAACGAAGATGCCATTTAGGCACAACTTTTTTACTACCATCCTTTAATGCTGGGTGCTTGATTAACTTGCAGTGGCGTTCCAATTGTTGTATTTGGTTGGGTGGTAATCGGCGCTTGGATATTTCCTTGATATTGACCCTGAGGCCCATAGAAATTTGTTTGATTACCTTGTACTTGAGCTGATCCCTGGAATGCCCCAGTAGCACTGTAAGAGTTAGACACTCCATTGGGAGAGGTTTGTATATAACCTTTGTATTCACCGTTAGGGCCATAAATGGCCTGACTATGGGCAACCCCCAAGATGAGTAGCAAGACCAAACAAAATTGATATTTCATTAACTTTCCCCTGTTGCGTTGACTTAAGTGTATGCCTTTAAAGGCTCAGATAGTGAGCCTGGGATACAAACCCTAAAAATGCCAGCAAATGACTGATTTCCTTATATTATTGAGGGATATATATAACTTTTGGCATTATTGAATGAGCAAGAAATACCTTAGCGAACGAGATATTTGTACGAAATTCATTACGCCAGCCATTCTTGGCGCAGGTTGGGATTTGCACACTCAAATTCGCGAGGAATTAAGTTTTACTAAAGGCCGCATTATTGTTCGCGGCAAATTACATACCCGCGGACAGCAAAAGCGCGCAGATTATGTTCTGTATTACAAATCTAATATTCCCATCGCCGTAATCGAGGCTAAAGAAAACAACCTCAGTGTTGGCGCGGGAATGCAGCAAGCACTTGATTACGCGGAAACGCTGGATGTTCCTTTTGTCTTTAGCTCAAATGGCGATGCATTCTTAATGCATGACCGAACTGGCCTAGCAGATAAAGTAGAGCAAGAGCTTTCATTGGACGCATTCCCGTCACCAGAAGAGCTATGGGCGCGTTATTGCAAGTGGAAGGGTGTTGATACCCCTGAGGCAAAAAATACCGTAGAGATGCCTTATTACGACGATGGTACTGGCCGGGCTCCAAGGTATTACCAAGTCAATGCAGTCAACAGAACAATCGAAGCTGTAGCCAATGGTGCCAATCGTATTCTGCTGGTAATGGCTACCGGTACAGGGAAGACGTACACAGCTTTTCAGATCATCTGGCGCTTATGGAAGTCTGGCACAAAGAAGCGTATTTTATTTTTAGCTGACCGCAACATCCTGGTAGATCAAACTAAGAATAACGACTTCAAGCCATTTGGCGCTGCAATGACCAAGATCAGCAAGCGTCAGATTGATAAGAGCTACGAAATTTACTTATCCCTTTACCAGGCTGTTACTGGTAACGATGAAGAAAAGAACATTTACAAACAGTTCTCGCCAGACTTCTTTGATCTGATCGTGATTGATGAGTGTCATCGCGGCAGCGCCTCTGAGGATTCAGCTTGGCGTGAAATCTTGGATTACTTTTCTTCTGCCACACACATTGGCTTAACAGCTACACCAAAAGAAACCAAAGAAATATCAAGCATTACTTACTTTGGCGATCCTGTTTACAGCTACTCACTAAAGCAGGGAATTGAGGACGGTTTCCTTGCTCCGTATAAAGTAATCCGGATTGATATAGATAGGGATCTACAAGGCTGGAGACCTAGCGCCGGACAGGTGGATAAACGTGGTCAATTAATCGAGGATCGCATCTACAACCAGAATGACATGGATCGAACCCTGGTCTTGGAAAAGCGTACAGAGCTGGTGGCAAAGAAAATCACTGAGTTCTTAACGGCTACTGATCCATTTGCAAAGACTATCGTATTTTGTGATGACATTGATCACGCAGAGCGTATGCGTCAAGCCTTGGTTAATCTAAATCCAGAGCGAGTCAAAGAAAATCGCAAGTACGTCATGCGTATTACCGGTGATGAGCAAGAGGGCAAAGCTGAGCTCGATAACTTCATTAACCCAGAAGAGTGTTACCCAGTAATTGCTACAACCTCTAAGCTAATGACTACTGGTGTAGATGCGCAAACCTGCAAGCTGGTTGTGCTTGATCAACATATCAAGTCCATGACCGAATTCAAGCAGATGATTGGGCGTGGTACCCGCATTAACGAAGATTACGACAAGTACTGGTTCACCATCATGGACTTTAAAAAGGCCACTGAGCTTTTTGCTGATGAGGCATTTGATGGCCCGCCAATTGTTATCTATGAGCCTGGGGTTGATGATCCCCCGGTTCCTCCGGTGGAGCCGCCAACGCCTCCCGGAGTTGAGCCGCCCGTTCCTCCAGAACCCCCTGGCTTTCCTCCTGGACCAGAGGGTGTGAGAGCTAAATACTTTGTGGGTGACGTAGAGGTTCAGGTTATTGCCGAGCGGGTTCAGTATTACGGACCCGAAGGTAAGTTGATTACAGAGTCCTTAAAGGACTACACCCGTAAAGCAGTACGAAAAGACTATTCAACGCTGGATCAATTTCTAAAGAGATGGACTTCCGCTGAGCGTAAGGCTGCTGTAATTAAGGAGCTAGAAGAGCATGGTCTTTTACTGGAGGCGTTGGCAATCGAAGTTAATAAAGACTGCGATGCTTTTGATTTAATTTGCCATGTTGCATTTGATCAGCCTGCGCTCACTCGTAGGGAGCGTGCAGATCAAGTCAAAAAGCGTAACTACTTCACCAAGTATGGCGAACAGGCTCGCAAGGTTCTCGAGGCCTTACTTGAAAAATACGCAGATACCGGTATCGAGAATATCGATGATATTAAGATTCTGACTCTAGACCCATTTAGTAAAATGGGCACAGCCAGCGAACTTGTATCAGCCTTTGGCGGTAAGCCAGGCTATATAGCTGCATTACATGAGCTAGAAAACCAGCTCTACGCCTAAAATTCATAGCAACACCCCAATAGATAGGCATTACCACTTATGAGTATTAGTTCAACCATTAAATCAATCCAAGACATCATGCGCAAAGACGTGGGTGTTGATGGTGATGCCCAGCGTTTGAGCCAATTGGTGTGGATGCTCTTCCTGAAGATCTTTGATGATCGTGAGAGCGAGTGGGAATTACTTCAGGATAAATACAAATCACCGCTTCCAGAAAAGTATCGCTGGAGAAATTGGGCGGCCAATGCCGAAGGTATGACTGGCGATGAGCTAAAGCAGTTCTTAGATAACGATCTATTCCCAGCACTTCAAAATCTAGAGGCTAAAGGCGGTGATCAGCGCGCTTACGTTATTCGTTCTGTATTCGAGGACGCCTATAACTATATGAAGTCTGGCCAGTTGATTCGCCAGGTGATTAATAAGATTCAAGAAGGCGTAGATTTCAACAAAGCCCAAGAGCGCCATCTCTTTGGCGATATGTATGAGCAGCTTCTGAGAGACCTCCAGGCGGCTGGTAATGCAGGCGAGTTCTACACCCCAAGAGCAGTTACTGAATTCATGGTGCAGATGGTTAATCCACGTCTTGGTGAAAAGGTGATGGACCCAGCCTGCGGTACAGGCGGATTTTTATCATGCTCAATTGAGCACATCAGAAAACAAGATGTCAAAACATTAGAAGATGAAGCGCAATTACAAAGCAGCATCTTCGGCATTGAAAAGAAACCAATGCCGCACTTGCTGTGCACAACCAACATGATTCTTCATGGTATCGATGTGCCAAGCAATATTCGTCATGACAATACGTTAGCAAGACCGCTAATTAGCTGGGGTCCATCAGAGAGAGTAGATGTAGTGGTAACCAACCCGCCATTTGGTGGAATGGAAGAGGATGGAATTGAAACCAACTTTCCAGCAGCCTTCAGAACAAGGGAAACGGCCGATCTTTTTCTAGTTCTGATTATGCAAATGCTTAAACCAGGCGGCCGTGCAGCCTTGGTTTTACCGGATAGTCTTTTATTTGGTGATGGTATCAAGACCCGCATTAAAGAGAAGCTCCTTGCGGAGTGCAATCTTCACACTATAGTGCGGCTACCAAAGGGTGTATTTGCGCCATACACTTCCATTAATACCAACATTCTTTTCTTCACTAAAGGCACCCCAACAAATGATATTTGGTTTTATGAACATCCATATCCTGATGGCGTAAAGAGCTATAACAAAACCAAGCCAATGAAAATTGAGGAGTTTGAGGCCGAAAAACAATGGTGGGGTAATGAGGGTGATGGATTTAACCATCGAATAGAGAATGAATATGCTTGGAAAGTGGGTTTGGAGGAGATTGAGTCTAAGGGTTACAACCTTGATATTAAGAATCCACACATTACCCCAAATAAGTCGGATGACCCCGATGTCCTTCTTGATCAATACTCTGAATTGAAGGGTGAAATTGACAAGTTAAGAAATCAATTAAAGGCTGTGCTTGGACAA
>CANBPJ010000094.1 GCA_947371415.1 Burkholderiaceae bacterium | reverse complement strand
CGTGCAAGTAGGATTCGTAGAGTTCCTCTACGTAGGGGGCGTTTCCGCCGAAGAGATAGGAATTATCTCTTTGATCCTGCATCATGATGCTCACCTTTCATCGGGTTTCCCGAATAAAAACTGTGGTTAAAACCATTCGCTCTACGGCTTTACCGCTTTACGAATTGATCTGTGCGAATACTGTTACAACCCTGCTAATTTAACACGATTGCCCATTGACCCATAAAGGGCTTTCCCTGATTTTGCGGGCCAAATGGATATTCAGCTAATTAGGCCTTATATAAGAATTTTCCTACTCAGATTTAAACCCCTCCCGACAGATTCTCATGGATTTGCTTCGTATTCTCTAAATCTTCAAATGAATTAATGAGATTAAGGATATATGAAAGCAATTACCCCGGAAATGGAATATTTAAGCACTCGGCAAAGCGCAAAGGTATTGCAGGTATCTCTTGGCACCGTGCAGAAAATGGTTGAATTGGGTGAATTAATCGCCTGGAAGACCCGTGGTGGGCATCGCCGTATCTTGGCCAGCTCATTGGATCAGCAGCTTGCACGACGCAAAAGAGCTATGCGACAAAAAACAACTCAAAATTGCATCGCCATGGGCATATTTAGAAGAGTTGAAAATAGTCATGGATTAATCGAGTCAATCCAGTGTTGGCAATTAAAGGTAGATCTGGAGGTATCCGTAGATAGCCTTGAGGGGTTGATGAAAGCCGTTTCTATTGCACCAGATTTAATATTTCTTGACGCCCTTATTCCACCAGTGGAGCAAGTACACCTCATTCATTATTTGAGTAAAAACAGGGACACCCAGCGTATTCCTATTTTGGTGGATGAGGGTTTTATTCGACTTCATCCAGGGGTCATGGGCTTAGCCGATGAAAATACTGTCGGGGTTAGACCTCAATGCCCAGATCTTCTTCAGGAAGAGTTAGAAAATGGCTTAATCGATCAAAACCCCTTAATTATTGGCTATCCCGCCACGAATCCAGAACTAGAAACTACTTTGGGCAATAAAAATCGGCTCGAGCTCTTAGAGCCTATTTTTGTCCAAGCACTTAATAGGAAGTGTGCTTAGAGCATATCCAATCCAATTTAGAATAAAGGGCCGCTCAATTTGCACTGAGCGGCCCTTTATTTATCTTTAAATTCTTTTTAAAACAATGGCTTATATCAAATAGTTGCTACGATCTCTACCTTCTATCCATTTTGGCGCTTTTCCGCGACCAGTCCATGTATCACCGGTACTTGGATTGCGATACTTAGGGGCAACCTTACCACTAGCACTACGCGCACCTGCTTTACGGCTAAATAAGTCTGAGGCCGTTAAATCATACTGCTCAATAATGAGCTTGGCTTTTGCAATGCCATCGGCCTTCTCGCGTAGAACTGCTTCTTTAATTTGCTTATCTAACTGTTCGCGCTGGGCTAAAAGTTCTTTATAAGAAGACATGTATTAATTTCTCCAAATATTAATTGTCTGAGATAACCAGGAATTAGTTACTCTATGGCTTCATTATAGACATTTATTAATAAATAGGTTTATATATTGCAATATCCAATATAAGCATATGGTTATAACTGAATTTATATTAAAATAAATAACATAATCATTATAAATACTATATTTATTATCAGTAAATCAATCTTATCTTCTGAGCATAAATGTACCGCTCGATTTAGCAGTAATCTCACCAGCCTCATTCAAAACCACGGCTTCACAATAATTAATCGTTTTTCCAGACTTCAGGACTGAGCCTTCCACCACAATTCTGCCAATGCTGGGGCGCAAGAAGCTAACACTCATGTCGATTGTCATGGCACCCAGTGGTTGATCAACCGTGCTCCGGGCCGCCGCACCCATCGCAAAGTCCAACAAAGTCATAACAACACCACCATGGGCAATATGAAAGCTATTCTCAAACTCCGGCTGGACTACGAGACTAATCCGCGACTTACCGCCTTCTGCAAACTCAGGCACAACCCCTAGGTGGGCTAAAAAAGGGATATTAAGACCGAAATAAGTCGTAGCGCTTTGAATGGATGTCATATAAATTGAATTACCGGGAAATGATGTTGCAGTGAGATGAAATTGAATGTGTAAAGAACGTATTTGAGCTTACACAAGGTAAATGATCATACTGCATGGCCAATGCATCGATGATGCTTGCTATATGTTCGCTGACGAACATGCTAATGCGTGCATAAGCAGTAAATTTGACCGCATGGGAATATCTACTTATAAAAAAATATTGGGCTACATACTATATTTTATTCTGATATCGCTCAACTCAATTAGCTACGCCGAAGAAACCTACCTGCAAGTTAACGGCGCAAGCGTTCACTCAAAGTCAGGGTACAACGGATTTAATCCAGGCCTTGGTCTTGAGCGGGAGGTTAGCGAAAATTGGAACATTGCAGGCGGATGGTACTTCAATAGCAATTATCAGGGAAGCGCTTATCTATATGGTCGCTACTCCTATTTTCGCTCGGGCAGCTGGGACCTTGGGGTAGGTTTAGGTGGTGCAACGGGCTATAAAAACTGGGGCATTATGCCAATAGCCTTTCCGGAGTTTTGCTATGGCTACCTCTGCTTGGTTGCATTGCCACAACTTGAGGCGACTGGCGCGTCGATTTTAGCCATTCACGCACGCATTCCGCTGTAATCGGTCAAAGTATATAAGTATCCCTAGCTCATTCGAGGGGTCCTCGATAACCAGAAATCAGAATGATTGATTATTAAGCTAGTTTGATGATGGTCGGGGCGAGAGGATTTGAACCTCCGACCACATGCACCCCATGCATGTACGCTACCAGGCTGCGCTACGCCCCGACGAGAAACGAAATTGTATCAGTAACTATTTTGAGAGAATTTGAAGTACAGCCTGTAGCTCGTCGCGTAAGCGAAGCTCACCGGGAGCCTCATCCAAACGATTTCTAGCGCCGCTGATCGTGAAACCTTCTTCATATAAAAGCGCTCTAATCTTGCGTATTAAGACAACCTCATGATGTTGATAGTAGCGACGATTACCTCGACGCTTCTGAGGACTTAACTGCGAGAATTCTTGCTCCCAATAGCGCAATACATGGGAGCGAACGCCACAAAGATCCGCCACTTCACCAATAGTGAAATAACGCTTCGCGGGGATTGGGGGGAGCTGCGAACTGAGCAGCACCGACCCAGCATCAAATGCTGTTTTCTCGAGCATGCGACTCAACTACGTCCTTGAGTTTTTGACTTGCGTGGAAAGTAACGACACGGCGAGCTGCAATCGGAATCATTTGACCCGTCTTTGGATTTCGGCCCGGACGAGCAGACTTATTGCGTAGCTGAAAATTTCCAAATCCGGAAATCTTTACCTCGACACCAGCCTCGAGCGACTTGCCGATGCGATCAAAGAATGCATCAATCATATCTTTAGCCTCACGTTTATTGAGACCCACTTGATCGAAGAGCGCTTCAGAGAGTTCGTTTTTGGTGACGGTATCGTTACTAGCTAATTCATTCATGGCTAAAGTCTCTTCGTACTATATCTAGGGCTAATATTAAACCTAGCGCAGACGGGCTGCGCAATTTTTCTCAAGTGCTGCTAATAAAGCGGTCATAACCGCCTCGATTTGAGCGTCCTGCATTGTTTCCTGTGGATTCAACAAAGTCACACGGAAAGCCAAGCTCTTCTCATCATCAGCCATGCTACTGGAGCCAGATTTTGGCTTGAATTCGTCAAAAAGCTCAATGCCTCGAACAAAATTCTGCTTACCCTTATTCATCGCATCCAATAATGATTGCGCAGAAACGGACTGCTTAACCACCACTGCCAGATCACGTTGCACGGCAGGAAACTTACTTAACTCTTCAGGCTGCGGAATACCAAGATTACGAACAGTCTCCAAGTCTAATTCAAAAAGAACTGGGGCCTGAGGTAACTCGTAAGACTGCTGTAGCCCAGGATGAAGCTCGCCGATCCAGCCGATATTCAACTTACCTTTTGGCATCAATAACTGAATTTGAGCACTGCGTCCTGGATGCAATGCAGGATGAACGGCGGCTTCTGTCGTGAAATGCAAGGGATCAAGCACGCGTTCGAGGTCGCCCTTCACATCAAAGTAATCCACTGGTCGGTTATCACTTGCCCACTGCTCGGGAACATAGGAGCCGTAAGCCAAACCGCCGATATGCTGTGGCTGATGAAAGCCAGCTACTTGCCCAGTCTCTTCTTGAGCGCTGTCATCTCGCTTAAATACACGACCAGTTTCAAATAAACGTACACGACCAGCACCGCGATTGAGGTTTGCCTTGAGATTAGCAAGTAAGCCACCCCATAAATTACTCCGCATCACGCCATACTGGCTAGCGATCGGATTAAGTACTGTAATCAGATCTTTTTCGCTAGCGGCAGCCAAACACTGCTCACTCTCTAAATCAGTAAACCCAAAATTGACCGCCTCTTGATAACCCTGCAAAGCCAAACGTTGGCGCAATAAATGCACTCCACGCTTTGCCTCTGGTTTAGCGCTCATCTTTAATGAAGCCACGGGTGGTAGATCGGGGATATTTTCAAAGCCGTACATCCGCGCCACTTCTTCAATCAAATCTTCTTCGATTTCAATATCAAAGCGATAGCTTGGTGGCGTTACTACAAAAACATCAGCATCTTGTTTAAATTCAAAACCAAGGCGCTTGAATACATCACTCACAATCTCGGTTGTTAGTGGGATACCAATCACCTTCATAGCGCGAGTCAAACGCATGCTAACTGGCTTACGCTCTGGAATTGCCAATACTTGGTCGTCAATTGGGCCGACTTGACCACCACACACTTCAAGAATCAATGAAGTTAAGTACTCTAAACAGTTCACAGTATTTTGTGGATCAACGCCACGCTCGAAGCGATGAGCAGCATCAGTGCTAAAGTTAAAACGACGAGCACGACCCTGGATTGCAGATGGCTGCCAGTAAGCCGCCTCAACATAAATATTTTTAGTATCGCTTGTCACGGCACAATGATTGCCACCCATGATGCCAGCCAATGCTACTGGACCGTTTTGATCGGCAACTACACCAGCATCCTGAATCCTGCCTGCAGAATCAGGGCCCTGCAAAGTAACCGTCTGGCTATTCAATAGCTCAAGACTTTCACCTGGCTTAGCCCAACGAACAGATAAGTCGCCATTCAATTTATCAATATCAAACACATGGGTTGGCTGACCCATTTCTAACATGACATAGTTAGATAAATCGACCAAAGGAGAAATACCTCTTTGTCCGGCACGTGATAAACGCTGTACGATCCAATCCGGTGTTTTAGCCTGAGGATTCACTCCACGGATTACACGACCTGCGAAGCGTCCACAGAGGTCGGTGTTTTCAATAGTAACTTTAAGTTTGTCTTGAATGGAAATATTCGCTGGAGTCCACTGAGGCTCGCACAATGTAGCCCCGGTGATGGCCGACACTTCGCGCGCCATGCCAATCAGAGATAAACAATCCGCCTTATTCGGTGTCAACTTAATCACAAAGATCTGATCATCCAAATCCAAGTACTGACGAATATCCTCACCAACCGGCGCATCCGCAGGCAACTCCAGAATGCCCTCATGATCATCACCTAGACCAAGCTCCCGACCAGAGCACAACATGCCTTGGCTTTCTACACCACGTAGCTTGCCTACTTTAATTATGAAAGGTTTTCCACCAGTTTCTGCTGGAGGTAATTCGGCGCCAACCATAGCGCAAGGGATCTTGATACCCGCGCGTGCATTGGGTGCGCCACATACAATTTGCAAGTCTTGGCCAGTACCCGCATCGACTTTGCAAACCCGCAAGCGATCTGCATCAGGGTGTTGCTCAGCTGACAAAATTTGTGCAATAACAATCTTCGTAAATGCATGTGCTACTGAATGCTGCTCTTCCACCTCAAGACCAGCCATCGTCATTGCATGACCTAAGGCATTGCTATCTAGCGAAGGATTTACATATTGGCGTAACCAAGATTCAGAAAATTGCATATGCGCTATCTACGATTGGGAGGTTAGCTAATTAAGCTGGGAATTGCGCTAAGAAACGGAGGTCGTTCTCAAAGAAAAGACGTAAATCGTCAACGCCATAACGCAACATCGTTAGACGCTCTAAGCCAGAGCCAAAAGCAAAGCCAGTGTATCGCTCGGGATCAATCCCCATATTGCGCAAGACATTCGGATGTACTTGCCCTGCACCACAAATCTCTAACCAACGGCCAGCTAACTTACCGCTACCAAAGGCCATATCAATTTCAGCAGAAGGCTCTGTGAATGGGAAATAAGATGGACGAAAACGAACTTGTAATTCATTCGTCTCGAAAAAAGTCCTTAAGAAATCGGTATATACACCCTTAAGGTCCGCAAACGAAACACTTTCTGCAATCCACAAGCCTTCGACTTGATGGAACATCGGTGAATGGGTTGCATCACTATCTACGCGATAGGTTCTACCTGGAGCAATCACCTTGATCGGCGGCATCACATCAGCATTTGCATATTTTTTTACATGCTCGCTAGCATAACGGACCTGAATTGGGCTGGTATGCGTACGCAATAACAAAGGCTTCCCATTAGAATCTTTGCCATCAATATAAAAGGTGTCCTGCATCGAACGGGCAGGATGATTTTCAGGGCTATTTAAGGCGGTGAAATTAAACCAATCGGTTTCAATTTCAGGGCCATCTGCTACATCAAAACCAATGGAGCGGAAGATCTCTTCAACGC
>CANBPJ010000093.1 GCA_947371415.1 Burkholderiaceae bacterium | reverse complement strand
ATCGCTATTCAGACAACCGAGCGTAACGGTAAAGTGGTTGCCGCTGCTTTGGTATCTCCTGAGGATCAAATTATGTTGATCACTACTGGCGGTATCTTGGTGCGCACACGTGTTTCAGAAATTCGTGAAATGGGTCGTGCGACACAGGGTGTCACTTTGATTAACGTTGATGAAGGCACACGTCTTTCTGGCTTGCAGCGCATTGCTGAAAGTGATTCAGATGATGAAAACGAGCTCGATGATGGTGAGGATGGAGAGGGCGGCGATGTTTCCGCAGATCCAGTAGTTGATTCCAATTCTGACGAAGCTGGTGATGCCTAATTGGCATTTATACAAGGTTAATTAATCCATCATGACGTTTGACCGCCGCATTTTCAATTTCGCTGCGGGGCCTGCCACCGTACCTGAAGAGGTATTGAAGCAGGCTGCTGCAGAGATGTTGAATTGGCAGGGCCTGGGCGCCAGTGTGATGGAGGTGAGTCACCGCGGCAAAGAGTTCATGGCCCTGTATGAGGAAGTGCTGCAAGATTTACGCACCCTCATGAATATTCCTGAGTCTTATGAGATCTTGCTTTTGCAAGGTGGAGGCTTAGGTCAGAATGCGGCAATCCCCATGAATCTCATGGGTCTGGGCAAGAATGGCCCTAAAGCCGATTTTTTGGTCACCGGTATTTGGTCTGAAAAATCTTTTAAAGAGGCGGATAAATATGGTGTTGCTCATCTAGCAGCGTCTTCTGCCGCAGAAAAATTTAATACGATTCCACCAAGATCAACTTGGCAACTCTCTGATGATGCTGCCTATGTGCACTACTGCGCTAATGAAACCATTGGTGGCGTAGAGTTTCCAGATGTGCCTGATGTCAATGGCAAGCTCTTAGTTGCTGATATCTCTAGCAATATTCTTTCAAAAGAGATGGATGTCACACAGTGCGGCGTTTGGTTTGGTGGTGCTCAGAAAAATATTGGTCCATCTGGTGTAACGATTGTGATCGTGCGCAAAGATCTCATGGGGCACAGCATGAAGATCACCCCTTCTATTTGGGACTGGTCCAAACAAGCTGCTAATCAATCGATGTTGAACACCCCGCCGACATTTGCTATCTACATGGCCGGTTTGGGCTTTAAGTGGTTGCTCAAGCAAGGTGGAGTGAAAGCCATTGAGAAGTGCAATCAAGAAAAAGCGGATCTGCTCTACAACTTCTTAGATCAAAGCAGTTTGTATGAAAATCGCGTGACTAAAGAATATCGCTCCCGAATGAATGTCACCTTTTTCTTGAAGGATGAAAATCTCAATGCCCAGTTCTTGGCGCAATCCAATGAAGCCGGTTTGGTCGCATTGCGAGGACATAAGGCCGCTGGCGGTATGCGTGCGAGCATTTACAACGCAATGCCACTTGAGGGTGTCAAAGCATTGGTGGAATTTATGCGTGATTTTGAAAGGCGTGCTTAATGAGTACTGAAGAAGAGCGCCTAGCGCCCATCCGCGACAAGATTGATGCGCTCGATGCAGAAATTTTAGATTTACTGACTCAGCGTGCCAAAGCAGCGCAAGAGGTTGGCCATATTAAGGGTGGTTTTTCATCGCCAGTCTTTAGGCCGGAGCGTGAGCGTCAGGTGGTTGCGCGTTTACAAGAAATCAGCAAGGGCCCATTATTGCCAGACGGTATTGCTGCGATTTGGCGAGAAGTGATGTCAGCTTGTCGGGCACTCGAGGCTCGTCAAACCATTGCTTACCTTGGGCCTGTTGGTACATTTTCAGAGCAAGCTGCACAAACTTATTTTGGGCACTCCATTGCCGGCTTGCCATGCAACAGCCTTGATGAAGTGTTTAAGGCGGTTGAGAAGGGCGCAGCACAGTTTGGTGTGGTTCCCGTTGAAAATTCGAGTGAAGGTGCGATTTCAAGAACCTTAGATTTGCTGTTGGATTCATCAATGCGCATTAGCGGCGAAATAGTGCTGCCGATTCGTCATCATCTTCTAACAAAGAGCGGCAACCTCGATGGCGTGACTACAGTTTGTGCTCATGCTCAGGCTTTGGCGCAATGCCAGCAGTGGCTCAGTTTGCATGCCCCTCAACTCAAGCGCCAAGCAGTTAGCAGCAATGCTGAGGCGGCTCGTATGGCATCGCTTGACCCAACGCTAGCTGCGATTGCTGGAGATCCTGCGCAAGAGGCTTACGGCCTACAAGCAGTTGCTGCACAAATTCAGGATGATCCTCACAACCGAACCCGTTTTGTAGTTGTCGGAACATATGAGTGCCAGCCTACTGGTAAGGATCAGACATCCTTAGTGCTATCGGTGGATAACCAGCCAGGCGCAGTTCATCGATTGCTAGAGCCTCTCGCCAAGCACGGTGTTTCAATGAACCGCTTTGAGTCTCGTCCTGCGCGCAAGGGAACTTGGGAATATCACTTCTATATCGATGTTGCTGGTCATGCTGATGATGTAAAAGTAGCCAAAGCATTGGAGGAGTTAAAAACGACTGCTGCCTTTTATAAAAACCTGGGTTCATACCCCCATTCAGCATGAGTTCTAAGATTGGTTTAAAGCATATTCATGCAATTGCGCCTTATGTGGGCGGACGCCCTATTAGTGAAGTGGCGCGCGAATATGGCCTAGATGAAAGCAAGATTGTGAAGTTGGCTTCCAATGAAAATCCATTGGGTATGCCAAAGTCTGCGCAAGAGGCGATGCTTAAAGCTGCCAGTGACTTAGGTCGCTATCCAGATTCGAATGGCTTTGAACTCAAGAATGTATTGTCTGCGCGCTTAGGTGTTCCAGCCGATTGGATCACATTAGGTAATGGCAGTAACGATATTTTGGAGTTGGCTGCGCGAGCAGTTGCGCAATCTGGTGATGAGATCATTTTTTCTAAACACGCTTTTGCTGTTTACCCACTGGCAACCCAGGCTGTTGGCGCTAAGGCAATTGAAGTCCCTGCTACTAGTATCTATGGCCATGACTTGCCAGCGATGTTGGCTGCGATCAAGGCTTCAGGGGATAAAGCAAAACTGGTCTTTGTTGCTAATCCAAATAACCCCACTGGCAGTTACTTGACTGCAAAAGAGATAGAAGAGTTTCTAGCTGCTTTGCCATCTCATGTTGTGGTGGTTTTAGATGAGGCTTATAACGAGTACCTCGCCCCTGAGCAGCGTTATGACGCGATTGCTTGGGTCAAGCGCTTTCCAAATATGATTTTGTCACGCAGCTTTTCCAAGGCGTATGGCTTGGCGGGTTTACGGATTGGATACGGTGTTGCTCAGCCCGCCTTGACCGATTTGCTGAATCGCATTCGTCAACCATTCAATGTGAATAGTCTTGCACAAGCTGCAGCCATTGCTGCTTTTCAGGATTCCGCTTTCTTACAGCAAGGTTTTGAATTAAACCGTGCTGGGCTTACGCAGCTCACTCAGGCTTTTGATGGGCTTGGCCTGACTTATCTACCCTCTGCCGGCAACTTTGTTTTGGTTAAGGTTGGTGATGATGATGGCGCTGGTGCTCGGATTAATTTGGAGCTATTGAAGCGCGGCATTATTGTTCGCCCAGTAGGTAATTATGGTTTGCCACAGTGGCTACGAATTTCTATTGGCTTGCCCGAAGAAAATGCAGCTTTTATTGATGCCCTTAAAGATATTTTGGCGTAATAGTCAATACAAACTGAAATACTTCAATGACCTTTATTAATCCATCAAGCAATTACGGTACCGTCACCATTGTTGGCGTTGGTTTGATTGGTGCATCCTTAGGTTTGGCTCTAAAAAAAGCTGGAGTGGTTAATAAAGTATTGGGTGTTGGTCGCAGCTCTGAAAATCTAGATCAAGCGCTGAAGATGGGTGCGATTGATGGTGTTGTGAATTTGGTTGAAGCTGCTAAACAATCCGATGTCATTGTGTTGTGTGTGCCGGTAGCGCAGATGCGCGCTGCTTTTGAGGCGATCGAGCCTCATCTTGAATCCCGCACCATGATTACCGACGCGGGTAGCACCAAAGGCGACGTTATTTTGGCGGCCAAGGAAGTCTTGGGCAAGAAAGCCTGTCAGTTTGTGCCCGCTCATCCGATTGCGGGTGGGGCGCAGCATGGTGCCAGTGCTGCTAAAGCAGATCTATTTCAGGGCAAACAAACCATTCTTTGCCCTTTGCAAGAAAACTCGCCGCAAGATACCGATTTAATTGAAGGTTTTTGGCAGTCCGTTGGCTCTGTTGTGAAGAAGATCTCCAACGTACAGCACGATGCTATTTATGCTGCGGTATCGCATTTACCGCATATCCTTTCTTATGCTTTGATGGCTAGCGTGGTGAACTCGGAAGATGCCGATCAGAAACTCAGTCATGTAGGCGCAGGCTTTAAAGACTTTACGCGTATTGCAGCATCGAGCCCTGAGATGTGGCGTGATATTTGCTTAGGTAATCGCACTGCAGTTCTAAAGGAGCTTGATCAATATTTGCTGATCGTCAATCACATGCGTAAATTGATTTCTGATAATGACGGTGCTGGACTAGAGAAGTTATTTAATAAGGCAAGCAAAGCACGTCAAGACTTGGATGTGCTCTGATGAGTGCTACCCCAGATATTCAGATTGGTCCATTTAAGAAAGCCCAAGGCGCTATTGTGTTGCCAGGCTCAAAGAGTATTTCTAATCGTGCCTTGTTATTAGCCGCCTTATCTTCAGGTACGACTACCTTAAAAAATTTACTAGATGCCGACGATACCCAGGTGATGCGTAATGCGCTTCGTCAGTTGGGTTTATCGGTAAGCGATCAAGCTGACAAAGTCTGTGTGGTTGAAGGTTGCGGCGGAAAATTTCCTGTGCAAGATGCGGATCTCTTTATGGGAAATGCAGGCACCGCAATTCGACCTTTAACTGCAGCGCTGGCTATGCAGGGCGGTAATTACCGTCTATCTGGTGTCCCACGTATGCATGAGCGCCCCATTCGTGATTTGGTGGATGGCTTGCGTCAAGTCGGCGCAAAAATTGATTACGAATTACAAGAGGGTTACCCGCCCATCAAAGTTTCTGCCGCAGATATCCTAATTCAAGATGTCGTTAAGGTACGTGGCGATGTCTCTAGTCAGTTCCTTACTGCATTGCTCATGGCTCTGCCATTAGTGGCAAAGGATCCAGTCAAGATTGAGGTAGTTGGCGAGCTGATTTCTCGTCCCTACATTGAGATCACTCTGAAGTTGATGGCGCGCTTCGGCGTCAAGGTGGCATGTCCGGATTCGCAGACGTTTGTTATCCCCGCCAAAATATCAGAGGCGGTTTACCAAAGTCCCGGAACCTTATTGGTTGAGGGTGATGCCTCTTCTGCATCCTACTTCTTGGCCTTGGGTGCAATTGGTGCCGGCCCAGTCCGTGTTCTTGGTGTTGGTAGTGAGAGTATTCAGGGTGATGTGGCATTTGCAGATGCGCTTGCACTAATGGGCGCAAGGATTTCTTCTGGCGAGGATTGGATTGAAGTTGCTGGTGTGAAGAATGCCAATGGCAAATTGAATGGCATCACGATCGATTGCACGGAGATTCCTGATGCAGCAATGACATTGGCTATCGCCGCCCTATTTGCAGAGGGCCCAACGCGCTTAAACAATATTGCGAGTTGGCGAGTTAAAGAGACAGACCGCATTGCTGCGATGGCAAAAGAATTGAAAAAGATTGGCGCCGTCGTTGAAGAGGGCGCTGACTACATCGTAGTTCAAGCGCCACAATCACTTGCGGATTGGAAGTCTCCGGAAGAAGGCATTGACACCTATGATGACCACCGCATGGCGATGTGTTTCTCATTGGCGGCATTGGGACCTAATGCGCTACGCATTAACGATCCAAACTGTGTAGCTAAAACTTTCCCAACGTACTTTGCTGAATTTGCAAAGATCGTTTCCTAGAAGCGTCTTTTCATGAATTTATCCCCAGTCATCGCTATTGATGGACCCACCGCTTCCGGCAAGGGAACTGTTGCCTCCTTGGTTGCGGAAAAACTCGGTTTTCATTATCTCGATAGTGGGGCGCTTTATCGCTTAGTTGCTTTGGGAAGTCAAAAAGCATCAATTGACCCCCAAAATGGCCCAGAACTCGGTATTTTGGCAAAAAAACTAGTGATTTCCTTCAAAAATGGTCAAATTTTGCTCAATTCTGAAGATGTTACTGAAGCCATTCGCACCGAAAGTATTGGTCTACGCGCCTCTGCCATTGCCGTGCATCCTGAAGTTCGCGAGGCGCTAGTAGGGGTTCAGCACGGTTTTCGGGCTACTCCCGGCTTGGTGGCTGACGGTCGAGACATGGCCAGTGTGATATTTCCGGACGCAGTGCTAAAGGTTTTCCTGACTGCAACGGCGCAAGCTAGGGCGGAACGTCGGTATAAGCAATTGATAGCTAAGGGAATTTCTGCTAAACTAGACGACTTGCTGCATGATTTACAGGAGCGCGATGCCAGAGACAGTAGTCGAGGTGCCGCACCCTTGTTAGTCGCAAACGGCGCCAAAGTGCTAGAAACATCGGAACTATCGATAGATCAAGCGGTTAAGACGGTTTTAGATTGGTATCAATCAAAAACAGCTTAATTTGTTGGTGAGTAGTAAAAAGTAGTGGCAGTAGTTTTGGTGTCTTAAGAAACTCTACAACGCGATTATCTAATTTAGCGTGTTTCTTGGGGCTTTTTTAACCTAACCCGTCGGGCCTTCTGACGGCACAAAGTGAATATATAAATGTCTGAATCATTTGCAGAATTATTTGAAGAATCATTAACCCGATCGAATATGAAGACCGGCCAAGTTATTTCGGCTGAAGTCCTTCGCATCG
>CANBPJ010000092.1 GCA_947371415.1 Burkholderiaceae bacterium | reverse complement strand
CTCAGTATCTCGCTGCTTTCGAATACCGCTGATGTGATACCAAGAAGAGCCCACTGCACCCCCGATCATCTCACTAAGAGGCTTGTCGAGTTCAATAAACTCTTCAATGAGATTTTCCCGATAAGTATCTCTTGGGTAGCTCAAAATATCGATAGGTGAATTAAAGCTTTGGGTAAATCTTCTGACCTTCTGACGCGAAATCACTTGCGTTGGTGCGCCTTGACGACGCAACACCAAGCCATCTGATTCCAGGGTTTGCAACGCATGCCTTAAGGTGTGGCGACTAGCTTCAAAGCTGGCGCAAAGCACTGCCTCAGAGGGCAAGTTTGACCCTACCGCCCAATCTCCATTGTGAATGCGCTGAGCCAGCGCATTCGCCAATGTTTTATAAAGCGGTAAGGACTCTTTCAACTTAGGAAAGACCAAACATCTTCTTGCCAGCCACTGGCAAACGCGCCTTCAAGATATCGCCAGAGAGGGATTCGGTGATGTATAGATCTCTACCATCCGGCCCGCCGAAACACATATTGGCGAGATGGTGATGATGTGGGTTATCAGAGTAGATCAAGTGAGTTGGAAGCATATTGCTGTCAAATCTCCAGATACCAATACCTAAATGGCAAACCAACAAGCCGTTCTCAGAATCCATCTCGATACCATCAGGCCCAGCAACACCACCCGTTAACTGAATCGCTACGCCTGTTTTAGAAACAGAGCCATCAGCCATCAGAGGCATACGCCAAATTTGTTGCGATCTAGTAGCGGCAACGAATACGTGCTTTTCTTGAGTGTTCAAGGTAATGCCATTAGGGCTAGGAACATTAATCGCCAAACGATCTAGTTGACCGTTTTCGCGCAATCTAAATACTCTGCCGGTTGGATCTGCAATTCCTGTTTGACCTTGGTCGGTAAAGTACAAATCGCCATTGGAAGCGAAATGCAAATCATTTAAACCCTTAAAGTTTTCGCTGTACATTGACCCTAGGATTGTTTCAACTTTTCCAGTTTTAGGATCCAAAGCCAACAGGCCCAACTTGTAATCACAAATAAAGGCACGGCCATCTTTATGGAATTTCAATCCATTAGGCCAACCATCAAATTGGGTTACTAAATCCCAGTCTCCCTTAGGAGTAATTCTGAATACCCTGCCGAAAGGGATATCGAGAAACCACAAGTTGCCTTCGCGGTCAAAAGATGGTCCCTCTAAAAAGCACTCTACTTCCGAACCCTGACGATTGGGATCTGACCAGCCCGTGCGCGTCTTCTTCCGAAACTTGCCAGGCATCGACATGAATACTTCGGCTTTAATTTTCTCAACTGGCTGAAAGGGGTTGTGCATCGTCATTTGTAAGAATCCTTAGTAAAGTTATACGGATAAGTTTTGTTAATGGATAAAGCATTAAACCATAATTAATGATAACCTACAGTCAATATCGATGTTTATTGCATTTACATCAATTTATAACTTAACCGTATAGGTTTAAAAATGATCAAATACGTAGCCGTGATTGGCACGGGCATTATGGGTTCAGGAATCGCTGCCGGCTTCATAGCCAAAAGCATCCCTGTTGTTATCCTTGGGAGAAGCAAGGAGAAGGCAGAAGTCTGCTTGGATAAAGCGATCACGCTTGCAATAAAAATTGGGCTTTCAGGAGCTAACTCCTTAATAGATCCTGCAGCTATTCGAGCTGCCCAGACCACCGCCATTCTTGAGGATTGGACAAACTGGTCCGATTGCGAATGGATCATCGAAACCATCGCTGAAAACCTAGAGCTGAAACAAGCCATCTTCAAATATTTAGATGAAACCGTTCCCGCGCATATTCCCATTGGCAGCAATAGCTCAGGTTTCCCTATTAGCAAAATTGCTCTGGGACTAAAAACAGCTAATCGCATGATGGGCGCCCATTACTTCATGCCAGCAGAAGTGGTTCCATTGGTAGAAATTGTGATGGGAGAAAAGACGGAGTTAGCCTTTGCAGACCAGGCATGTCAACTCTACAAAGATATCGATAAAAAACCCGTGCTGGTTAAAAAAGATATCCCCGGATTTTTAGCCAACCGCATTCAACATGCATTGATGCGAGAAGCTCTATCACTGGTTCAAGAGGGTATTGCAAGCCCTGAGGACATTGATGATGCCGTACGCTACAGCTTTGGATTTCGATATGCTGCTGTCGGCCCAATGACACAAAAAGAGATCTCAGGATGGGATGGAATGGCCAATGCAGCAAAAGAAATCTACCCCTCCCTCTCTAACATCACAACTCTTCCACCGAAGGTGGTGCAGTTGATGAGTGAAGGCAAGACCGGGATGAAGGCTGGTGAAGGCTTTAGGAAATGGTCTCCCGAAGAAATTCAACAGGTTTCGGATTCTTACTCTAAAAGATTGAAAGCAGCTTTTGATGTGCTTAACATTGAATAGTTGAATAACCCTTGGCAATGACTTCTTTGACTCGATTGATGTTCGGAGTAATTCCTACGCCGCTGTGCGCTAGCTGGGCTGCCTCTACATGCCCATTGATTGCAAGCAGCGGCTCATCGCAGATATCAAACTGAAGATATTGATTAGACATGCTAAAGCCCCAAGCCACATCACCGGCAGCAAACCCCAGAGATGCCATAGCTGCTGCAGACAAGGATGTTTCGGCAACCTTACAGGCTAAATTTAATGCCAGCTTATTACGCTTGAGTAGCTTGGCGCATTCTAGGGCGGGGATAAGTCCACCAGTCTTAATCAACTTTAAGCTTGCCCCACTAAACGCATCGGCCTCAATAAATCTTTCAAGCTCCTCAATGCCATGGATGGACTCGTCCAATCCAATGGGGATCGCAGATCGCTTTTTAAGCTTTATGAAATCACCCATAGGTAAATCTGCAGGTATCAATTGCTCTGCAAAGCTAAGTCGAGCGGCCTCTTCGGACTCACAAAAACGAATTGCATCAGCTAGATTCAGCGCGCAATTTGCATCCACTGAAACCGTATCCCCATCCAAAAGCTCACAAAGCACCTTGACCCTATGGAGGTCCTGCTCCAGGGGAAGTAAACCAATCTTAATTTTCCAATGTCTAAAGCCTAGCTCACGCATAGCCCTGGCATCGCTTAACTCTTTTTCTAGCGAGCCACCCAGCATGCGCAATAAAGGGATGGGTGTAGGAATCGCCTCATCGAGAACAGTATTTTCTCCTCGCAAATATCGCCAGAGCGGAACAGAAGCTGATTGTGTATACAAATCCAACAAGGCCATCTCTAAACAGGCTTTAGCAGATGCATTTGAATACAAAATACGATTAAATATGTCCGAAAAATTGTCGGGATTGCCCCAGTCCAGTCCAAGTGATTTTTCTACCAAATATTTGATGCTACCGACCAAGCTATCTAGCGTCTCACCAGTCATCAGTGGCGCTACAGATGCCTCACCCCAACCCTGTCTGCCCTGCTCATCGGTCAGGCAGAGTAAAACAGTTTTAGCGTCAGCAATAATCTCTCGAGACATCTTGATGGGCTCAATCAGAGGGATGGATAGAGGATAAATTTCTGCGCGCTGGATTTTCATTTTTTTGCTTTACAAGGATTTTTTAGGCAATATCTATTTTAAAAAAATTAAGGAGACGATACATGAGAAAAATTATTTTGGCATTGTCAGCTTTGGGAGTTTTACTTCCATCACTGGCAAATGCACAAAGCTACCCAACCCAACCAATCAAGCTAATTATTCCATTTGCAGCAGGCGGACCATCTGACGTGTTAGCGCGGGCATTTGTACCAAAGCTAGGAGAGAATCTTGGTCAGCCCATCATCATTGAGAATAAGCCAGGTGCAGGCGCAAACCTAGCGGCTGAGTATGTAGCAAACGCCAGGGGTGATGGTTACACACTATTCCTGATGATGGTGGGTACTCAAGCCATCAATGAAACACTGTATAAAAAATTAAATTACAACGTAGTCAAAGACTTCGCTCCAATTTCCTTGGTGGGATCTTCATCATTGATGTTAGTTGCTAACCCCTCTGTTCCAGTAAAAACTGTATCCGAATTAATCGCCTTTGATAAGGCCAATCCAGGCAAAGTCAGTTTTGGCTCATCTGGTGCGGGAACTCCACTTCATTTGGCCGGAGAGCTATTTAACACCCAAGCTGGAACCAACATTCTGCACGTTCCATACAAGGGCGCAGCCCCAGCATTAACAGACGTTTTGGGTGGGCAGATTCAAACCGCAATTGTGGGCACGCCTGCCGCACTACCGTATGTGAAGTCAGGGAAGTTAACTGGCCTTGGCGTAACCAGCTTAAAGCGCAACTCAAATGCTCCAGAGATTCCGGCGATTGCAGAGACTCTTCCAAAGTTTGAGGTTGAATTAGTCTATGCCATAGTGGCTCCCGTAAGCACCCCAAAAGCAATCGTCGATAAACTCAACTCTCAGTTGGCCAGCGTGCTCAATAATCCTGAAATTAAATCTCAACTCAATTCCAGGGGATTCGATGTGCTCACTAGCACCCCAGCCCAAACGGCGGACTACATCAAATCTGAGGTTGCTAAATGGGGTCCAATCGTTAAAAAATCAGGCGCCACCGCAGAGTAATACATCCAAAAATAATTGAAAGATATTCATGATTCAAACTTCTGAAAAAAAATTAGCCGGGCCAATTATTCGCCTTCACCCTGGTGACAATATTGTGGTTGCTCGAGTAGATGTCGCCATTGGCGAATCCGTGCCGAGCGAGAATTTCACCAGCCGCAGCCAAGTACCTGCAGGCTATAAGATCGCCACCAAGAAAATTCTTAAGGGCGAACCTATTCTCAAATACAACGTGACAGTTGGGTTTGCTAATACGGATATTGAGCCTGGCACGATGGTACATAGTCATAACACGGAGTTTCGTGAATTCGATCGTGACTACGCTTATGCCAGCGAATATAAGCCCACCACCCTTCTTCCGGAATCTGAACGTGCCACCTTTCAAGGTTATGTCAGATCCAATGGCAAAGTCGGCACGCGTAACTTCATTGGAATTTTGTCTACCGTCAACTGTTCAGCAACAGTCGTTAATAAAATTGCAGAATGGTTTACGCCCGAACGGTTAAAAGACTTTCCTAATATCGATGGTGTTGTCGCCTTTAGTCATGGCATTGGCTGTGGCATGGAAATGAGTGGCGAGCCAATGCAACTACTGCGCAGAACCATGGCAGGGTACGCTCAGCACCCTAACCTTGCCGCCGCACTGATCATTGGACTAGGCTGCGAACGGAACCAGCTCAAAGGTCTGATGGAGCAAGAAGCCCTTAAAGAAAACTCCACCCTGCATACTTTTATCATGCAAGAAACTGGTGGCACGCGTAAAACTATTGAAGCTGGTATTGAAGCCGTTAAAGCCCTATTACCAGAGGCCAATAAAGCGACCCGGCAAACTGTCTCTGCAAGCCACCTTTGTGTCGGCCTGCAATGTGGCGGCTCAGATGGCTTCTCCTCTATTACTGCTAATCCAGCTTTAGGCGCTGCTGTTGACATTCTGTCGCGTCATGGTGGCACAGGCATTCTTTCTGAGACTCCGGAGATTTATGGGGTTGAGCACACCCTCACCCGGAGAGCTGCCACCAAAGAAATTGGTGAAAAACTGATTAAACGTATTCGCTGGTGGAAGGATGAGTATTCCGTTGGCCGTGACGTCCAAATCAATGGTCAGGTCAGCCCCGGCAATCAAATCGGTGGCCTAGCCAATATCTTTGAAAAGTCACTTGGCTCCTCCATGAAAGGTGGTACTGGCCCCCTGATGGAAGTGTATCGATACGCTGAACCTGTTACCGCTAAGGGTTTTGTATTTATGGATACACCTGGCTTCGATCCTGTTTCAGCAACGGGTCAGATTGCCGGTGGAGCAAACCTCATAGCATTTACTACGGGACGTGGCTCTATGTTTGGATCCAAGCCAGCACCTTGTATCAAGCTTGCTACCAATACACCGATGTATCAACGCCTCACAGAGGACATGGATATCAATTGTGGAGAGATCCTGGATGGTACGGTTTCTGTGCAGGAGATGGGGCAACGCATCTTTGAGTTATTCCTCAGAACAGCCTCTGGAGAGCATTCTAAAAGTGAATTGTTGGGGCTGGGGGATTATGAATTTGTACCCTGGCAAATTGGGGTGATGAGTTAAGCTCACCATCAGATCTATAGTAATAGCAAGCGGGCATCTAGCCCGCTTTTTCTTTGCTCAAAAGTCAGTAGATCTCACGGTCAAGGACTGTAGAATTAAGATTATTGAATTAATCGGGACTCCATTAGGATTATGAAATTCAGGGATTACTACGAAACACTCGGTGTAGCACGTGGCGCTACCGAAGCTGAAATTAAGGCGGCCTACCGGAAGCTGGCCCGCAAATACCACCCAGACGTCAATAAAGAGGCCGGGGCGGAAGATCAGTTCAAAGAGCTTGGTGAGGCCTACTCTGTCCTAAAAGATACCGAGAAGCGTGCTGCTTACGACCGCATGGGTGCCAACTGGAAAAATGGTCAAGATTTCACGCCGCCGCCTAACTGGAACGAAGGATTTGAGTATTCAGATAACAACTATGGCGGTGGTCATAGTGGCTTCGGTGGCGGCTATGAAGGTGATCAAAGCGAATTCTTTGAATCGCTCTTTGGCCAAGGCAGGCATCGTCAAAGTGGTCGTGGTGGTAACCCCCGTCAAGGCATGAACTTTAAAGGCCAGGATCATCACGCCAAAATATGGATTGATCTCGCCGATGCTTACAACGGGGCAAAACGCACAATTACCCTTCATATGCCAACCCAGGATGCCAATGGCCATGTCAGCACCCAAGAGCGCAAACTCGATGTCAGCATTCCGAAGGGTATTAAGGCCGGGCAAAATTTACGCTTGGCCGCTCAGGGTGGCCCAGGTATGGGCGCAGGTGGTTCGGGTGACCTGTACCTTGAGATTGATTTCCATCCGAACCCTATTTATCGCGTAGACGGCAAAGATGTCTACCTGGATTTGCCACT
>CANBPJ010000091.1 GCA_947371415.1 Burkholderiaceae bacterium | reverse complement strand
ACGGCAACACGTCTTGGAGTAGTCACTTTCTTCGACAAGGCCATTACAGCGCCTACTGTTACAACGATCGCAATGATAGAAGCAACAATACGGAACAAATTGATGTCATCTAGTAATTTTGGTAACAACACAATAATTGCCGCGCCAATCACCGCACCTAGGCGTGACTTGCGCCCACCCATGATGATGCCAAGCAAGAAGAGCACAGCGAGCTCATTGTTATAGGTGTTTGGAGAGATGTATTGCTCAGAGTAGGCATATAAACAACCGGCCAAACCAGCAAAACCAGCACTAATTACAAATGCGATCACCTTGTAGCGATATACGGATACACCCATACAGTCGCAAGCGATCGGGCTATCACGCAATGCCTCAAAAGCACGGCCCATTTGTGATTTGACAAAACGATCCACCACAATCAAAGCAATGATCAGAATGGCAGAGACCAACCAGAAGTACTCGGCCTTTGTCATGGGTACGCCCATGAGTTCTGGCTTAGGAATCTTGATACCCAAAGGTCCTTCGGTTAGCCAAGTCATCTCATTAATCAAGATCTGTGTAATGGTTCCAAATGCTAAGGTCACCATCGCCAAATAAGGACCAATCACCTTGAGCGCTGGGAGCGCTAAGATGCCGCCAAAAATCGCGGTCACGATAATGGATGCTGGAATGGTTGCCCAGATTGGAAAACCAAAGTGGAAGAACAACACACCAGCGGTGTATGAACCAATTCCGAATAAGGCTGCATGCCCTAAGGAAACTTGACCAACATAACCCACCACAATATCTAAACCGTATAACAAAATGGTGTAGATCAGAATCGTTTCAACCAAGTGAATGTAGTAAGGGTTGTGAATAAACAATGGCAGGCAAAAAAGACCTGCGATCGCAATGAATAGAGGCAATAGAGACTTCAATTTCATCATTAAACTTTCTTAATCGCAGATTTACCAAAGAGGCCAGATGGTTTGTATGCAAGCACAAGTAAGAGCAAGATCAAACCCGGCACATCTTTATAGCCAGTAGAGATATAAAAGCCAGTAGCAGTCTCAACGATTCCCAGAATCAAGCCACCTACGATGATTCCCATGCCGCTTGAGAGGCCACCAATAATGGCAACAGCGAAAGCTTTCAGGCCTAATGCGCCACCCATAGTTGCACCAGTCAATGTCAATGGCGCAATTAATACTCCAGCAAACGCTGCAGTCAATGAAGACAATGCATACGAGAAGGTGATGACCATGCTGGTATTGATGCCCATCAAGCCGGCTGCATCACGATCATTTGCTGTGGCAACCACTGCTTTACCGTAAATAGTTTTGCGGTTGAAGAACTCCACCAACAACATCATGACTAAAGCGCCGACTACCACCAAGATTTCCATTGGCAGAATATTCGCGCCCAAGAAGCTCATTGGCTCCATTGGTAAAGGGGATGGGAATGGCAATGCATCACGACCCCAGATATTTTCAGCCACGTTCTTGAAAATGATGCCAAGAGCAATGGTGGACATAATCCAGCCAAACTCAGACTTAATTTTGATGGCTGGACGCACGCCGATGAGTTCAACAAAGCCACCCTGCAGCATTCCAAACAAACAGACTACTGGAATCATGACCCAGTAATTCATACCAAAGGTATCTACGCAAGTTAAGCCAACTAATGCGCCTAACATTAAGGCCTCGCCTTGACCGAAGTTCAAAGTACCAGAAGTGGCAAAAGTAAGCTGAAAGCCGAAAGCAATGACCGCATAGATCATTCCTACCGCTATTCCGCTCGAGAGGATTTGTGCAAACATTTCCATGGTGTGGACCCAAAAAAATCTAAAAACTGTTTTATTAACGAATTCGTCATTGTAAGCAAAGCGCCGCTTTGAGGGCGGCGCTTTGCAGTTTCACTACTTTAATGCTGCAGTGCGGGATAAATATTAAAACCCACGCATCTGCAAGGCCTTAATTACTTCTTCTTCGCAGTAGCATCTTCAGCGTTCAAGAACTCAACACGGCCGTTCTCAACTACGCCCATCACTACGTCTTTAGCCTTAATTGCTTCATGGTCAGTCGCGGAGAATGGCTTGTTGTAAGTCATGACTACGCCATCAACTGGAGCCTTCAAATCTTGCAAGGCAGCCAGGAGCTTAGGACCTTCTGTGCTATTGGCTTGCTTCACCGCAGCTGCAAATAAGTAAACAGAGTCATAACCTTGAGCAGCGGAAACTGGGGAAGCGATGATGCCATTCTTAGGTTTGAAATCCTTGAGGTATGCCTCCACGAAAGCCTTACGCTTTGGAGTAGTTGCTGGGCTTTGAATGAATGTTTCTGGCATGGTTGCACCGTTACCATTCTTACCGGCTGTATCAATAAAGCTAGCCATGGACAATGTCCAGCTACCGATCAAAGGTTTTTTCCAACCCAATTTGGCCATACCGTTTGCAATTTGCGCCAACTCAGGTCCAATTGCGTAAGTCAAAATCACATCTGCACCAGCATTTTTTGCCTTGAGCAACTGAGATGTCATATCAACGTCACCCAGATTGAACTTCTCAGTAGCCACTGGAGTTACGCCGTAGGTCTTTAATGCCTTCTCTAAGTCTTCACGGCCCAATTGACCATAGTTTGTAGAGTCAGCCAGAATGGCAACCTTCTTCAAGCCACGCTTCTCAACCGCTTCTTTAGCAATCATTGGAGCTTGAATATTGTCAGCAGCAGATGTGCGGAAAACATAGTTTTCAGGCGCACTTGGGAACTGTTTTGTGATCAAAGTTCCGGTTGCAACGTTGTTAATCACTGGAATCTTCGCCTCTTGGAAGAAGCGCTGGGATGCCAAGGCAACACCAGTATTGATATAACCAAAAGCAGTAACTACTTTCTCGTTGTTAATCAATTCTTGAGCGATTTGTACGCCACGTTCGTTTTTAGCTTCGTCATCGCGTTCAACCAAAACGATTTTGTTGCCGTTGATACCACCAGCAGCGTTGATTTCTTTTGTAGCCAAGCGCACACCATCACGCATACTCACACCCATTGAGGATGAGCCGCCTGTGAATGGGCCAATAACGCCCACTTTGATATCGGCAGCGTAAGCGCCGGTTGAGAGCATTGCAGCAGCAGCTACCGCAAAAATGTGACGACGAATGTTCATAAAGTCTCCATGACTAAAAATGCTAATTAAATAAATTCTTTTTTTAGGTACGACTAAAACGAATATCCATCTTACAGTCAATGTAGAGGCAAAAAAAGGGCTTTGTATTAGGGTTTTACATTACCCCTTGGAGAAAAAAGTCGTTTTAAAAAAACTTACGGATTTGTTCTCGCAAGCTGGGCCAGAAAAGATTGACTACCAAGCCAGCAATGACTAAACCGGCCGCCATGACTTTCCAGGCTGGCAAGGACTCATCCAGAAAGAAGGCAGATGCCCCCATGCCAAAAATGGGTACCAGCAAAGGTGCTGGCGCCACGACTGCGGCGGGGTGTTTTGATAAGAGCCAGCCCCAAGCGGCGTAACCAAATAAAGTATTACCCCAGGACTGCCAAAGCACCCCGATCCAAGCCCCTGTTGGGGCTGCGAGTGTGACATCCCACAAGTGAACCACTCCCCCCTCAAAGACCAGGGCAATCAGCACGAGAGGTGGAATGGAGAAAGCGCTAGCCCAGACTACATAGGACAACATATTGATAGATCCAGCCTGGCGACTCACAGTATTGGCAATACCCCAAGAGAGGCCTGAAAACACCACCAAGGCAATACCCCAGAAAGTCGTTGTTGAATCTGTGTGCAGCGCAATAATTCCAAGACCCGTCATTGCCACTGCTACTGCAACTGCCTGATATCGCTTGAGGCCCTCTTTAGCAAAAAACATCGCAAAACCAATGGTAAAGAAAACCTGAGTCTGAATCACTAGCGATGCCAAGCCTGGGGAGATCTGGCTATTAATGGCGTAGTACATCACACCGAACTGCCCTACTCCAGTAGCCACTCCATAAATACACAGGTTGCCCCAGGATACCTTTGGCCTGGGAATAAAAAAGACCATGGGCAACAATGCAAAAAAGTAGCGCAGGGCTGCAAAATAAAATGGTGGAAATGCAGAGAGGCTATTCTTAATGACCACGAAGTTGGTGCCCCACACCGCAACAATCCCTAAAGCCAATAAAAGATGGCTCGCGGGCAGCTGATGGGGTGACTGACTGCTGTGATGCGTTTTTGTACTATTCACCAGTGAGCAATTCGGCAGCGCGTTGCGCAATCATCATAGTGGGCGCCGCGGTATTACCCGATGTAATAAACGGCATCGCGGAGGCATCAACTACTCTCAGGTGATATATGCCCCTCACCCGCAATTGAGAGTCGAGAACTGCCATAGGATCATCATCGCGCCCCATCTTGCAAGTTCCCACTGGATGAAAAATCGTCGTGCCAATATCACCAGCAGCTTTAATCAGCTCTTCATCAGTTTGATACTGTTTACCAGGTTTGTACTCGTCAGGTGTATAGGGTTGTAGTGCTGGACTCTGCACTATCTTGCGCGTGAGGCGCAATGAGTCTGCGGCCACCTTACGATCTTCGTCGGTAGACAAATAATTTGGTGCAATCACCGGCGGCGCCTCTGGATCAAGGGAGCTAATGTGAACACTACCGCGAGAGGTGGGCCGTAAATTGCACACACTGGCTGTAATTGCATTGAACGAATGCAAATCTTCACCAAACTTTTCTAGCGATAAAGGCTGAACGTGATATTCAACATTGGCAGACTGCTGATCGGGAGAGCTGTGAGCAAAAGCGCCCAACTGCGATGGCGCCATTGACATTGGCCCAGAGCGCTTAAATACATACTCCATACCAATCATGAATTTACCAAGCAATGAATTTGCTTTTGTATTAAGCGTCTTAATGCCGCTCACTTTATAGATCATGCGTAATTGCAAATGGTCTTGCAGATTCTCACCTACACCCGGTAAATCTGCCATCACTGGAATACCCAATTGATTAAGGTGACTCGCCGAGCCAATACCGGAACGCTCTAAGACCTGCACACTACCAATCGCTCCGGCACTGAGAATCACCTCACCTCGATGAGAGGTATCGCAATGCACTTCAGTCACTCTGCCGTCTTTGGTAAATTGCACACCATAACAACTTTTAGAGCTTGGATCAATTAAGAGTTTATTGACCATGGCCTCAGTGATGACTGTGAGATTGGAGCGCTTAGCGGCATCACGCAAAAATGCTTTTGAAGTATTGAGGCGCCAACCCTTGCGCTGACTCACATCAAAGTAACCCACGCCAAAGTTATCACCTTGGTTAAAGTCATCGGATGCAGGAATACCTGCCTGAACTGCAGCCTCTCTAAAAACATCCATAATGGGCCAACGCAAGCGCTGCTTTGATACAGTCCACTCGCCGCCTTTGCCATGCCATTCATTGGCGTGACCGTGGTAATCCTCGAATTCTTTATAACGTCTTAAGGCGTTTTCCCAAGACCAAGCGTCATCACCCGTTGCTTTAACCCAAGCGGCGTAATCCCCCTCTTGGCCACGCATATAAATCATGCCGTTAATAGAGGAGCAGCCGCCTAGCACCCTGCCACGTGGGTAAAGCAATGAACGGCCATTCAAGCCTTGTTCGGCAGCCGTCTTAAAACGCCAATCCGCCCTAGGGTTATCAATGCAATACAAATAACCCACCGGCACATGAATCCAGATGTAGTTGTCATTCTTGCCAGCCTCAATTAAAAGTACACGCTTAGCGGGATTCTCAGTCAAGCGCTTGGCCAGCATACAGCCAGCACTACCAGCACCGATGATGATGTAGTCGTATAGGTTTGCTGGGGAAGCTGAGTTCATATCTCTATTTATATAGGTCTATTTTCTTAAACCCTATTATTTACTACATTTCTCTTTATGAAGAAATTAAGCAATTAAGCCAAATACCCTAAATACCCGTCTAAAATGACGCCATGCACGTCAATGAAAAGAACCGTACCCCCAAGAAAGTCGATCTTGACGAAGGGCCAAGCAAATCTGAGCTAAAGCGCCTGATGACCGAACGCCAGAAGCTGGCCGAAGTTCTGGCAGCCCTCAGTAGCGATGCCCTAAAAACCGTTCCCATGGATGAGGCTATTAAAGCTGCTATTGCGGAAACCAACAAAATCAAAAGTTTTGAAGCGATTCGTCGTCACAAGCAATACCTTGGAAAACTCATGCGTTTCTTGGACGAAGAAGAATTAGACGCTATTCAGAAACGTTTGGATGCCATTCAAGGTGTGAGCAAAGCTGAAACGGCAAAGCTTCACCATCTCGAATCCTTTCGCGATCGATTGATTGCAAATGATGAAACGTTTACCAAGATGATTGAGCAATATCCCGATATGGATATTCAGAATATGCGCACGCTGATTCGCAATGCACGTAAAGAAAAGGAAATGAACAAGCCACCCAAGGCTTATCGAGAAATCTTCCGTGTATTAAAAGATATGGGTATTTAAAGAAGTTATTTAGATTTTGAGCTTGGTTGAGGGAACCTCAACCCAGCGATACAAATAGTTCGCTGCAACACCACTACAGGCCAGCACTCCGAACATCAAGCTGATTGCAAGGATCCCGCTCTCATGGGCATGCAAGCCAGAGGCGATATAAATCGTATTGGCCAATAAGATAAAAGCAAAGTGAATTAAGAACGCACAGTAAGAGCGTGGGCTAGCCCAAGCAATAGCAGAAAGGGCGGCAGCTTTTAGCTGAGAACCCGATGCCGATGGATAACTTACATTACCCCACGCTAATAGCAGTAGCGCTGCAAACCAAGCTAGAAAATTCCGCATCCAGATTTGTTGGAAGCTAGACACAGCAATAATCACGCCGATGGCGATCAGTGCAAGCTTGGCTAAGCTCTGAATTTTTTTATCGGTAAAGTTCTTGGCAAGATAGGCCAACACGCCAAGGCCATATGAGCCAATGAAGTAAATAAAGTAAGCCTCATACTGGGCAGAGCGATTGAAATACAGCAAAGAACTCACGGCAGC
>CANBPJ010000090.1 GCA_947371415.1 Burkholderiaceae bacterium | reverse complement strand
TGTGGGCTACGAATATTGCAAGGATCTTTAAATGTGATCCATGGATGACCAGTTTCAAACAGCATGCCCAACATCTTGCGCCACAATTGTTGCGCAGGAATACGGCGGAATGGTTTCAATTCACCAGCATCTGCTTTTTTCTCATAAGCTACATACGCCTCTTCAAATGCCTTACCGTATTTGTCATGCAAGTCAGGTGTATTTGAAGGTGAGAACAATGTCCACTCACCACCCTCCATCACACGCTTCATAAACAAATCCGGAATCCAATTCGAAGTGTTCATATCGTGCGTACGGCGACGATCATCACCCGTGTTCTTACGCAACTCGAGGAACTCTTCAATGTCTAAGTGCCACGTCTCTAAATAAGCACAAACCGCACCCTTACGCTTACCGCCCTGATTGACTGCAACTGCTGTGTCATTCACCACCTTAAGGAATGGCACAACACCTTGCGACTTACCGTTAGTGCCCTTGATATGACTTCCCAAGGCGCGAACGTTAGTCCAGTCATTGCCAAGGCCACCAGCAAACTTAGACAAGAGTGCATTTTCTTTCAAGGCCTCATAGATGCCATCAAGATCATCGTCCACTGTTGTTAGGTAGCAGCTAGATAACTGTGGACGTGTCGTTGCTGAGTTAAACAAGGTTGGTGTGCTGGACATGAAATCAAATGTAGAGAGGATTTCATAGAACTCGATTGCACGACGCTCACGATCTAACTCATTCAAAGATAAGCCCATTGCAACGCGCATGAAGAAAGCCTGCGGCATTTCAATGCGACGCTCTTCAATGTGCAAGAAATAGCGGTCATACAAAGTTTGCAAACCAAGGTAGTTGAATTGCAAGTCACGGCTAGCGTTCAATGCTGCAGCTAGGCGCGGGAGATCAAACTCACGCATGCGTGGATCTAGCAACTCAGCAGAAATGCCTTCGTCAATGTATTTGGCAAAGTAAGTGCCGTACTCAGCTTGCATATCGCCTTGCAACACTTCGCGACCTAAAATTTCTTTACGGATCACGTGCATCAAGATACGTGCAGTCACTTGGCTGTAAGCAGGATCTTTTTCAATCAAAGTACGTGAAGCCAAAATTGCAGAGTCATACACCTGAGCCATTGGCACGCCATCGTATAAATTCTTGATGGTTTCAGTGATGATTGGGCTTGCATCAATATTGTTTCCAAGACCTTCACACGCAGCTTCAATAATCGTCCGTAAAGCAGCCATATCGAGCCACTTCTCCACGCCGTTATCCATCACCTTGAGGCCAGATTCGCCTGCTTGAGTAGCGGCCTGAGTTTCCTGAGAGACTCCCTGTTGTGTAGCGCGCTCTTGATTACGCTTTTCACGATAAAGAACATAAGCACGCGCAACGTTGTGCTCACCACTACGCATCAATGCCAGCTCAACTTGGTCTTGAATATCTTCAATATGGAAAGTTCCACCATTTGGACGGCTACGGAGAAGGGCGCGAACGACTGCATGCGTCAATTGCTCAACCTGCTCACGAACACGCGCAGAAGCAGCACCTTGACCGCCATTAACTGCCAAAAATGCCTTAGTTACCGCAATCGCAATTTTTGATGGCTCAAATGCCACGACTGAGCCATTGCGACGAATAATTTTGTAATCCGATAATTGGGTCGCTTGGCCACCACCCACTCCACCAGCAACAAAGCCAGCAGATGGAGCTTGATTCATCGATTCTGATGGATTCATTCCTGGGTTGTTTGTGCCGGCAGTCTGTCCTGCTGTCTGGGGATTGGCATATGTCATATTTTTCCTGCTTATATATAGTTATTTGGACAAAAAATCGTTAAAAAACAATAGGGTATTGCTGTAATCAAACACTACATCTAGTGTTTCAAAGTGCATTTGCTACTAAGT
This sequence comes from Burkholderiaceae bacterium, assembly GCA_947371415.1. GTDB lineage: Bacteria > Pseudomonadota > Gammaproteobacteria > Burkholderiales > Burkholderiaceae > Polynucleobacter. The sequence continues at coordinate 5,149 of CANBPJ010000090.1, read as the reverse complement.
ATAGGGAAATATTCGGAATTTAGTAAGACATTTCTGGCGAATATTTATAAGTATTTTTCCCTATATTTTCAATAAATTAGGGCTCATTTTGGTGCGTTTTTTTGCGCCCTATTTAGCCAAAGGGCAAGAAAGTGAGCGTGTGCTCACATACCATTTTTGGACCTAGCGGGGATCTAGGCCAAAGGGTAATTTTTCGACGGGAATGTTGTTTTTAACCTGAAACTTTTTCCAATCAAATTGCACGCCTGGATCCGTTTTTCTACCAGGGGCAATATCGCTATGTCCCACAAATTGCAAATTAAGGTACATAGCCTGAAGTTGGGAACTCAATTTAGCCAGTGTTGTGTATTGAATTTCCTCAAAGGGGCACTCAGAATCCCCCTCCAATTCAATGCCAATTGAAAAATCATTACATTTTTCGCGACCTAAAAAGGATGAAAGGCCGGCATGCCAAGCTTTATTTTGAATGGAAACAAACTGAAACACTTCACCACGACGGGAAATCAAGAAATGGCTTGAAACTTTCTGGTCAGCAATCTCTTCGAAATAAGGATGCATAGCGGGATCAAGCTTATTTTGGAAGAAATCCACAATAAATTGAGTGCAATTGCGCCCCACAAATCCGCCGGGTGGCAGGCTAATGTGATGAATCACCACTAAATCAGGGGCGAGGCCTTCCGGTCGGGCATCTTGATTAGGGGAAATTCGCCAAGCGGCAGAGCCTAGCCAACCCCGAGCATCCAAGCAGTCGAGATGCTCTTTTGAACAATAGAAGCGCTCCTCCTGGACAATCGCCCCCGACTTTGGAAGATGCACCAAGCAACAGTGGCACTGAACAACTGCCTCAGACTCCGAAATCCTAGCTCGCTCTGCCTTTGCTTTGGCGGCTTGGTCAACATTCAATTTTGTCTGCTTTTTCCCCTTTAACCAAAGATAAAAAAGGGAGGCGCCAGCCAATAAAAGAAGCCACTTAATCAAAATGTCATGCTCTCTGAAGAATGACTTCCAAAACAAATCGACTGCCAACATAGGCCAAGAGCAAGGCTGTGTAAGCACTTAAGACCCAACGAATAGCAGCACGTCCTCGTAAGCCAACGCGCCAACGAGCAACCAGCAAACTGGCAAATAAGAACCAGGAAATCAACGCAAAGATAGTCTTGTGATCAAAAACAAGGGGCTTACCAAATAAGGCCTGGGAAAAGAGTAGACCAGAAAAAACTGTCAAACTCAGCAGCGCAAAACCGACATAGAGCAAATTGAACAAGAGGCTTTCCATCGTCATCAATGGCGGTAAGTCTTCAAGCCAATGGGCAACCCGACTATTGGGGATGATGGCCAATTGGCGATGCAAAGCACGATCTTGAACGCTCATCAACATGGCGTGCATCGCGGCTAGACTCAACAAACCAACAGAAACGGTGGCAACTATGAAGTGACCCTTAAACCAAGGATCCGACACGGCAGTAGGGGAAATTAAGGTGCCAGAGAAAATGGCGGGTAAAGCTGAACAGATCAAGGCAAAAAATAAAACAAGCCAGCGTAAACTGGAAATCGGCAAAAACCAAGACTGAAACCAATAAAAAGCGAGGCCAACCCAAGCGATCAGCGAAAGATCTTGAGCAAAGCCGAATACAAAGCCTTCTGGCATAAAGACTGAGTCATGCAACTGAATTCCATGAACTACCAGAATCACAAAGATTGCCACCTGAACCAGGCTGGTAAAAGCAGAAGACTCAATCCGCCCTTTAGGTCTAGAACTTAAAAAGACCAAAAGAAGCAAATAAAGTGCGGATGGCAGCCATCCCGAGCCTGAGTAACCTAAAATATCCATCTGGAAAGTCTAATCGATAAATGCTAGAGAATCTCACCGACCGCCTATCTCGTGTTGTTAAAACAATGCGGGGCCAAGCTCGCCTTACCGAAAGTAATACCGCTGAAATGCTGCGGGAGATCCGACTAGCCTTGCTAGAGGCGGACGTTGCACTTCCAGTTGTGAAGTCTTTACTAGAACAAATCAAATTTAAAGCCCTTGGCGAAGAAGTGGTTGGCAGCCTTAGCCCTGGCCAAGCCTTGGTTGGCGTTGTGCAACGTGAACTTGCCCAAGTCATGCGTGGAGACGCCACACAAAGCGGCGAACTCAATCTAGCTACTCAACCGCCTGCAGTGATTCTGATGGCAGGTCTACAAGGTGCCGGGAAAACTACTTCTGTAGGCAAGCTGGCGAAGTTTCTTCAAGAAAAGAAGAAAAAGAAAGTATTGACCGTTTCTTGCGACATCTATCGTCCAGCCGCCATCGAGCAGTTAGAAACAGTCACAAAACAAGTTGGCGCTGAATTTTTTCCAAGTAACATCACTCAAAAGCCCAGTGAAATTGCTGCGGCAGCCTTAGATTGGGCACGACGTCATTACTTTGATGTTCTCTTGGTAGATACAGCAGGTCGCCTAGGTATTGATGAAGCACTCATGCAAGAAATCAAAACCTTACATGCCAACCTCAATCCGATAGAAACTTTGTTTGTAGTTGACGCCATGCTCGGACAGGATGCCGTCAATACAGCTAAGGCATTTCACGATGCACTCCCGCTGACTGGTGTGATTCTGACTAAGCTTGACGGTGACTCAAGAGGCGGCGCAGCGCTTTCAGTACGTCAAATTACTGGCGTACCACTCAAGTTTATTGGTGTTGCTGAAAAAATGGATGGCCTCGAAGCGTTCGATGCTGACCGAATGGCCAATCGCATTTTGGGTATGGGCGATATCCTTGCCTTAGTTGAGCAAGCACAGCAAAACGTCGATGTTGCTAAAGCAGAAAAATTAGCAAGCAAGATATCCAAAGGTGGATTTGATCTAGGCGACTTCCGAGATCAACTGGCGCAGATGCAACAAATGGGCGGTATGGCTAGCTTGATGGATAAGTTACCTAGTCACATGGCTCAAGCAGCATCAAAAACCAATTTGAGCGCGGCCGATAAACAAACTAGACGTATGCGCGGCATCATTGATAGCATGACGCCAAAAGAGCGTGCTAAACCGGAATTACTAAAAGCTACCCGCAAACGCCGTATCGCAGCGGGTGCAGGAGTAGAGGTTCAGGAAGTGAATCGCTTGTTGGCGCAGTTTGAGCAAATGCAAACCATGATGAAGCAGTTCAAGGGTGGCAAGATGGCACGCACCATGGCATCCATGGCTGCAAAAGGAGCCGCCAAGGGTATTGGCGGACTCTTTAAAAAATAATAGTTACAAAGCGTTTGGGTTTAAGAAACGAGTTTCTTAGCCGCATCAACCGCAGCTATCACTGTCGCTTTGATTTCTGATAGTGGAATATTTTGTGACTCAGCATCAGTCCGGCCTTTGAATTCCACCTGAGCATCTACCAAGCCGCGATCTCCAATGACTACGCGGAACGGTACACCAATCAACTCCCAATCCGCAAACATCGCGCCCGGTCTCTCACCACGATCATCTAGAACAATATCTATACCAGCAGCGATGAGCTCATCATGCAATTGATCAGCAGCCGCCTTAACCGCTTCTGATTTGTCATATCCCATTGGGCAAATCACCACCTCAAATGGGGCCATCGAAATCGGCCACACAATACCGCGCTCATCATTGCCTTGCTCAATGGCAGCGCCGAGTAAACGTGTAACGCCAATGCCGTAACAACCCATCACCATCGGTTGAGCTTTACCTTGTTGATCAAGGTAAGTACAGCCCATCGCCTCCGAGTAACGTGTGCCCAACTGAAATACATGCCCAACTTCAATGCCACGACAAATATCCACAACGCCTTTGCCATCAGGAGACAAGTCACCTACAACAGCATTGCGTAAATCCATGACCAATGACTCAGGTAAATCACGACCCCAGTTCACACCAGTTAAATGATGGCCCTCTTCATTCGCACCGCAGATGAAGTCAGACATATTAGCAACGGTACGATCTGCGACTACGGTTACATCAGCCGCAACTCCAACTGGGCCTAAATAGCCGGCTGGCGCATTACATGCTTGCTTGATTTCAGATTCACTTGCAAAGCGTGACTCCGCCATACCAGGAATCTTGCTTGCTTTAATTTCATTGAGCTCATGATCACCGCGAACCAACACCATAAATAATTTGGCTGGACCCTCTTCTTGATCAGCAGCAAACAATAGCGACTTCACGGTCTGCTCTAGCGGTAACCCTAAAAACTTCGCAACATCGGCACAGTTGGTTTGATCAGGCGTCGGCACCTTGGCCATAGGCTGAGCTGCAGCAGCACGTATTGCTATCAATGAAAGTGACTCAGCGGCCTCTAAATTTGCTGCGTAATCAGATGTTGGGCAATACACAATGGCATCCTCGCCCGTATCTGCAATCACATGAAACTCTTGACTACCTGATCCGCCAATAGCACCGTTATCGGCTGTTACCGCACGGAACTTCAAACCCATACGCTTGAAGATGCGGGTGTAAGCATCAAACATGATTTGATATGACTTCTTTAAACCCTCAGCATCACGATCGAATGAATAGGCATCTTTCATACTGAACTCACGACCACGCATGATGCCAAAACGAGGGCGACGTTCATCACGGAACTTGGTCTGAATTTGATAAAAATTGATTGGGAGCTGTTTATAGCTTTTGATTTCGTTACGCGCTAAATCTGTTACCACCTCCTCAGAGGTAGGCTGAATTAAAAAGTCACGGTCATGACGATCTTTGATGCGGAGCAACTCAGGCCCCATCTTTTCCCAACGACCCGTCTCTTGCCACAACTCCGCAGGCTGGATCATGGGCATGAGCAATTCAATTGCACCTGCGCGATTCATTTCTTCGCGAATAATGTTTTCTACCTTGCGAATGGACTTCAAACCCAAAGGCAAATAGTTATAAATACCCGCACTGAGTTTGCGAATTAAACCGGCGCGCACCATGAGTTTGTGCGAAACCACCTCAGCGTCAGAGGGGGCTTCTTTTAGCGTGGCGAGAAATGATTGTGAAGCTTTCATGTGTGGATATAATCAAATCATTGATTTTAAAGGATTTGAGGCACGATCTCATGCTTGACCGTGAAGGGTATCGACCCAATGTCGGCATAGTCCTCCTCAACAGCCATAACGAGGTTTTCTGGGGAAAACGCGTTGGGCAGCATTCGTGGCAG
>CANBPJ010000089.1 GCA_947371415.1 Burkholderiaceae bacterium | reverse complement strand
GATTGCACGATATTAGGGCGCACACTGCGCAACATTGCCGGCGGTCCGGCATCGCGAACGGCCAAAGCGGCACGCCAAGAAGCTGTCACTTTTTTCCCCGAAACTTGATTTGCTGCATAGGTTTGTAAACGAGATAAACCACCCTCGGCGTAGATGTTGGCAGCAGATGCCTCTGTTACGAGTCTATCGTTGCTATCCCAACTTTCAGCTCGACTGTGTTCTTCGAAGCCTACTGTAGTGCCGTTTTCAGAGCTATTATTCATGATGGGTGCTAGGTTACCCTTAACACGCCATCAAATCAAGCCCAATTACAGTGCATTTTATATAAACCATTGATTTATATAATAATTATTTATGTTAGTTATTGCTAACTAACATAAATAAAACCAGCTACCAAGGTATCAAGCAGCCCCTCTAGCATTGCTAGCCGCCTCAACTACCGCCAAAGTGGTCACATTCACGATACGGCGCACAGTAGCTGCGGGTGTCAGAATATGAATTGGCTTAGCAACTCCTAAGAGCAACGGCCCAATCGCAATACCGTTGCCTGCAGCAGTCTTTAATAAGTTGTAAGAAATGTTGGCGGCATCGATATTTGGCATCACTAACAAATTGGCATCACCCTTTAACGGTGATGAAGTCACTGCACCAGCGCGAATAGTTTCATCCAAAGCGCTATCGCCGTGCATCTCACCATCAACCTCAAGATCTGGGGCTGCTTTTTGAATCAACGCTAACACTTCACGCATTTTGACTGCGGAAGGTGCACTACTTGAACCAAAGTTAGAGTGAGACAAGAGCGCCACTTTCGGAATAATGCCCAATTTACGCATTTCGTTTGCGGCCATCAGCGTGAGTTCAGCCAATTGCTCAGCAGTTGGGTCAATATTCACATGGGTATCTATTAAGAATACTTGGCGACCCGGCAAAATCAGTCCAGACATTGCACCGTAAACATTAGCACCAGGTTCGTGACCCACTACCTCATCAACATACTTCAAATGCGTAGCTGAATTACCAACCGTGCCACAAATCATGCCATCAGCCATGCCTTTGCTAATCAGGATCGATCCGATTAAGCTGTTGCGGCGGCGCATCTCTAACTTCGCAAAAGATTCAGTAACGCCCTTACGCTCAGTCAACGCTAAATAGGTCTGCCAGAAATCACGGAAGCGAGAATCATTTTCTGGATTCACAATTTCAAAATCTTCACCAGCTTTAATACGTAAGCCGAATTTTTCAATGCGATGTTCGATGACTGCTGGGCGACCAATCAAGATCGGGGTAGCTAAATGCTCATCAATAATGATTTGAACAGCACGCAGTACACGTTCATCTTCACCCTCGGCAAATACAATCCGCTTCTGAGCGGCAGGCACACGTTTAGCGATGCTAAACAGTGGCTTCATCAAGGTACCAGAGTGATAGACGAATTGTTGTAGTTGGTTGCGGTATGCATCAAAGTCTTTAATTGGGCGCTGTGCAACGCCGTCATCCATCGCAGCCTTGGCAACAGCAGGAGCGATCACAGTGATTAAACGTGGATCAAATGGCTTCGGAATCAAATACTCTGGGCCAAAAGACAGGTTCTCAATACCGTAAACAGAGGTAACTACTTCGCTCTGTTCAGCTTGCGCCAACTCCGCAACAGCCTTAACTGCTGCAACTTCCATTCCACGCGTAATGGTGGTGGCACCTACGTCTAGAGCGCCACGGAAAATAAATGGGAAACATAAAACATTGTTTACTTGATTTGGGTAATCAGTACGGCCAGTCGCCATCACCGCATCAGGGCGAACTTCCTTTACCTCTTCCGGAAGAATCTCTGGAGTTGGATTTGCCAAGGCATATACCAATGGCTTAGGCGCCATCTTCTTCACCATATCTTGCTTTAGCACGCCGCCAGCAGACAGGCCCAAGAAAATATCAGCACCTTCAATTGCTTGATCGAGTGTGCGCAATTCTGTCTCTTGGCAGAATGGCTCCTTCTCAGGATCCATTAATTCTTTGCGGCCCTTATAGGCAATACCAGCCAAGTCAGTAACCCAAATATTCTTACGCGGGATACCCAAGTCAACCAATAAATCTAGACAAGCTAAAGCAGCTGCGCCAGCACCAGATGTAACCAACTTCACGTTAGCTACATCCTTACCCACGACCTTTAAGCCATTCAAAATAGCAGCGGCAACCACAATCGCAGTTCCATGTTGATCATCATGAAAGACTGGAATCTTCATGCGCGCTTGTAACTTGCGCTCAACAACAAAGCAGTCTGGCGCCTTGATATCCTCTAAATTGATGCCGCCAAATGTTGGCTCAAGCGCTGCAATGATTTCAACTAATTTATCTGGGTCATTCTCATTGACCTCAATATCAAATACGTCAATGCCGGCAAATTTTTTGAAGAGAACTGCCTTACCTTCCATCACTGGCTTACTAGCCAAGGGGCCAATATTGCCTAGACCCAATACTGCGGTACCGTTGGTAATCACACCCACCAAATTGCCACGCGCTGTGTACTTAAAGGCATTTGCAGGATCTTTAACGATCTCTTCGCAAGGAGCAGCGACACCAGGTGTATATGCAAGCGCTAAGTCTCGCTGATTCGTTAGTTGCTTTGTGGGGGCAATCTCAATCTTTCCTGGGGTAGGAAACTCGTGATAGTGGAGGGCAGCTGCCCTTAAATCCGCTATTTGTTGTTCTTTGCTGCTATTGCTTGGTTTACTCATCAGTTCACTCATCAATCAGACTTATTCAAGCTTCTAATTCTATTCCTCTCGGATGAAAGACTCCCAAGAGCCATAAAATGAGGGATGCAATCTCAATCCTCCCCACTTGGCGAATTTGATCTGATTCAGCGTTTCTTTAAAACGCAGTCCGAAGCCATGCTTGCTGCAAATCCTAGGTCGGTGACCCTGGGGATTGGCGATGATTGCGCTTTATTAAAAGCAGGCCCCTTAGAGGAAATTGCCATTACCAGCGATATGCTGGTCTCAGGGCGACATTTTTTTGCAGATGCCAATCCAGAGTGGCTAGGCTGGAAAGCCTTAGCAGTCAATCTCTCAGACCTAGCAGCCATGGGTGCCAAGCCTTTAGGCTTCACACTGGCACTGGCGCTTCCCGATGCTAATCCATTCTGGTTGGAAGCCTTTAGCAAGGGTTTATTTGCGATTGCCAATCAATATGCCTGCCCTTTAATTGGCGGTGACACCACTGCTGGCCCGCTCAATATTTGTATTACTGCTTTTGGCAGCATCCCCAAAGAAAAAGCCATTCGAAGATCAGGGGCATTAGAAGGTGACGATATCTGGGTCTCAGGAACTATTGGAGATGCAAGGCTCACTCTTGCTGCACTGCGTCATGAAATTGAACTTTCTCAAACTGATCTAGCACTCATTGAGGGCCGCATGCATCAACCCACCCCAAGGATCGAATTGGGAAGCGCCTTGAGAGAAATTGCCAACTCTGCTTTAGACATCTCAGATGGTTTATTGGGAGACTTAAGGCATGTCCTGAAACAATCCAGGAAAGATGCGGAGGTCTTCCTGGATAGACTGCCGAAATCTGCCACACTACTGAAGCAATCCCTTAATACTCAAAACCAATATGCCGCTAGTGGTGGAGATGATTACGAACTCTGTTTTACAGCCCCCACTAGTCAGCGAGAGGCTATTGCCAAGATCAGTGCCAACTTACATCTTCCTCTCACTCAAATAGGCAGCATTAGGCCCATGCAAAGCTCTCAGCCCGAGATTAGTCTTATTCATCAGAATGGCATGAAACTCAGCCCCCAAGGAGCAAGCGCCCTACTTCAATCGTTTGATCACTTCGCATGAATACCCACTCCAATACCTCCCCCGCACCAATCCCTGGCATCAAGTGGGTGTTTAGCAAGCCTAGCCGTGCCCTTGCATTTGGTTTAGGCAGCGGTTTAGCGCCATTCGCTCCCGGCACCGCGGGAACACTTTGGGCTTGGGCTGCGTTTTTGCTAGGGGAATATTTTCTTTCTGCTGCAGAGTTTTTGTGGCTTATTGGCGGGGGGATTCTTTTGGGATGTTGGATTTGCGGTCAAGTCAGTGAAGAGTTAGGGAAAAAAGATTTTGGTGGAATTGTGTGGGATGAAATCGTTGCCTTCTGGTTGGTCCTGATCTTCATCATGCCTACCAGCCTTTGGATGCAAATCTTGGCGTTTGCACTTTTCCGATTTTTTGATGCCATCAAGCCCGGCCCCATCGGAATGATTGATCGCCACTTTAAGCATTTAGAGGGTGCCAACGATTCTGCACCATCCAGTCCAAAGCAAATTCTGTGGCGCGGTTTTGGAATCATTGCGGATGACTTGGCTGCAGCATTCTTCACTCTACTCACCATCGCAATTCTGCACATCGCATTAAACTATTTCTCATGAACAATCATATGGATTCACAAGGCAAGCTGGCTCTATCACTTGCAAGCGTCCTCATTGAGCATGGTTGGAAAATCGCCCTAGCTGAATCTTGCACTGGTGGCCTAGTCTGCGCCACTCTGACTGACTTAGCGGGCTCCAGCGATTGGTTTGAGCGCGGCTACATCACCTACAGCAATGAAGCCAAAACAGAGTGCTTAGACGTCCCCGTGGAAACCATTGCATCATTTGGTGCAGTCAGTGAGCAGGTTGCTGCTGCTATGGCGGATGGCGCAAGGCGCAAGGCAAATGTCAATGTAGCCGTCTCAATCACCGGCATTGCTGGCCCAACTGGTGGCTCGCAAGAAAAACCCGTCGGCACTGTTTGCTTTGGCTGGTCCATCAAAAAAAATGTGGGGGATGATGTAAAAACCATCACCATCACAAAGCAATTTTCAGGTGATCGTCAAACAGTGCGAGAGCAAGCGCGCGATTACGCGCTGTCGTATCTTCTAGGTCTACTAGAAACCTAAGTGCAATTACAGCTTAACGTGAGCTAAGCCAGCCTTTATGACGGAAGTACCACAATGGAATCATCGCAGAAATCACCATCGAGAGAATGGCAACTGGATAACCCCAAGTTTGCTCTAATTCCGGCATGTAGCGGAAGTTCATCCCCCAAATACTGGCGAGTAAAGTAGGCGGCATTAAGGCGACAGATACCACCGAGAAGATCTTAATGATCTTACTTTGGTTTAAGTTAATAAAACCAACAGTCGCATCCATCAAGAAGTTGATCTTATCGAATAGGAATGCGGTGTGGTTTTCTAAGGAGTCGATATCTCGCAAAATCTGACGTGCTTCTTCTTGCTGCTCATCAGATAGTAATTTGCTACGCATCAAGAAAGACAGGGCACGGCGTGTATCCATCACATTGCGACGAATACGTCCGTTCGTATCCTCTTCCTTCGCAATAGTTTCAAGTACCTCTTCTGCATCATTATCAGAAATATCATCCTGTAGAACACGCTTACCAGCCTGCTCCAGATTTTCGTAAACCTCTTCCAAGGCGTCAGCAGAGTACTCGGCATCCGTAGAGTACAAATCGAGCAATACATCTTTTGCATTACTGACTGAGCCCGGGCGCAAACGGGCGCGCAAACGCACTAGACGGAATACCGGCAAATCCTCATCATGAATAGAGAACAATACCTGCTTGGTCATCACGAAAGCGACTCGCACGTTGCGGGAAGTTTCTTCTTCATCCAATAAGAAATCGGTGCGAATATGGAGGTGGCCATCGTCAGCCTCGAAATAACGGGCGGAAGCCTCTAAGTCACCTAAATCATCCAATTCAGGGAGAAGTACGCCAAAAGCCTCTTTAATCCACAGAAGTTCTTCTTCTTCTGGATCAACCACGTCGATCCAGATGGGATTGGAGTATTGCAACAATTCATTGCGATCTTCCACTTGCTCTTGAGAGAGGCGGCCATTTTGCAGGACGAACAAGTTGATCATGGTGAACTCCTAAGGAATGTGCGCTAGTTTATCCTATAGAACATGACAGTCTCGCTAAAATAAGCTTAATCTCAATGAACTCCAGCAAAAATACCTTTACCCAGCAACTCCAGTCCGCATGGGCTTCCCAAGGCAGTATGTTGTGTGTGGGCTTTGATCCAGATCCCAAGCGCTTGCCCCTCAGATTCCAAGGTAAGCCGGAAGGAATTTATGAGTTTTGCCGCGAGATCGCTGATGCTACAGCGGATACGGTCTGCTCCTTCAAGCCCCAGTTCGCTTATTTCGCCTCCCAACGAGCTGAAGCCCAACTCGAAAAACTGGTTCGCTACCTTAAAGATAAATACCCCCTGATTCCAGTCATCCTCGATTCCAAGCGGGGAGATATCGGTAGCACTGCCGACCACTATGCCCTAGAAGCTTTTGAGCGCTACGGTGCTGATGCAGTCACCGTGAACCCCTACATGGGCTTTGACACTATTGAGCCCTACCTGAAACATGCGGGCAAAGGGGTGATTGTTTTATGTCGCACCTCCAACCCAGGAGGTTCCGATCTCCAGTTTTTAAATGTCTCGCCAAATGGTGAACCGTTGTACCTTCATGTTGCAAAACTCGCGGCACAGCAGTGGAATGCGTCGGGACAAGTCAGTCTCGTGGTGGGCGCAACCTTTCCGGAGGAAATCGCCAAAGTGCGCGCCATTGTTGGGGAAATGCCTTTGCTCATCCCCGGAATTGGTGCCCAGGGTGGAGATATTGATGCCACTGTGAAAGCCGGCAGCATTTCCAATAGGCCTGGCACGGGCATGATGATTAATTCCTCGAGAGCAATCTTGTATGCCAGCTCAGGTGATGACTTTGCAGAGGCCGCCAGACAAGTGGCTATCACTACTAGAGATGCGCTGAGAGCTGCATCCAATCAATTAAGCTAGCGGACTTTCGGCTTCTGAATGGGTACTAAAGCTACCCTATCCATATTTTCCAAAATAAAGTCTTGGCGCGTGGGGAAGTGAATATTGGCCTTACGGCAATACTTCACCTTATCAAAACATTTGGGGGCTGGTAAAGCGGATGCTAGCGCCGCAGCCTGCTCGCGATCCAATGATGCAGGAGTAATGCCGAAATAATGCTGAGACGCTGCGCCGATACCAAAGATACCCTCACC
>CANBPJ010000088.1 GCA_947371415.1 Burkholderiaceae bacterium | reverse complement strand
GCAAATTAGGCTTAATCAATTGCTGCATCCACACTCTTAGAGAGCATTTGTAGATCCTTTGGGTAAAGCCAGCACCACTCGCCCTCAGCCAAATTGGCAGGCATCACGTATTGCCCAATTTCAGTACGGTGCAGTTTGGCTACGTGATTCCCAACTGCAGCCATCATTCGCTTCACTTGATGATAGCGGCCTTCAACAATAGTCATAGCCAAAGTGTTCTCGCCAAGCTGCTTGCAGGCCGTTGCAAAACAGGGTTTTGGATCATCATCCAGTACAACACCCTTGAGTAAGTGATCCATCTGGTTTTGAGTGATTGGATCAGGCGTAGTGATCTCATAGACCTTGCCAATATTTTTCTTGGGAGTGGTCATCTTGTGAATAAATTGACCATCGTCTGAAATCAAAATTAAACCGGTCGTATCAAAGTCCAAGCGACCTACGCATTGCAGCCCCCGCTCCACAAAAGGCTTTGGCAACAGACTGTAGACACTGGGATGATGCGTCGTCTTATGGGAGCACTCATAGTTTGGAGGTTTGTGAAAGGCGATATAGGCTTTTTCATGGAATTCCCAATCATGCCCTTCCACATTGAGCATCAAACCCTCAGTAGCTATTCGCGCCTCTGGATCGTCCGCCAAAACCTCATTGACTTTGACTAGGTCGGCATAGACCAAATCACTGCAATAGCGCCTAGTACCAAAACCTTGGCTAAATAATATTTTTTCGAGTGAGATTGGTTTGGCCATATATGCTGCCGAGAATACTACAAAGTGACCTTGGTGAGCGACTGCAAAATGAAGTCGTTATCATTCAAGCCTACTTCACATTAGTCACTTATTTATCGCCATTATGCTTTCCACCCCAGCACCTAGAAGCCCCTTACACACTCGTGAGATTACTTTTCATGGCTATGCCCGTGAAGATGGCTTATGGGACATTGAGGCCCATTTGAGGGACTTTAAATTCCACCCATTCACTACCGGCGGGAAAACTTGGGAGCCGGGGCAGGCCTTTCACGATATGTGGGTGCGTATTACCGTGAACACGGAATTAATTATTCAAACCATTGAAGTAGCTATGGATAGCCACCCTCACCCAGAATGCCCTCAAGTAATACCCCCAATGGATGCACTGATAGGTGCGCGTATTGGCAAGGGTTGGCGCAAGACCATCAATGAACATCTCGGAGGTATTAAGGGGTGTACTCACTTACGAGAGTTACTAAGCAATATTGCTACAGCCGCTTTTCAGTCTATCCCTGGGGCACTATTTAATCCGGATGATGCTAAACCGCCACTCTATTTGGGAACCTGCAAATCTTGGGACTTTGACGGGCCTGTGGTGTTGCGCGTCTATCCCAAGTTTTACCAATGGAAACCGACGATCTAGACTTTTCTAAACATCGCCGCGGTGAACATTAAAAGCATTAAAGGCCTGCTGTACCGGCATGAGCTCTACAAGATTAATATTCATATGGCTTGGTAAGTTGGCAGACCAGTAAATAGCTTCAGCTACATCATCCGCACTCAATGCTTTGACGCCGGTATAGACTTTTCCAGCTTTATCGTCATCACCTTTAAAGCGAACATTCGAAAACTCTGTACCAGAGCACATGCCTGGCTCAACGCAAGTGACGCGAACCGGCGTTCCAATTAAATCTGCCCTTAAGTTCAAACTGAACTGCTGCACAAACGCTTTAGTTCCACCATAGACATTGCCACCCGGATAGGGATAGTTAGCCGCAACAGAGCCCAGATTAATCACATGGCCGCATTTACGCTCAACCATTCCCGGCAAGAAGGCCCGCGTCATATGGACTAAGCCCTTGATATTGGTATCAATCATCCGATCCCAATCAGAAAGAAATGCCTTATGTGCTGGCTCTAAACCCAAAGCTAAACCTGCGTTATTGACAAGCACGGTAACTCCAGAAAATTCTGCAGGCAAGCTAGCTGCAAGCTCATCCACCTTGGTACTATCGCAAACATCCACAGCCAGAGTCAGCAACTTTTTCTGCTGCTCTGCAGGCAGAGAAGCCTTCAAAGCGTCCAAGCGCTCCACCCTTCTCCCCAGTGCAATGACCTTATGGCCATGAGCCAGAAAGCGACGGGCAGTAGCCTCGCCAAATCCAGCGGTTGCGCCGGTGACTAAAACGATATGTTCCATATTTTTTCTATTTATTTTTTGTAATTGACTGAGTCATTTAATATTAACGCCTCTATGACATTCTTGCGGATTATTGCGTATCTTCTTATTCCACTGGCTCTATTGGGATCCATAGGAGTGACTATGGCCGATGAAAGTCAGTTTTCAGGAGGTTTTTTGAATCTTGAGCAATCATCTGATCAGCAATCAAGTCAAAGAGTGCTTGAATTTTGGGGGTATCACAACACCTTTGGAGAGCAAACGCAAAGCGATACCCTGAAGTTGCGCTACTACCAACCGCTACAGTTCGACCAATGGCGCGGCACCATGAGGCTAGATACGTCCTATGTTTCAACTTATGGGCCCTCGCTTGCAGAGCAGTCATCTGGCACCTATAACGCGGGCAATACGATGCTCACGGTCTGGGGAAATCACCCCGACTTCTTAAAAAATTGGGGAGGCACCCTGGGCGGTCGAATTGTCTTTCCATTTGGTAACAACGGGCAGTGGGCAGCTGGACCCCAAATAGGCACCGTTTATGTACCCACCAAAGGAAGCGATTCACGTCTATCGGATTTTTCACCGCTCTTGCGATACATGTATGGGTTTGATACAAAAGGAAACTCCTTTGCCAACAATCCCAATCAACCACCACTAGTTCGCAATCTCAATATTTTCCCGACACTGGGATTTAATATCCTGCCAGATACGCAAATTCGGTTTTGGGATGAAAACGGTATCGTGTGGAACACAGGTGGTGGCGGAGGCTGGTTTGTCCCCCTAGATGCGATGGTGACTCACCGCCTAAATAAAAATTTCTTATTTGCAGTGGGTGCTAGTAAGCAGGTGGTACAAAGCTACTCTGTTTACGACTGGTCCTTTTACGGAAAACTCGCATTTAACTTCTGATCTATCAATCTAGTCACGATTCATGAGGCAACCTTGCTCAATGACTGCGGCATTTGATTTCACCAAGGCTTGTGGAAGCCACTCCTGAAAATCCTCAGCTGCCATATTCAGTTGTTGGCGAATGTTCTCCAGTACCGGGGTGGCACTAATCCATTCCTGCACAGCCCACATTTCCCTGCTGCGCCATTCCAATAGCTTGTACTTCAGCAAGACCTTAGCACCATGGCGTGCATTGCGATCGGCATCGCTGGAGAGATAATCAAGTCGAGACTTTGCAACAGCAATCGACTGTTTTACATCTGTAAAAGGTTTTCCGTGTCCTGGAATGACCAAAGCAACTGGAAGCCGCTCAATCAACTCCAATGTCTGTGCTACCTCCTCAAAGCCACCCTCACCCCAGAGCTCGGGGAAGATCACTCCAAAACCCTCTTCCCAAAGTGCGTCAGCTGAAATCAAGATTTGATGTTGCTCTTGATACAGCATGATTGAATGGTTGTCATGGCCTGGAGCCGACAGAATTTGCCAGCGATAGCGGCCCAATAGAATTTCTTCGCCTGGCACCAGCAGACCTTGATGGGCAAAGCGTGGGCAGCCCTGTCCCAACTGTTGAAAGCTGAGTAAATCTTCATCCCAGCACTGAACTGCGATTGCTTCCGCCTGCGGGATCCAGATCTCACAATCAAATTGCTTTGATAAGGCGGCATTGCCACCACAATGATCCGAGTGCAGATGGGTGTTCACTACTTTATTTAAAACCGATAAGCCATGCTGCCCAAGTGCATTCGAAACCAAGTCAATAGTGAGTTGCTGATGCGAGTAGTAACCCGAATCTACTAGTGAGACGTCTTCATCGCCGTAGAGAAAAATATTATTCGCTGATAACCATCCGCGCTCGAAGATATCAATTCCGGGAGGCAAAAAATAGCCGCCAATCTGTTTTGCTGTCATGCTAATTCTTTTGAGAAGTCAGCTCAAGTTTTCGCACATCAAACTGCTGCTGCTTCAAGCGCTGCAATAAGTCTTCGTAGACTTTGGAATCTAGCTGAGGGGTTCTAGATAGCACCCAAAGATATTCTCTTTTAGGATCGCTGACCGCCGCCACCTGATATTGTGGATCCAAATCAATCACCCAATAATCACCCCAGACCAAAGGTAAAAATGAAAGCCACTCTGGCGCAAAGCGCACCTCTAGCCTGGGTGAATCTTTAGCGCCAATCTGGCGAGCTGCACCCTCTGCCTCGGAAGTCTCCCCACTAGCTGTTTTGCAGCTATTCAGAACTCGCAGATTGCCATCAGACTTGGCCGTATAGACTGCCTTGGTATTGCCAACACATTTTTTCTGAAACCAATTTGGAAACTTGGCAATTTCATACCAAGTACCTAGATAGCGAGGAACATCTAAAGTGGCAATCGTTTTGACGCTCTGATCTGCTTGCTGTGCACTAACTTGGGAGGCGCTAATAAAAATGAGCAAGAGGCCCAATATGGAAACCAGAAAAGTGCGGGCATTCAGGAATGGAGTCATCAGATAAGTGATTTATGTATTAGAGCGCTTGCTCAAGAACCTGCGTATATAGGGAATCCTACAACATAACAGCAAGGACAAGATGACTGCATAAATACTCACGGTATCGAGATCGTTCTTTCCTGCCTTATGCCACCAATAGTGAAGGATTACAGTGCAGGCAATGAGATAAATGATGCGATGCAACTGCGCCCAGCGGCGCCCCAGCTTTCTTTGCGCCCAATGGGTAGAAGTCAAGGCCAGTGGAATAAGCAATACAAAACTGGTAAACCCCATCGTAATGAATGGTCGCTTCACCACATCTTTCCACATTTCCACTAGATCAAAATCTTGATCTAGCCAAAGCCAAATTCCAAAATGGATGCAGGCGTAAAAAAAACTGAATAAACCCAACATTCTGCGATACCGAATCCATGTAACTGAATTGGTCATCAAGCGCAGCGGTGTCATAGCCAAGGTCAAGCATAAGAAGACTAGCGCCCAAGTGCCGGTCGAGCGGGTAATGAACTCGATCGGATTGGCACCCAGATCATCCGTAAAGCCCAAGTAAATCAAGCGATCTAGGGGCAAGAGTGCCAGTAGAAAAATCAACACTTTCATAGAATTCAATTGATCGCTAGTATCAATAGAATTTCTTCAGATCCATACCGGAATACATACTCGCTACCTGATCCCCATAACCATTAAACATTTGCGTTTTGATTTTGGGTGCAAAGACACCCTTAGGATCGCCAATGCGTCGCTCGGAAGCCTGACTCCAACGCGGGTGATCCACTAAAGGATTGACGTTGGAATAAAAACCGTACTCTCGCGCATCAAACTGGCTCCAGCTGGTCTTTGGCATCTCCTCTGTCAAACGAATTTTGACAATCGACTTTGCACTCTTAAAACCATACTTCCAAGGCACCACAATCCGCACTGGAGCACCATTTTGCTTTGGCAGCACCTCACCATAAAGGCCAAAGGTCAGTAGCGTTAAAGGGTTCATTGCCTCATCTAAGCGCAGCCCCTCACGGTAGGGCCACTCAATAATCTGACTCTTTAGACCCGGCATTTGTTTACGATCGGCCAGGGAAATGAATTCAACAAACTTTGCCGAACCAAGAGGTTGAACGAAGTTCAACAGTTTTGATAATGAATAGCCATCCCAAGGAATCACCATTGACCAGCCCTCGACGCAGCGCATACGATAGATGCGCTCCTCCATCGGCGCGAGCTTGAGCAATGCATCGATGTCTAGAGTCACTGGCTTTTTCACTAAGCCTTCGATCGTGACAGTCCACGGGCGAGTTTGCAAACTCTCGGCATAAGCAGCTGGGTCAGATTTATCTGTCCCGAACTCATAGAAGTTGTTGTATCCAGTGACGTACTTATAGCTAGTTGACTCGTCTTTCAGGATAAAGCTGGGATTGGGGGTGGCAATCAACTTTTGTGAATTACTTGCTAGAGCATCTCGGGAGAACCAAGGGGCCAATGCCAAACCAAAGGCGCCAGCTGCAGCACTTTTAATCAACTCACGACGACTTTCAAAGACCGCCTTAGGGGTAACTTCATGAGCAAGTTGCTTCTGATCATTTGAGCGCATATCAAGGTCTCCGAGATGGATTTAAGCCAATACTGCGAATACAGGCCATTTTCCTACGCTTGCCGATTTATTGCTGAGCTACTCACTTTATTGAGAAAAAACAGCAACTAGAGCAGAAATTAGATAAGAAAAAAGGCAAACCATTTGGTTTGCCTTTTTTGTACAACTAATTTAGCTGGCTTGAACAGTATTGCTTAAGCTGCCTTAGCGGCCTTCAAGATTTCATTGAAGGTTGCACTTGGACGCATCACTGCTTTGCACTTCTCTGGATCTGCTGCAAAGTAGCCACCGATATCAACAGGCTTACCTTGTACTGCTTTGAGTTCAGCAATCACCTTTTGCTCGTTATCCGTCAAAGCTTTAGCAATTGGAGCAAAGTGGGCTTGCAACTCTTTATCTTCAGCTTGCGCAGCTAAAGCCTGAGCCCAGTACATTGCCAGGTAAAACTGGCTGCCACGGTTATCCAACTCGCCAGTACGCGGTGATGGTGACTTATTGTTCTCCAATAATGTACCAGTGGCCTCATCTAGAGTGCGAGCCAAGATCTTGACTTTTGGATTGCCGGTTTTGTCGCCGATATCCTCCAAAGAAACCGCCAAGGCCAAGAACTCACCCAAAGAATCCCAACGCAAATGGTTCTCTTCAACCAATTGCTGAACGTGCTTAGGAGCGGAGCCGCCAGCACCCGTTTCAAAGAGGCCACCACCTGCCATCAAAGGCACGATAGACAGCATCTTGGCACTGGTACCGAGTTCCATAATAGGGAATAAGTCAGTGAGGTAGTCGCGCAAAATATTGCCAGTCACGGAGATCGTGTCTTTGCCACGAATAACGCGCTCTAATGTGAAGCGCATTGCACGTGTCTGGGACATGATCTGAATATCCACGCCGTTCAAGTCGTA
>CANBPJ010000087.1 GCA_947371415.1 Burkholderiaceae bacterium | reverse complement strand
AACAGCGCTTTATTGGCTATTCTCAGGAGCTCTATTTGTTAGCGCGCAATTTTTTCAGAAGAACTGGATTCAGGTTCTGATGGGCAAGCAAATCACCCTCAAAGAGCGTAGCGCTAAATCCATTTGGCATAAAGTGAATATGGCTTGGGCGGCATTTTTCCTCTTGATGGGGGCGCTCAATCTCTATATTGCATTTGAATACTCTGAAGAAACCTGGGTCAACTTCAAGTTGTTTGGCAGCACCGGATTATTAATTATTTTTGTCGTTCTTCAGGGCGTTTGGCTCAGTCGTCACATGGAGCATCCTACGGAATGAACATTAATCAACAGCGTATTGCCCTTTTTGATGCTGATTTACGGTCAGCGTTTACGTTGAGCGAACTAATCATTGAAGATGAAAGCCACCTTCATGCAGGACACGCTGGCGCTGCTAGTGGTGGCGGCCATTTCAGACTCACAATCGTGGCTCCAGAATTCGAGGGTATGAGTAAGGTGGCTCGTCACCGGTCTGTCTATGCGGCCTTAAACAAGCATTTCCCCACTGAAATTCATGCTCTCACTATTCTGGCATTTACACCTAGTGAAAGCACTAATTAAGCCAAGCTTGCTTTAATATGAACTTCCAATCTTTTTTTGTCTTTATCCTATGTTGACCATACGCCAAATTTTGACTATCAGCGCTTTTAGTGCTGCACTCCTCTCTACAGCAGTCTCTGCACAAAATGCCGCCATTGTGAATGGCAAAGCAATTCCAAAGGCGCAGCTGGATAAATTGGTTCAAAAATCGAACCAACCTGATAACCCCCAAGTGCGCGAGCAAGCAAGAGAAATGCTGGTTACGCGTGAGTTGATTTTGCAAGAAGCCAATAATCGCGGCGTTACTCAGAAAGAGTCGGTGCGCGAGCAGCTAGAACAATCCAAGATGGGTATTTTGATTGCGGCCGTATTTGAAGACTACGTAGAAAAAGAAGGTGTTACCGAATCTGAATTAAAAACTGCCTACGATCAAGTGAAGAGTCAGTACACCGGCAAGGAATACCATGTTGAGCATATTTTGGTCGAAAAAGAAGCAGACGCCAAAGCGATTACCGCGCAAATTAAAGCCGGCGGCAATTTTGAACAAATCGCCAAAGAAAAATCAAAAGATCCCGGCTCCGCTCCCAATGGTGGCGATCTTGGCTGGGTTAGTGATAAAGCGCTCGTTCCAGAGTTTTCAAAACCGATGGTTCAACTAAAAAAAGGTCAAATCACTGATAAGCCTGTAAAGACTCAATATGGCTGGCACATTATCAAACTAGATGATGTGCGTGATGTGAAGGCGCCGAGCATGGAAGAAATCAAAGATCAACTCAAGCAGATGATTACCGCCGATCAAAATTGGCAAAAAGCGAAATTCTCCGAGCTGATGCAAAAGCTTCGGGCCAAGGCTAAGATTCAATAAGCTAAAGCTTTTTGACACGATAACCCAGGCCAATCCCCTGGGTTTTTTCTTGCCCAACAAAAATGCAAATTTAGCTTTATATTGTTAAGTATGATGATCCTACACACCATGCTCAGAGTCGGCGATATGACTCGATCCATTGACTTCTATACCAAAGTATTGGGTATGAATTTGCTGAGAACAACAGAGCGCCCAGAACAGAAATACACACTCGCTTTTGTCGGCTTCGGCCGCGGTAATCAAGATGGTCAATCGGAAATTGAATTAACCCATAACCATGGTGTGGACAGTTATGAGCTAGGTAATGCCTATGGACATATTGCGATCGCTGTTCCAGATGCATATGAAGCTTGCGAGAAAATTAAGGGTGCCGGAGGAGGTGTAACCCGCGAAGCCGGCCCTGTTATGGGCGGCGATACCGTAATTGCTTTTGTCACCGACCCCGACGGTTACAAAATTGAATTAATCCAAGACTGATATATCAATACCCCTTTGAGTCAAGGCACCTACCAACTTCGAGCTATCCAAAGTATTTCTGAAGTTACTGAAACCGAATGGAATGCTCTTTTGAGCCCAGTTGCTGGACCTTTTCTAAGGTACGAGTTTCTCAATGCCTTAGAACAAACCAATTGCGTTGGCGGAAACACGGGCTGGCAAGTTGCACACCTTCTCGTCGAGAATATCGACTCAGAGATTATTGGAGCTATGCCCCTCTACCTTAAGCAACATTCTTATGGCGAGTTTGTCTTTGATTGGGCATGGGCACAGGCATATGAGCAAAATAACCTGCCATATTACCCAAAGGCACTCTCAGCCATTCCCTTTACCCCTGTAAAAGGACCTAGACTACTCGTTGCCAATCAGGCCCACCAGGTAGCCGTTCGGGAAGCCCTAGTAAGGGGCTTAAAAACGCTGGTGACTCAAAATAATCTGTCGTCTGCGCACGTACTATTTCCAGATGATAGCGAGCTAGAGGAGCTTCATAATCAGGGTTTCATGCTCCGGGACTCAGTGCAATTTCACTGGCGCAACCAGGGGTATGAGGATTTCGAGCAATTTCTTGCGGCCTTAACAATGAAGCGTCGCAAGAATATACGTCGAGAACGTGCTGAAGTGGCTAATAATCAACTGAAATATCGGCATATTGCTGGCACTGATGCAACCTCAGAAGACTGGACATTCTTTTATCGCTGCTATGAAAACACCTATATCGAACATCATTCATCACCCTATTTATCGGAAGAATGTTTTCAATTATTAGGTCGAGCAATGCCAGAAAATTTCCATCTAATTATTGCGTACAGAGATGAAAGTCCGATTGCCTCATCGTTACTAGTAGTGGATCGATTGACATCCAAAGCTTATGGGCGGTATTGGGGTGCCATTGAGTATCTACCCTGCCTACATTTTGAACTAGCCTATTACCAGGCTATTGACTACTGCATTAAAGAGGGCATTCAAACATTTGAAGGTGGCGCACAAGGCGAGCATAAGATGGCCAGAGGATTTCTACCAACCACCATACAGTCAGCACACTGGATTGCAGAGCCTAGATTCTCTAATGCGGTAAAACGATTTTTAGAGCGCGAGCGCGAAGGTATGGCAGCTTATATTGATGAGCTTGAGCAACACATTCCGCTGAAATCGACTAAAGTACCATCATGACATCTTCAAGCAATAAATCAATACACCAGGGTGGGGCAAATTCATTAGCAGTTGGCGATGATGCCTCTGATTCACCATGCATTGGCGTTTGCACTACGCTATACGATGAGGTGTGCCAGGGCTGCGGACGAACCTTGAGTGAGGTCAGCAACTGGGTATTTTTCAGTCAAGAAGAAAAAGATTATGTTTGGAAACGCATTCGTGCCGATGGCACTGCAATGCGCTTCCAGCGTCAAGCCAAAGAAAATACTTAGCCAGCCAAGGCTTGGCTGCGCAGATATTCTTCGTAAGTCCCAGAGTAGTCCTCAATAGTTCCATCCATCTTCACTTCTAAGATGCGATTAGCCAAACTAGAGACGAATTCCCGGTCGTGAGAAACAAAAATTAAAGTACCCTCGTATTTCTCAAGCGCTATTTGCAAACTCTCAATTGATTCCATATCCATATGGTTGGTTGGCTCATCCATGGCGAGTACGTTATGCTTTTGAAGCATGAGCTTGCCCCAAATCATACGACCCTTCTCACCACCAGAAAGCACTTTTACAGACTTACCAATATCGTCACCAGAGAATAGGAGGCGACCCAAGGTGCCGCGAATCACTTGATCATCATCACCAGTATTTCGCCATTCATTCATCCAATCCATCAGGATTTCATCTTTAGCAAATAGTTCGGTGTTGTCCTGCGGCATAACGCCAACATTGGCATTCTCTGCCCACTTTACATCACCGCTGTCAGCTTGAATGCCACTGAAACGCTTACTCAGAATGGTTTTTAACAGCGTTGTTTTACCGGCGCCATTTTGACCAATAATCGCGATCTTTTCACCAGCACGGATAGCGATCTTAAAGTTCTTAAATATTGGACGGTCGTATGCTTTAGAAAGTGCATTGCACTCAACTGCCATATTGTGGAGTTTCTTCTCAGAATCAAAACGAATAAATGGATTTTGACGTGAAGATGGCTTGATCTCAGTGATCTCAATTTTCTCCAACTGTTTTTGACGTGATGTTGCTTGACGTGCCTTAGAAGCATTTGCAGAGAAGCGGCTAACGAAAGCTTGCAATTCAGCAATTTTTTCTTTGGCCTTATCGTTCGAGCTTAACTGTTGAGCGCGAGCTTGAACAGAAGCCAACATATAGGAATCGTAGTTGCCGGGATAGACCTTCAGGGTTCCGAAGTCCATATCAGCCATATGTGTACACACTTCATTTAAGAAGTGGCGATCATGAGAAATGATCACGATCGTGCTTTTGATTTCATTCAGGATATCTTCAAGCCAATGAATCGAATGAATATCCAAGTTATTGGTTGGCTCATCTAAGAGCAAAACGTCCGGATCGGAGAACAAAGCCTGCGCTAGGAGCACGCGTAATTTCCAGCCGGGGGCCACATTGCTCATCGGGCCGTTATGTTGCTCAATAGGAATACCAATCCCCAACAACAACTCGCCTGCTTTAGCTTCTGCTGTGTAGCCGCCGTACTCAGCATAACTACCCTCTAGTTCAGCAGCGCGCATATAGTCTTCATCAGTAGCATCGGGATTAGCGTAGATAGCATCGCGCTCTGCAGCCGCTTTCCACATTTCCTCATGACCCATCATCACAACGTCGAGCACACGCTGATCCTCGTAAGCAAACTGGTCCTGGCGCAACTTACCCAAACGGATGCCTGGGTCCAAGCTCACATTACCGCTACTGGGCTCTAGCTCGCCGCCAAGGATCTTCATGAAAGTGGATTTACCGCAGCCATTGGCGCCAATCAAGCCATAGCGATTACCACCGCCAAATTTAACGGAAATATTTTCAAACAGGGGTTTCGCCCCAAACTGCATAGTGATATTGGATGCTGACAACACGGATGGGTTCTTACTTTCTGATATTCAAATTCTTGGGTGCGGATGCAGGTTTTGCATCAAAGATCAGTATTTTAACGGCTTGCAGCTAAAAAAGCCCTTGTAACTAGACTTTTAACTTAAATGGGCTGAAATTAGTGTGAATATCGTAGTGATCTTGATTTTCCTTTCGTTTGAGGAAACCCACCACCCAATAGGTTAAAGGGGTTGCTAGAACCTCCCAAGCCGTTTTCAGCAGATATTGTGAGGCCGCCACAGCCAGAACCTCACTCAAGGGCCAAATACCGTAAAAGGCCAACATGTAGAACAAAGAGGAGTCGACCAACTCTCCGGTGGCAGTAGACCCAATTGTTCGCATCCAAAGAAATCGGCCGCCAGTCAAGATCTTCATTTTGGCGAGCGTATAGCTATTAATAAAGCTACCACTCCAAAAGGCGATCATGGAGGCCAATGCAATGCGCCAGGAGTTTCCAAAGACCGTTTCCATGCCTTGCTGGTAATTTGCCATGTACGTGCCAGGAGCAACTGGCAAAGCAATCACAATCTGAGCCATGATGGCAGCAAAGGCGAGTGCCGCAAAACCAGCCCATACAGCTCTTCGATCATAAGCATAGCCATAGACCTCAGTCAGGATGTCGCCAAAAAAGTATGAAATGGGGAAAAAAAGAATTCCAGCACCAAATATCACTCTCCCAAAATAAGGAAGTTCAAACTCCGCAGCTTTACCTGCACCAATAAAGTTAGAGCACAACAAAACCACGACAAAGGAGGCCAATATCAGGTCATAAAAGCGGTGATGTCTTCTCGGAGAGTCCATGGATCTTGGAAAAAATGGATAATAGAAACAAGAATATCTGCATTTCTAGATATTCACAGCGTGCAACTGAACAACCTAGACAGGATCACTAAAAGCAATGAGCAAAGCTAGTTTTAATTGGGCAGACCCCCTACTCCTCGACACTCAATTGACAGAAGAAGAACGCATGATTCGTGATGCGGCTGCTGAATACGCTCAAGGGCGCCTAATGCCGCGTGTTCATGATGCATTTCGGAATGAGACCACCGACCCAGCAATCTTCCGCGAAATGGGTGAATTGGGTTTATTGGGAATCACTATTCCCGAGCAATATGGTGGCGCGAATCTGAACTATGTTTCCTATGGATTGATCGCTCGTGAGATTGAGCGTGTTGACTCTGGGTATCGATCAATGATGAGTGTCCAATCATCCTTGGTGATGGTGCCCATTAATGAATTCGGTAGCGAAGCCCAAAAACAAAAATACCTTCCTAAATTAGCTACCGGCGAATGGATTGGCTGCTTTGGATTAACTGAGCCTAACTACGGATCAGATGCTGGAGGCATGATCACTAGAGCCAAAAAAGTTCCAGGTGGCTTTTCTTTAACTGGCTCGAAGATGTGGATCTCCAACTCCCCAATTGCAGATATATTTGTTGTTTGGGCTAAGAATGATGAAGGCTTAATAAGAGGATTCATCCTTGAAAAGGGCATGAAGGGCCTATCAGCCCCCAAGATCAGCGGCAAAATGGGCTTAAGGGCCTCTATTACCGGCGAAATCGTGATGGATGAGGTTTTTGTACCTGCTGAAAATGAGTTTCCGGAGATTACGGGACTAAAAGGCCCATTTACTTGCTTGAATTCAGCCCGATATGGCATTGCGTGGGGCACTCTTGGTGCCGCTGAGTGGTGTTGGTATGCCGCCCGTCAATACACCATGGATCGCAAGCAATTTGACCGCCCGCTCGCTGCAAACCAACTCATTCAGAAAAAATTGGCTGATATGCAAACGGAAATCACACTTGCACTACAAGGTTGCTTGCGTTTAGGCCGCATGAAAGACGAAGGTATCGCCGCCCCTGAAATTACCTCAATGATGAAACGCAACTCATGCGGTAAGTCTTTAGATGTAGCTCGGCTAGCGAGAGATATGCACGGTGGAAATGGAATATCAGATGAGTATGGCGTTATACGTCATATGCTCAATCTTGAAGTCGTCAATACATATGAAGGCACTCATGATATTCATGCGCTGATTTTAGGTCGCGCGCAAACTGGCATTCAAGCTTTTAGTTAAGGTCGAACCTGAGTGATGATGTCCTTTGCAGCTTTTGTAAAGGCTTCAT
>CANBPJ010000086.1 GCA_947371415.1 Burkholderiaceae bacterium | reverse complement strand
GCCAGGGACTTTGTGGAAAGATGTGCCGATGAATTGGACGTGTCCAGAGTGTGGAGCACGCAAGGAAGATTTTGAAATGATGGCGATCTAATTGCGCACAGCAATATCGACCCACTAAATACATTAGAGCGAAAACAGGAAAGCATCTTGGGACAAAACGAAATTTTATTTGAGCGTGCGCAAAAGACGATTCCTGGCGGCGTGAATTCGCCAGTACGTGCTTTTCGCCAGGTAGGCGGAACGCCGCGTTTTGTTACCAAAGCTAAGGGTCCTTATTTGTGGGATGCGGAAGGCAAACGCTACATCGACTTAATCATGTCTTGGGGTCCCATGATTGCAGGTCATGCGCATCCTGAGGTAGTGGAGGCCGTTCAGAAGGCTGCAGAAACTAGCTTTAGTTATGGCGCGCCCACTGAAGGTGAAATTGAATTAGCTGAACGCATTTGCCAGTTGGTTCCCAGTATTGAACAAGTGCGCATGGTGTCTAGTGGCACTGAGGCCACGATGAGTGCCTTGCGCCTTGCGCGTGGCTATACGGGTCGCGATCTCATTATTAAATTCGAGGGTTGCTATCACGGTCATGCTGATAGTTTGTTAGTGAAAGCTGGCTCGGGCCTGCTTACTTTTGCAGATTCTACTCAAAACGCCCCATCTTCTGGTGGTGTGCCTCATGATTTAGTGAAACACACGCTCGTTTTGCCTTATAACGATGTTGCAGCACTTGAAGAGGTGTTTCAGAAGCAGGGCGATCAGATTGCTGCCGTGATCTTGGAGCCTATTGCCGGCAATATGAATTTGATTAAACCTTCAAAAGCGTTTCTAGCTGCTATGCGCAATTTGACCAGTCAATATGGCGGGGTCTTAATTTACGACGAAGTCATGACCGGTTTTAGGGTGGCATTGGGTGGCGCACAATCTTTGCAAGGCATCACTCCTGATTTAACTTGTCTTGGGAAGGTCATGGGTGGCGGTATGCCCATGGCCGCCTTTGGTGGCAAGAGAGAAATCATGTCGAAGTTGGCACCTCTCGGTAATGTTTATCAGGCAGGCACCCTGTCAGGCAATCCTGTTGCGGTAGCGGCAGGACTTAAAACGTTGGAGATTATTTCTCGAGCAGGTTTCTATGAGTGCTTAACTGGTCAAACAGAAAAGCTCATGGCCGGGCTCAAGCAGGCAGCAGATAAAGCAAGTGTGCCGTTTGCAGTAGATAGTGTTGGTGGCATGTTTGGTTTTTACTTCGCCGATGAAGTTCCCACGTCTTTTGAAGCAGTGACCAAAACGAATATTGAATCGTTTAAGAAATTCTTTCACTTGATGCTGGATCAGGGGGTGTATTTAGCACCATCCGCATACGAGGCCGGCTTTACCTCTATAGCCCATGACAATGCAATTTTGGAAGAAATTATTGCTGCCGCCAATTACTCTTTTCAGAAGCTATAAGCAATAGAGAGATATTTAGATTTACATTCTGAGTGGATGATCGTATCCATCCACTTGGATGATTTCAAGTGTCTTGCTTGCTTTGCCTGAATCGGGAATTTCCATGGCGGTGAGTTTTCCGCCCCACACACACCCAGTATCAAGGCCAATCACCTTCCCTTGACGAAGGAGGCCTAGAGTAGACCAGTGACCAAAATAGATGAGCGTATCTTTGGTTTTTCTCTTGGGGGCTTTGAACCAGGGAATATAGCCCTTGGGCCCATCCTCAAAACCTTCTTTACTGTCAAACTCCATCATCCCGGCGGGGGTGCAAAACCGAATGCGAGTGAGTGCATTCGTAATAACGCGCAGGCGATCATATCCCTTTAATGAGTTGCTCCACTTGTTGGGAGTATTGCCGTACATATTGGCTAAAAAGTCTTTGTAGGATTTTTTACGAAGTACTTTTTCTACTTCCTGCGCGCATTCAATGGTTTGCTGGAGATCCCATTGCGGCAAAACGCCAGCATGTACGGTGAGCACTTTTCCATTGCTTAGTGCCATAGGTCTATGACGTAACCAGTGAATTAACTCGGCTCTATCTGGCGCATCCAGAATTGGCCTTAAGGTATCCAGTCCCTTAGTCATGCGTATGCCCGCATCCACTGCTAGTAGATGTAAATCATGGTTTCCGAGGATACATTCAATGCGTTGATCCTCTTGTAATTGCTTGAGGTATCGTAAGGTGCCCAGCGAATCGGGTCCGCGATTCACAAGATCTCCCAAGAAAATCAGCTTGGATTTAGACGGAATTTTTTTGACGAGGGTCTTTAGGGATGGTGCACATCCCTGGATATCGCCGACTGCGTAGATCTTACTCATACCTTATCTTAAAGCGGAAAGCATTTCGAGGCGCAATACTTTAGTCGGATGGAGATTCCGGGCTAACTTTTTTCACTACGTTATATCGCACCAAGGTCTTTTTGCGAGCCTCATCATGGTTGACGACTGGCAATGGATAGTCTCTCCCTAGAAGAATTCCTGCAGCTTCTAGTTCAATGTGACCGGATTCCCAAGGTGCATGAATCGACTTCTTGGAGAGCTTATCTAGTTGGGGTAAATAGCGGCGAATGAATTTACCCTCTGGGTCAAACTTCTGGGATTGGGTGATTGGGTTAAAGATCCTAAAGTAAGGCTGCGCATCACATCCTGAGGAGGAGGCCCATTGCCAGCCACCATTATTCGAGGACAGCTCAAAGTCATTGAGATATTTTGCGAAGTACGCCTCACCCCAACGCCAATCAATCCCTAGGTCCTTAGTCAAGAAGCTCGCAACTACCATGCGAAGTCGATTGTGCATGTAGCCGCTTTGGTTGAGTTGACACATGGCCGCATCTACCAATGGATATCCTGTTTTGCCATCACACCAAGCCTTAAATAATTTCTGCGCATGAGCGCCACTTTCCCATTCAATGTTGTCGTAGTCGGGCTTGAAGGCCACCCCTTCTGCAAGTCGCGGGTGGTTGGCAAGAATCATGAAATAAAAGTCACGCCAGATGAGCTCGCTTAACCAAATCGTGGCACCCATACTGCCTGCAAGCATGCGACGATGTGCTTCGCGCACCAATCCACGAATGGAGAGCATGCCAAAGCGGAGATGGGTTGAGAGATAACTTACACCCTTGATAGCAGGGAAGTCCCTACCAATTTGGTATTGATCGATGCGGTGAAGGAACTCCTCTAGAAATGCTTGACCGCCTGCAGAGCTCGGCGGTAGGTAAGTCTCGATACCAGTTGGGATAAAACCCATGGATTGAAGGGAGGGAAAAGGCGCTTGCAATCTTTCTGGGATTGTTGCGAGTTGCCCCTTGGCGGGCGTACATTCGTAGGCTGCAATATCTTTTTCTTGTAATGTTTTCAGCCAGTTGTTTTTGTAAGGCGTGAAGATCGAGAAAACCGTGTTTGAATTAGTGAGAATTTCTTTCTTCTCGAAAATGACTTGATCTTTAAAAGTTTCAAATTCAATACCCATTTGCTCTAGTGATGCTGCAACCGATGCATCACGGGCAATTGCAGATGGCTCATAGTCGTGATTGGTGTAGACGGTGTGCACACCTAGCATTTTTGCTATTTCTGGAACGCATTCGGTTGGTTTTCCCACTTGAACAATCAGGCCGCCGCCTTGTTGGCGTAATTCCTTGTCGATCTGTTGTAGGCCTTGCCAAATAAAGTCCACGCGGCGATCGTGCTTGAGCCCATTTTCATCTAAGCCCTCGCTACGTAGCGGCTCCAGAATATCGGTATCGAAAATGAAGGTGACCCAGACCTGGGCATGATGGGCGAGGGCGTGGTGAAGCGCTGCATTGTCATAAAGACGCAGATCGCGACGGAGCCAAACAAGAGCTTTTTGCATAGCCACTATATTAGGGCTTATTAGCCGATTACGTTTGGCCTGAAGGTAATATTGGTCTTATATGGATACCTTATTTTTTATTTTTTCGAAGTTAGTGCAGTTTTGCATTGAGCCCTTAAATTGGGTCATTGCCTTTGTAGTACTCAGTCTTTTATTTCTTGGGCTTAGAAAACCCCACTTGTGCAAACGATTCCTGCTGCTGGCTTTAGCGGATTTGTTGCTGGTTGGCTGGTTGCCAACTTCCGAGGTCTTTTTGAGGGTGCTCGAGGATGCGGTCCCCAAAGTCAATCTCACGCAGATGTCAGAAAAAGACTTCAGTGGAATCATTATTTTGGGTGGCGCGATTGAGGGTGGTGAAATCGCCGTAGATCGTGGCGAGATCTCCATTTACTCCTCAGCAGAAAGAGTGACCAAGGGCTTTGAGCTCATTCGTCAATATCCTCAGCTACCCTTTATCTTTAGTGGTTTCTCCGGCCGTCTCTCCCCTAAAGGGATGTCTGAGGCAGATGCCTTTAAGCAACTTATCGCAGAGCAGAGCTTGCCAGAGAAGTTTGCCCATTATGAAAATCAGTCCCGCAACACCTATGAGAATGTCCTCTTCATGAAGTCCATGATTTTGGAGTTCGGGGCTCAGGGTACGAATAGCGCTCAGAAACCCTGGCTGCTGATCACTTCGGCATCCCATATGTATCGATCACTCAAGATATTCCAAAAACAGGGAATTGAGGTGATTCCGATTCCTGTGGATTACCAAACTGGCAATAGTCTGCGCTGGGATAAATTTGATCTTGAGGATGGGGTGCAAAACTGGAATAAGTTGATGCATGAGTCAGTTGGGCTCCTTACTTACTGGATTACTGGAAAGATTTAGCAATTGTGGGGAATTCGGTAAAATAAACATACATGAACACGGCTAAGAAAGCCCCTGTGGGTCGATCCACTTCACCCACCCAGACTGAGCAAACAAATGCTTCTGGGACCTCAATTTCATTTTCTGCAGACCACCTCGCCAATCAATTCCTCATCGCTATGCCTGGAATGGTGGACCCCAATTTTGCAGGTTCAGTTATCTATCTTTTTGAGCATACCGAGCGTGGCGCTATGGGTTTGGTGGTTAATCGGCCTACAGAAGTAGATTTGGCAACGCTTTTTGACAAGATTGAGCTCAAACTCGAGATCGCCCCTTTATTGGATCAGCCAGTCTATTTTGGGGGCCCTGTTCAAATTGAGCGCGGATTTGTCTTGCATGAACCAACAGCTGAGGCGCTTTATAGCTCCTCCTTAGCCGTTCCAGATGGCTTGACCATGACTACTTCCAAGGATGTGCTCGAAGCTGTAGCTGCCGGTAATGGGCCTAGTAAGTTTCTGATGACGCTGGGTTATGCCGGCTGGAGCGCAGGTCAGCTGGAGGAGGAAATCACTTTAAATGGCTGGATGAATGTACCTTTATCCCGCAAACAAATGGTGGAGATTATTTTTG
This sequence comes from Burkholderiaceae bacterium, assembly GCA_947371415.1. Classification (GTDB taxonomy): domain Bacteria; phylum Pseudomonadota; class Gammaproteobacteria; order Burkholderiales; family Burkholderiaceae; genus Polynucleobacter. Next base: position 1,871 of record CANBPJ010000086.1, on the reverse strand, counting down.
ATACCCCCTCTAGCCAACGCTACGAACGGACCATGGGGCATTTGGGTTTCGATCTCTCCCACTTATCTAGTGAGGCAGGGCATGCCTAAGGAGATCACCTCAGAGCTAACGGTGATGGCATTTGATTACGGTACACGTCGAATTGGCGTAGCCGTGGGCAATACATTAACCCAAGTGGGTCAGCCCCTAAGAACCATTGCTGAGACAACTAGCGATGGTTCTTTTAGGGCAATTGAAGGGCTTTTGAAAGAGTGGCAGCCTAATCGCCTCGTAGTGGGCATGCCCTGTCACCCCGACGGCGCTGAGCATGAGATGAGTGCCAAGGCCCGCCGTTTCGGAAATCAGTTGCACGGACGTTTTGGGTTGCCAGTGGACTGGGTAGATGAGCGCTATACGTCAGCAGTTTTAGAGTCTGACCCAGATATGCGGGACAATTTGGATGCCGAATCTGCGGCCCTGATTTTGGAGCAGTATTTTCTTGAGAAGAATTGGATTAGTTGAGATGAATGCAGAGCAGTCCTATCTAAAATTACTAGAGGTATTACGTCAGCGCAAAGGTGCAGGCGATGCATTTGAGTTGGCTGGTCTTGCAATGGGCGGCGCCTGGATTGCAGAGCGTTTAGCCGCCGACTTGAATTTGCCTCACTATGGCGTGATTAATGTGGCGTTTCATCGAGATGATTATGCCGAAAAAGGGATGACTGCGCTGAGCACCTCTAGTACGATGCCCACCCACCTTCCTTATGAAGTCAATGGCGCTAACATCATTTTGATTGATGATGTTTTGCTGACTGGCCGTACTGTTCGTGCTGCGCTCAATGAGTTATTTGATTTTGGTAGGCCAGCGCAAGTAGAGTTAATGGTCTTGGCTGATCGCGAGAATCGCGAGTTACCAATTGCGGCTGATTTTATTGGGGAGCGAGTTAGTATTCCGGATAATCAAATTTTGGTTTTAGAAAAAGATGGTGCTGGCAAGTTCAGCTTCCAATTAGAGGAGCGTACAGCATGAGCGTGGATATCACTTTGATCAATACTTCAGTAAATCAATTTAACGCTGCAGGTGAGTTAACCCACTTATTGACTTTAGAGGGTTTGCCAAAAGAGCAGATTCTGCATATTTTGGATACTGCCCAGCAATTTGTAAGCGTCACTGATCCCGCGAGAGAGGTGAAAAAAGTACCCCTACTTCGTGGAAAAAGTGTATTTAATCTCTTCTTCGAAAACTCCACACGCACACGTACCACCTTTGAAATCGCTGCAAAGCGTTTATCAGCTGATGTGATCAATTTAGATATCTCAACTTCTTCAACCGCCAAGGGTGAGAGTCTCTTGGATACGATTGATAACTTAGTTGCAATGCAGGCAGATATTTTTGTAGTGCGCCATAGCACTTCTAGAGCCCCTATTGAAATCGCTCAACATGTGCCTTCGCATGTTCATGTGGTGAATGCGGGTGATGGTAGTAATCAGCACCCTACCCAAGGCTTGTTGGATATGTATACGATGCGCCATTTTAAAAAAGACTTTAGTGGTCTGAAGGTTGCCATCGTGGGCGATATTGTGCATAGCCGTGTAGCTAAATCCAACATCTGCGCCTTAAGAACTTTAGGTTGTACCGACATTCGTGCGATTGGCCCCGAAAGCTTGTTGCCAAGTGATTTAGATATGCTTGGGGTGCAGGTCTTCCACAGCATGGAGGAGGGCCTTAAAGGGGTTGATGTTGTGATGACCTTGCGTATTCAGAAAGAGCGCATGGAAGCCGGTCAAGTTCCTGAGGGTGACGCATTCTTTAAGCAGTACGGTTTAACATCTTCTCGTTTAGCACTAGCTAAGACTGATGCAATCGTAATGCACCCTGGACCCATGAACCG
>CANBPJ010000085.1 GCA_947371415.1 Burkholderiaceae bacterium | reverse complement strand
CTACGCATTTTGCTGTAAATACTAAAGAGCGTTTTTTCTCGGCCCTGTAAATCTACCCCGAGATCAACTTTTGCAAACGCCATACGCGTATTTTGCAAAATCTTTTCTACCATCTCCTTGCGATTGCCGCGCGCCCGCTTTACAGCGCCCTCGATGACCCTGAAGCGCATTGGCATCGAGAAACGGAAACTCAGATCCTGCAGATCTCGATAGATGATGTTCAGACCAAGACGGTGTGCAATCGGAGCATAAATTTCAATAGTCTCTGCTGCAACCCTACGACGCTTTTCCATTGGGACAGCGTCGAGAGTACGCATATTGTGAGTTCGATCTGCCAGCTTGACCAGAATGACTCGGACATCGCGCGCCATCGCCATAAACATTTTGCGAAAGCTTTCGGCTTGTGCCTCGGCATGACTCTGAAACTCCAGCTTATCCAGCTTAGTAAGACCCTCTACCAACTCCGCTACTTTGCTGCCAAACTTGCCTACTAGATCTGCTTGCGTACAGCCCGTATCTTCAATCACATCATGCAATAGAGCGGCCATGATGGAAGACCCATCCAAGCGCCAGGTGGCGCATAGCTCAGCTACTGCCACAGGATGGGTGATGTAGGGCTCGCCACTATGTCGATACTGACCTAAGTGTGCGGCATCAGCAAAATGAAAGGCTTGCTTGATTAAGCTTACTTCGTCAGACTTGAGATAGCCCAACTTGGAGATGAGCCCTTCAATCGAAACAACTTGATGCTTTAGGGGGAGGCTAGGCGCTGATGTAGGCCCAAACAAATGTCGACTAGATTGCGCCAGCAGAGTGGCAATAATCGAGGACTTATTACTTGTAGCGGCCTCTTCAGGCGAGACCCGACCTTTGGATTCCGATGTGATTGGGTCGCCTAAGGGGAGCTCCACAACGGAACCCCTGAATTACAAAGGTACTTTGGTCAACATATCACGGTCAGTTACACCAGCAGCAACTTCACGCAACGCAACAACAGTTGCTTTATCTCTGGCCTCGACACGTGGGGAGTGACCTTGAACTAATTGACGTGCGCGATAAGTCGCAGCCAATACGAGCTCAAAACGATTAGGAATGGTTTTTAGACAATCTTCTACAGTAATACGGGCCATGCTGAACTCACTTAATTTAGCTTCAATACCTATAGGATAACTGATTAGACCCCAAGCCGCCTTAAAAGCGCTGGGTTGCGAGCCATAATCGGCCCTGAGCGCAGGCGGCTAGCTGCAACCACGTGACGCAAATCAATCAATGCTTGCTCAAAATCATCATTGATCACAATGAAATCTGCCTCATGGGCATGCTGAAGCTCTAGATGCGCTGCTGCCAATCTTCTCTGAATGGTTGCCTCGTCATCCTGCCCCCTTTTGCGCAAGCGCTCCTCTAAGGCCTCAAATGATGGCGGGAAGATGAAGATCCACTGCACTTCCGGAATCATTTGACGAATCTGTTGGGCGCCTTGCCAATCAATTTCGAGCATGACATCGCGCCCGGTTTTCATCTGGGTTTCGATCCAGGCACGTGAAGTGCCATAAAAATTACCGTGCACTTCTGCGTGCTCCAAGAAATGACCTTGATCACGCTCTGTAATAAATTCTTCTCTAGCAATGAATCGGTAGTCCTTGCCATCAATCTCACCAGGTCGTGGCGCACGCGTCGTAGTCGACAGGGAAAGCTTCAGCGCTAGGTCTTCTTGCAGTAAGGCATTCACCAAAGATGACTTGCCAGCACCCGATGGGGCAACGATCATCAACATGCTGCCTTGGTAGGCAGGAGAGAGATTGGGTTTAATTTTAGGGCTAGCCATAATGATTTATTTAAATATCAATTACTCTAAATTTTGCACTTGTTCGCGCATCTGCTCAATCAGAAGCTTCAACTCTAAAGCTGCTTGGGTACATTCCTCGGAAACCGATTTAGAGCTCAAAGTATTCGCTTCGCGATTGAGTTCTTGCATTAAGAAATCCAAACGCTTACCTACTGGCCCCTTGCCTGCAAGCGCAGTATCGACGACCTGAAGATGGGTCTTCAGGCGGGCGAACTCTTCTGCTACGTCAATACGAACAGCGTAGAGCACTACCTCTTGACGAATACGCTCCATCAACTCTGTACCACCCTTAGACTGCTCCTGGCTGGCCAAGGCTTCAGCTAAGCGTTCTGTCAATTTTTCTTGATACTGAGCAACATAGACTGGAACCTTAGGCTCAATCGTTTTAACGATCGCCCGCATCTTGGTAGTGATATTGGTCAAAACAGTGACTAAGGCCCTACCTTCACCATGACGACTTTCCATTAAGGCGGCTAATGCAGCCCGTCCCGCTTCAACAGTGGCAGCAATCCAGCCCTCTTCCTCACCCCTGGGCTCAGAAACAATGCCAGGCCAACGCAAAATATCGGCCATGCTCAGCACTGGTGCATTGGGAAAGGCTGTTTGAGCATGTTCTTGAAGGGTGTACAAGGCATCCAAGCGATCTTTATTGAGGGTGCCTAAAGCATGGGGGCTTGCCTTTGCGGCACCAGCGGCACCTGAATTGACCCGCCAAGCCGCACGAAACTCGACCTTGCCCCGAGAGAGGCTTTGAGTAGCCATTTCTCGTAAGGCGGGCTCAGCTCCGCGACACTCGTCCGGAAGACGAAAGCCCAAATCCAGAAAGCGGCTGTTCACAGCCCGACATTCCACTTGCAGATCAGCTACCACGCCAGCTCCTAGGGAGACTTGGCGAGAAGCGCTGCCATAACCAGTCATGCTCGATATCATATGGACATTGTAGATCTTTAGGAGCACACCCCATGACTAAGCCCAACATCACTCGCCCCAGTGGCCGCACTCCCACCCAATTGCGCCCGGTCAGCATTGGCCGTGCCTTTACCAAGCACGCAGAAGGCTCAGTCCTGATTGCTTTTGGTGACACCAAAGTATTGTGCACAGCCAGCGTCTTGGAAAAAGTGCCCCCTCATAAAAAAGGCTCAGGTGAAGGTTGGGTTACCGCTGAATATGGCATGCTCCCCCGCTCTACTCACACCCGCAGCGATCGTGAAGCGGCTCGCGGCAAACAATCTGGTCGCACACAAGAGATCCAGCGTTTGATCGGCCGCGCCATGCGTAGCGTCTTTGATTTAAAAGTATTGGGCGAGCGCACTATTCATCTTGACTGCGATGTTCTGCAAGCAGATGGAGGCACTAGAACGGCTGCCATTACAGGCGCTTATGTAGCAGCACGCGATGCGATCAACGCCCTCCTTGCTAGCGGCGTACTAAAGTCTGATCCGATTATCGATAGTGTTGCAGCGATCTCAGTGGGTATCTATCAAGGCGTACCGGTGCTCGATTTAGATTATCCGGAAGACTCTTCTTGCGACACGGATATGAATGTCGTTATGACAGGCAAAGGCGGCATGATTGAAGTGCAAGGCACTGCTGAAGGCGCCGCCTTCTCCCGCCCTGAATTAAACGCCCTGTTAGATCTTGCGCAAGAAGGTATTCGTGATTTAACTCAGCTGCAAAAAGAAGCATTTAAGTAAATGGCAAAGGTTTAATTGTGCAAAAGCTCGTTCTCGCCTCTAACAATACTGGCAAGGTTCGGGAGTTTCAGGAACTCTTGGCACCCTTCCACTTTCAGATCATCCCCCAGGGTGAATTAGGTATTCCATCTGCGGAAGAGCCGCATCACACTTTTGTTGAGAACGCACTTGCCAAGGCGCGCCATGCTAGCGCCGCTAGTGGTCTACCAGCATTAGCTGATGACTCCGGCATTTGTGCTCACGCCCTCAATGGCGAACCTGGCGTCTACTCTGCACGCTATGCAGGCATCGAGGGCGACAATGCCGCCAATAATCAAAAGCTGATTGCAGCGCTACAAGGAAAAACAGATCGCGGCGCGCACTATGTTTGTGCTTTAGTCATGGTGAATAGCGTCAATGACCCTGAACCAATCATTGTGCAAACCCGTTGGTATGGGCAAGTGATTGATGAGGCCAAAGGCACTCATGGCTTTGGCTATGACCCCCACTTCTTTTTGCCGGAATTAGGCAACACCGCAGCGGAATTAGAGCCCTCCGAGAAAAACCTCATCAGTCATCGAGGTCAAGCTTTGCGTGAACTCATCGCACAACTCCAAAGCCGTGCTTAATACACTGACACCTGCTTTGGCAACTCAGCCAAAATTAAGCGCCCTGCCACCGCTTTCTCTCTACATCCATTTTCCTTGGTGTGAAAAGAAGTGCCCTTACTGTGACTTTAATTCTCATCAAGTGAAAGAAGGTAAGCAAGGGTTTGATGAGGTTCGATACATCCAAGCACTGATTACTGATCTAGAGACAGAGTTGCCCCGTATTTGGGGTCGGCAAGTGCACAGCATCTTTATTGGTGGCGGCACCCCCAGCCTGCTATCGGCCAAGGGCATGAATGAACTGTTGTCCGCCGTTCGGGCACGCGTCAACCTAGAGCCTAATTGTGAAATCACGATGGAGGCGAACCCGGGCTCAGTCGAGACGGAAAAATTGGCTGGCTTTGCTCAGGCAGGAATTAATCGCGTCTCTTTAGGCATTCAGAGTTTTCAAGATGAACAGCTCAAAGCATTGGGACGTATTCATAATGGTGAGGAAGCAAAGCGCGCTATTGCAATTGCTCTGCAGCACTTCAAATCCGTTAATCTCGATTTGATGTTTGGCTTGCCAAATCAAACCCTGGAAGCCGCTAAAGCCGATATTGAAACCGCTCTCTCTTTTAAAACACCACACCTCTCGTTCTACAACCTGACGCTTGAACCGAATACTTACTTTGCTAGCTTTCCACCAAAGCTTCCAAGCGAAGATGACATTGATGCGATCTTTGAGCAAAACTTGGCCTTACTAGAAGCGGCGGGTTATCGACGCTATGAAGTATCCGCGTACGCCAAGAAAGATCAAGAGTGCAAACACAATTTGAACTATTGGCGTTTTGGTGATTACATTGGAATCGGAGCAGGAGCCCATGGCAAGATCTCCTTTCCTGACAAAATCACCCGTCAAGTTCGGGAGCGTCATCCAGAAAGCTATATGCAGGCCATGGAAACCAAAGGCAATGCTTTGATTGAAGCAAGGGATATCCCCGCCAAAGACCTTCCTTTTGAATTCATGCTCAATGCCTTGCGCCTGACGGATGGTGTGGATACCGTCACCTTTAGTGAGCGCACTGGCTTGCCACTGTATACCGTCTCCAAAGGATTGGATGAGGCCAGTAAAAAGGGTTTATTAGATTTAAATCCCAGCAAACTCAAGGCTACGGAACAAGGTTTGCGCTACCTTAATAATCTACAAGAAATGTTCTTATAGACCCCAATTAGCCTAAAGAGCTGGAATTATTTCCCAGTCCAAATGGGTGGTTTCCCATCCAAGAATGCAGCTACGCCATTCTTGAAGTCTTCGCTGCCATAGCACTCCCGAATGAGATCACTGCAATCAGGCAAGTTATTTTTGATCACTCTCGCCAGGGTTTGCTTGCTGGATTTCTGCGTGATGGGCGCTAACTTCATTAAGCGCTCGGCTAGTGTATTGGCTTCCCCCTCAAGATCTTCTGCAGGATGAGTAGCTAAGAGATAGCCCTGCTTGAGTAGCTCAGGCGCGGATACTAATTCTGCTAGCAACAGCATGCGCTTCAGCACATTCACACCCAGGTGCGCTTCAAGCCAAGCGACATTAGCCGCAGATAGGCAATTTCCCAATGTTTTAGCAATGGGCACTCCAAAGCGTGCATCTGGCGTAGAGATACGGAAATCACAGCAAGTGGCAATCGCAAGACCTCCGCCTACTGCCATGCCATCAATCACAGCAATGGTCGGAATGGGAAGCATAGCCAATGGGGCAAGATAGTGATCAATGCCCTCTTCATAACGAATGCCATCTTCACTAGAGGTGAAGCCGGAAAACTGAGCGATGTCACTTCCCGACACAAAAGACTTGCCGCCAGCACCACGCAAAATAGCGACGCGTGCTGCAGAACTTTTAGCTAACTCCTCACAAATCGTTTTAAGGCTTTGATACATTCCCACCGTCATTGCATTGCGAGCCGCAACATGATCAAAGGTAATGTACGCAATGCCATTGCAAAGCTCTAAGCGAACTTCGGCAAGGTGATCTGGATGAAGGTCTTTATCTGTTGTCATGAAATAAAAACCCTCCCTCATTCAAGAGAGAGGGTCTGTAAATAATATAACTGAATCAGCTCAGTTTGGAGATTATTCAGACTTGATGTTCAAACTCTTTACCAAGCGCTGATACTTTACTAGCTCACCCGCTAAGAAGAGATTGAATGCTGCCGGTGTTGTTGGACCTTCCGGCTGCAAACCTTGTGAATCTAATGTTTTCTTAATTTGTGGATCCGCCATTGCGGCTTTCACTGCCTGATCGATTTTGTTCACAACTGTAGGATCCATTCCTTTGGGACCCATGACTGAATACCAGTTGGTCACATCAAATCCCTTGATGCCTACCTCATTAAAAGTGGGTACATTAGGCAATATGGATAAGCGCTTTGGAGTTGAAATCGCCAAAGCCTTTAGGCCACCCTCTTTAATTTGCTGCAAATTCGGTGGCAAAGTATCAAAGTTCATCGTGATTTGCCCGCCCAATAAATCAATAATCGCCTGGCCGCTACCCTTATAAGGTACGTGGTTTAACTCAATGCCTGCAATCTTGGCAAAGAGGGCGCCGGCCAAATGTTGAGTGCTGCCAATACCAGAAGAGCCGTAAGTCATCTGATCTGGATTGGCTTTTGCCAAAGCAATCAACTGCGCTACAGAATTTACCGGCAAAGAGGCTTTAACTACTAACACATTAGGCACATAACCCAAGTAAGTAATTGGAGTGAAATCGGTTGCAGGGTTGTAAGGCACATTCGTCAAAACAAATGGCGCAATGGCATTGGAGTTGGAGTGACCCATCAACAAGGTGTATCCATCTGGATTTGACTTAGCAACTAAGTCCGCGCCAATGGTGCCGGCGGCACCAGACTTATTTTCAATAATGACGCTTTGACCCAAAATCTCACCCATCTTCGGAGCAATCGCACGAGCCACAATATCAGTTCCGCCACCAGGAGCGAAACCTACAATTAAACGAATTGGCTTACTAGGAAAACTTTGCTGAGCACTTGCAAATAGTGGCAATGCGCCACACACACCTAATGCTAGGTAAGCAAAGCTGCGCAAAATCCACTGGGAGGATTTATTGATCATACGGTCTCCATTTTTGTTTTATATT
>CANBPJ010000084.1 GCA_947371415.1 Burkholderiaceae bacterium | reverse complement strand
AGGCCTTGCTTGAAATCTATATCCATAGCACATCAGAAAAACTGGCTACTTTTATCCCATGCTTTTAATATGGATGGACGTGCGGCCAGTTTAACTATCACCGATAAAATTCCCTATTTATTAGAAGCCGGTATTAAGCCAATCGTATTTAGTGCGATCACTGGCTTAAAGGATGAGCGTTTTCCGCATAAGCAATTTTTAGCTTGGGGGCCTTCCGCTTTTCGTTTTGACTTTCGTCATTGGATTGCAAACAAGTACGGGCGCGGGCTTATATACAAACTACTCACCCGAACTGTTTCTATCTTATTAGCACCCTTGATTGCTGTTGAAAAGTTGTTTTTAGGTTACTCCAGTCAGTGGTCTTGGGCTCTACCTGCTTTTATTCGTGGTTATTTGTTAATACGCCAAGGCAAGGTCGATGTGATTTATTCCATTGGAAGCGCCTGGTCGGCGCACTTGGCGGGCGTGTGGTTGAAAAAAGCCACCGGTTTGCCTTTGATATCTGAGGTACATGACCCATTGGTAATTCGGAAAGCCCCCGATGATCAGGGCTTCGGTAAGCCCAAGAATCGTGATGCGCGCTTTCGGCATTATTTGGAGAGTCAGCTATGCAAATATTCAGATTATGTTTGGTGGTTTACTGAGGGGGCCTTGCATTACGCCAAGGTTCGAAATCCCAATCTCAATACCGCAGGAAATGCACAAGGCTTTGTCATAATGCCTGGGGCCAATCCGCCAGGAACGATCGATCACAATCAATCTCATCAATATGGCCAATATTTAAACCTTTGCCATTTTGGCTCCTTAGCCAAAGATCGATCCCTGTCAATTGTTCTGAGAGCGGCCAAGACTTTGTTTGCAAAATATCCAGAAGCTCAAGCCTGTTTGCGCATCCACGCTTATGGAGCGCCACTGGATGCTTTATCTATTGAAGCTGTGAATGAATTTGCTTATTCCGATATTTTGCTTGCCCACGGAAGATTGGAGCGAGACCCTAAGACTGGAAAATCAGGTCGTGAACAGGTTGCCGAAAAAATGCAAGAGGCGGATGCTTTGATCTTATTGCATGGAAATGATGAATGGTGCGCAGAATACATCCCATCTAAATTCTATGACTACCTATGGTCAGGACGGCCTATATGGGGTATTACCCATCGCAATCCACAGTTAGATCAAATGCTCCTAGATCGCCACTCTTATTTAAGTGCGGATGGTGATGATGAGGGTATTGCAATGGCCTTAGAAAGAATTTGGTTGGATTGGCGACAAAAGCAACTGCTTGAGCCAGTCTGGAAGCCAATTGGCGTTGATCAGGCGGTTAGCAGTATCCTGTCACATATCGCTCAATAGAAGGCTGTATTTTGAAAGACATCGTTCTTTACTGCAAATCGTATAGAAAAGATTTTTTGCGTCTAAAGCGCCTGCTAAGTTCCATTCAGAAATTTAATGCTGATGAAATATCTTTTTACATCTCGACACCAGCCGCAGATCGTGATTTATTGCTTCAGTTGGTGGGTGATCAAGGGTATGAGTGGGTATCAGATGAATCGATCATCAAAGCAAATGGGCTGGCCCCCCTTGGAGTTGAAAAAAATAAATCAGGCGGCTTAACGCAGCAGGTCATTAAGTCTGAGTTTTGGCGTTTGGGCTTGTGTGCAAACTATGTATGCCTAGATTCGGATTGTATTTTTATTCAAGATTTTCACAAGTTGGATTTTCTGGCTGTTGACGGCAATCCCTATACCGTTATTTATCAAAATAAAGAATATTTCCAGCTGGCGCTTGATCGTGGCTTCGGAAAATCCGCTTTGCAATTAAAGGCTGAGGGCGATAGGGTAAAGGCTTTATTTGCGCGTCAGGGGCCCAACTATTACTGCCCTTGCCCCCCATTTATATGGTCAGCAGCAGTTTGGCAGTCATTGGATGAGCGCTTTCTGAAACCTCAAGGCCTTACCTTTTGGGATGTATGTACGCAAGATCATCCTGAAACCCTCTTGTACTTAGAGGCGCTATTGAATTACAGGGCAATACCCCTGTATCCCATTGAGCAGTTATTTAGAATTTACTACTACGATTGGCACTACTTTCTATTACGACGAATCGGCGAATTGCCATCGAAGTTAGCAGAGAATTATCTGGGTGTGATTTATCAATCGAGCTGGGATTTAAGTTTGGACTACGGCAGCAGCCAAAAGTCAGCCGCTTCTAGGGCGCTAAAAAAATTGAAACGAGTTGGTCGTTACTTGCAAAGCTTTCTCTAATGAATACTATGCCGCTAGTTAGTGTCCTGATGCCAGCATTTAATTCAGGGCTGTATATTGCTGAGGCAATAGACAGCATTTTGAATCAGACTTATAGCAATATTGAACTGATTATTTTTGATGATGGCTCTACAGACAATACGAGGGCGGTCATTGAACAATATCAGGATCCAAGAGTTATAAAAATACTATCCGATCAGAATTACGGCGTCGTCAGAGCTCGAAATGAGATGATTGATCGGGCTAGAGGTCAGTACATTGCCCTAATGGATGCAGATGATATCGCTGACCCCACCCGAATTGAGAAGCAGTTAGCCATTTTGGAGGGTGATAACTGCGATATTTGCGGTAGTGCCCAGTGGGTCCTTGACGAAGCAACTCATCAAATTAAAAAGTCTAAGGACAAATTTACCGACTCTGATTTGAGGGCGCTTTTGTCGGTGTACTGTGGACTTTGCAATTCCGCCATGATGGGTAAAGCACAAATATTTAAGCAGTTTAAATACGATACCTCTATCTTGACATCTGAGGACTATTATTTATGGGTACAGATGGCCGCAGCTGGTTATCGCTTCTTAAATTTAAAGGAGCGCCTGATTACTTACAGGCGCTATCCAGCCCAGACAAGTTCAGTGCACTTGGAAAAATTTAAAGTGACCACCATTGAGGTGCAGAAAAAGTATCTTCAGCTGCTGGGAATACCGGCAGATTTTTATCCAAGGCATTTGCCTTTTACGGAGCGAATGAAAAATGGGGTAGGGCTCTTGCGGGGCTTAAACCGGAAGTTCAAATCGATTTCATTGAAAGCAAATACTGAAATCTACGCACGCTTTCAGTATCGAAGAAATGGGATTTTCACTCCCTTCACTCGTTTAGAGCGCTTGGCTGTAGGAATATGGGCAAGCTACCTAGTAGCTTAAGTTAAAGACATTGCTTCACGAACGTTGCAATATTTGTCTTATCTAAGCTGCTTTGAGTATCTGGGAGCTCAAGTAGTTGATTGCTACCTCGATAAGAGTGCCACATCTTAGGCATCAGTTTGCACTGATCGCTCAGCATGCCAGCAAGGTGGCTCATGCCACTCTTGGATCCCACTAAGATATCAGCATGCACTAGATGGTGGAATGCACTTAAGAAGTCACTATCAATGTGCTCATGTACTTCATGGGGGGACTGTTTAAAGTGTTCCTTCCACGAGAATGGATTGCCATTCTCTGAGTGATATTGCCCGTCTTTGCCTTCGCTAAATAGATGAATCGCTACAGGCTTATTGGACTGACTCAAGACGGTATCGAGTATTTCCAAATACCAGGCATCTGGCAACATCCTAGAGGATAGGTCTGAGAATTGTCGTCCTGGCAGTAAATCGCCACGTCTAATATGTACGGCGATATTGAGTTTTTTCGGGTCATATACAAGTGGGATGGGAGCACATTTGCGCGCCTCTTGATACGCCTGTCTAAACCAATTTCTGGTAGATGCGTACTCATAATCACCAAATCGATTATTTCTAATCCTAAATGCAATATTAGGGCCTGGATGAGAATGGATGAATTGATCTATTGATTGGTAAATTTCATCATCCGCTTGTTGATTCGACGGTATATGAATTTCAAATTCCGGAAGATCAATTACCTTTAATTCACCATTTTGAATTCTTTTCTCAAGCTCTTCTCTGCTGGGTAGCAATGCTTTCAGGTTGAGCATACGATTTAGGTCATCCCCAATGTTATGGGTTTCGTCTGACTTTTTACCTCTCAACATTCGAAGGCTTTGTCTGATCCGCCAACGCCAATCTGTTTTGTTGGATTTTCGTAATTGACTCTCGGAATAGGCGAATTGCAAATGATTCCTGGTGGCGATCTTCAGAGCGCGATTGATTATCCCCATAGAGTGTCCGATGCCGGCATCAGGATTATCGTAGTCAATCAAAAATCGCTGATTCATCTTTGGAGATCGCTTAGTACTTTATTGACAATAATGGAGACGTAGCTCTTAGTATCGAATTCCATGGCTTTTGGGCTGATTAAGAAATTTCGAATGTTGTCTTGATATTGTTGATATTGGGAGGCATTAATACTACGTAAGAATTGATGTGTTTCTTCAGTGCTTTTAAAGTCGCGACGATCAATATAGCAATTGCTGGGAATATGCGCTGCTACTGTATTTGACCCCCAGTACACGGGGACGCAACCATTGAAGAAGCAATCAAATATTTTTTCACTAATGTAATCGGGTAAATTGGCTACGTTTTCATAGCAATATCCAAATTTAGTTTTCTGATAAACACTTCCCTTGTCTGCAACTTCTCCTGCATAGCTTGGGAATGGCTTGTACCCCAATGTTTGTGTAGCCAGGCGCTTTAAACGCCGGATCAATTTTTCAGTTTGCGTAAAGGCTGGTGCCGGTTTCCCCCAGCCTAGTCCAAAAAGAGAAAAATATTCTGGCGCATGTTTTTCATACCACCGAATCACATTAATTCGCTCTTTGTAAAGGTCATCACTTACTGCGCTTGGGAATGCCTTATTGGCATTGATGATGCAGGAGAAAATAGGGCGATTTTCAAAGGACGGCGTTTCTTTTACTTCAATCTGATTGGGTATAAATACGTGAGTAATATTGGGAAGGTTCAGTAGGTCGGTATTCCAGGTGAAGACCCCATCAAACGAACGAAGGTACTGCTCATTTTTATTAAGGGGGCAGATGTAGGGGTTTTCCGTAGCTATGATGTACTTTGGCTTTGGAATTTGGTCAATATATTGGCCATCATGCAAAATGCTAAAAGCAATATCTTTCCCGCGATTGACATCTGGATTATTTAACTCGATACCATGCTTGAGAAACTCAGAACGCAGTAATCTATTGGTAAACGTGGGGTTGTAGGTATGATGTCTATCGATTTCCTCAAAAGAGGCATTGTTTACCCTATCTTGTTGATAGTAATTGGCAAATAACATTATTTATATGACTCTATTTAGATCTCAAAAGTTTGTGCGCAAGTCAATTGCGGATTCGAAAATCTTATTGGCCGGTCCAGTTAGAAATGTAGCGCACACGATTCAGAATGAGGTTGAAACCCTGGTTGCAAGTCTTGGAGGCTTTAAAGAAATCCATTGCTTTGTAGTGGAAAGTGACTCTAGTGATGATACCGTGAAAAAATTAGAAGAACTACAGGGCGTTATTAAAAATTTCTCCTATGTTAGTGCGGGAAAATTAACTGGGCAGTATCCCCGTCGAACTGATCGCATTGCATTGTGTAGAAATCTCATCATTGATGCGGTTGCGAGTAAGCCTGAGTTTGCTGATATTGACTTCATTGCCATGGCTGACCTGGACGGCATGAATGGCCTTGTTACTCCTGAAAAGATCATTGACTGCTGGGAGGCTGATGAAAACTGGGATGTCATTACCGCCAATCAACAGGGCCCTTATTACGATATTTGGGCACTAAGACACCCCAGCTGGTGTCCGGTCGATTGCTGGCAGCACAAAAAATCTCTAGAGGAGTTGATTGGGGATAAAGCCGCTGAGAACTTAGCGGTTACTGCTAGACAGCCTGTTTTGTCGCCCCAATTGGGCTTGATTGAGGTTGACTCTGCATTTGGTGGTCTCGCTATTTATAAGCGTGAAGCATTTTTAGCTGGCAGGTATGCAGGAGTAGATTCCGTAGCTGGTTTTGATGTAGCTGACCATGTCCCATTTCATGAGGAGCTACGTGCGAAAGGTTATAAAATCTATATCAATTGCGCTTTAATTAATTGTCAGCAATATCCTCATTCAGAAGTCGATCGACCCCTCCAAAAACCTAGGGGTGTTTTTAAGGCAATTCAGAAATTGGGTAATTCTATTTTTGGTAAGAAGCGGTTTAATAAATACTTAGATTCAATGAAATCCTTATAAGCGAAGATAAAATGATATTGGTAACGGGTGGCGCGGGATTTATCGGTGGAAACTTTGTTCTCGATTGGTTGAAGGATCCGTCCAATGAGGGAATTGTCAATCTCGATAAACTCACCTATGCTGGTAACTTGGCCACCCTCGAATCGCTGAAGGATGATCCTCGACATATCTTTGTGCATGGCGATATTGGTGATGAAGTCTTAGTTGCTAAGCTATTGAAAGAGCATCAGCCACGCGCGATTGTGAACTTTGCTGCTGAAAGCCATGTAGATCGATCCATTCATGGCCCCGCTGATTTTGTAAGTACCAATATTGTGGGCACTTTTAACCTTCTTGAATGCGCTCGCGAGTACTGGAATGGTTTAGATGGCGCTGAGAAGAAGGCATTTCGCTTTCATCATGTATCTACTGATGAAGTTTATGGCTCCCTATCCGCTACCGATCCTGCTTTTACGGAAACGAATTCCTATGAGCCCAATAGCCCATATTCTGCATCTAAAGCAGCTTCTGATCATTTAGTTCGCGCCTGGTTCCATACCTATGACTTCCCAGTAGTGACAACTAATTGTTCGAATAACTATGGCCCATATCACTTCCCGGAGAAACTTATTCCGCTGGTGATTCTCAATGCGCTGAATGGCAAGCCATTACCAATTTATGGCGATGGTCAACAGATTCGCGATTGGCTTTACGTTGGGGATCATTGTTCTGCAATTCGGGAGGTTTTGGCTAAGGGTAAATTAGGTGAGACTTACAACATTGGAGGCTGGAATGAAAAAGCCAATATCGATGTTGTTAAAACGATCTGCACGATTCTCGATGAACTACAGCCGCGCTTAGATGGTAGGTCCTATATAGAGCAGATCACTTACGTTAAGGATCGTCCCGGCCACGATCGTCGCTATGCAATCGATGCCAGCAAAGTAGAGCGTGAATTAGGTTGGCGTCCCGCGGAGACCTTTGATACCGGGATTCGTAAGACTGTGCAGTGGTATTTAGATAATCCGGACTGGGTAGAGGGTGTAGTCAGTGGCTCCTATCGTGACTGGCTGCAAAAGCAGTACAGCTAGATAGAAAAGTAACCCATGAAGATTTTAGTATTTGGCAAAGATGGTCAGTTAGGCAAGGCTTT
>CANBPJ010000083.1 GCA_947371415.1 Burkholderiaceae bacterium | reverse complement strand
AATCTATGTGATTGGCGTAAGTTCTTAATACCTAGGATAGTGCAGGGCAGCATCACAAAAATAGGCCCTTGACCCTATTTGGGGATAATCCAATCAAGCCTCACACCAAAAAGCAAAAAGGCTTCTGAGTCAATTGACCTAGAAGCCTTTTACTATTTGGTTGCGGGGGCAGGATTTGAACCTACGACCTTCGGGTTATGAGCCCGACGAGCTGCCAGACTGCTCCACCCCGCGTCTGAGTCTTAGATACTACCATTTTTTAACCCACTCTGTCGAGCTATTCCTGCAAATAGTACTGAATAAAGCGGTTTTTTATTAGAAAGAAGACTGCAAAGTCAGCCTGCATAAGGAGTAACATATTGCCACGCAACATTGTGATGAGGCTTATTCATGTCAGTTAGTAACCCGGAGTTTTCTGAATCCTCCCTATTGAGGCCGGTTGATATTTCTCGGCAAGAGGGTGGCCATAAAAAGGGTGCCTCCTTTTCATTGATGCTTGCAGCCATTGGTGTTGTGTTCGGCGATATTGGAACCAGCCCCCTCTACGCTCTGAAAGAGTGTTTTAGTCCTGAACATGGCATCCCCTTTTCAAATGAAGCTGTCTTTGGCGTGATCTCAATGGTGTTTTGGGCTTTTGCCATTGTGGTTTCGCTCAAGTACGTCATGTTTGTGATGCGTGCCAATAACCATGGCGAGGGCGGCATTCTGGCTCTAATGGCTTTGGCTTTGCGTACGGCGCCTACTGGCTCAAAGCGTTCTCTTGTCATCATCATGGCAGGGGTCTTTGGGGCCTGCATGTTCTATGGCGATGCAATTATTACTCCGGCGATCTCAGTGCTTTCTGCGGTGGAGGGGATGGAAGTCATCTCACCAGATTTCACGCGCTACATTATTCCAGTCACGATCGTTATTTTGGTGGCACTTTTTGTTATTCAAAAAACAGGCACTGCAGTTGTTGGTAATTTATTTGGCCCAGTGATGTTGGTTTGGTTTGTGGTCATCGGCCTCATGGGGCTTTATCAAGTTATCGATAACCCAAGTATTTTTGCTGCCGTCAACCCGATTTATGCCATTCGCTTTATGGATGAGCATGCCCTACAAGGATTTATTGTGTTGGGCGCCGTCTTTTTGGTGCTAACAGGTGCTGAGGCGCTCTATGCGGACATGGGTCACTTTGGTGATAAGCCTATCCGTTTAGGTTGGTTCCTCATTGTGATGCCTTGCTTAATTCTAAATTACTTTGGTCAAGGCGCAATGTTCTTGAGCCACCCTGAAAATATTACCAATCCGTTTTTCTTGATGGTTCCTGAAGGCCTTGTATTTCCCTTGGTGATCTTGGCCACGTTGGCCACGGTAATTGCTTCCCAGGCCGTGATTTCTGGTGCGTTTTCAATGACGAGTCAGGCAATCTTATTGGGCTTTGTCCCGCGCATGAAAATTCGTCATACGTCTGATCGTGAAATTGGTCAGATCTATATGCCTTTAGTGAACTGGTCCCTCTTGATTTTGGTGATAGCAGTGGTCCTCGCATTTAAACAGTCGGCAAATTTGGCTGCTGCCTACGGTATTGCGGTGACTACCACCATGATCGTGACAACATTCTTGGCGGCTATCGTCATGCGTGTCGTATGGCGCTGGAACACCCTGCTAGTCACTTTAGTGATTAGCGCTTTTCTGATTGTTGACCTTGCTTTTCTGGCTGCCAATCTCTTGAAGATTATGGAAGGCGGTTGGTTTCCATTGTTGCTAGGTGCAGCTTGCTTCCTCTTATTAATGACTTGGTATCAGGGTCGTAAATTATTGCGTCAACGTGCCGTGGAAGAGGGTATTGAACTCAAGGGATTTATCGATGTTCTGATGAAAAATCCCCCTCATCGCGTAGAGGGCACCGCTATCTTTTTGACGGCGCACGTCGATTACCTGCCAGTGTCTTTCTTGCATAATTTGAAACACAATCACATCCTCCATGAGAGAGTGTTTTTCCTCAAGGTCAGCATTTGGGATGTGCCCTATGTCAAGGATGAAGAGCGCATTACTTTGCGTGATTTAGGAAATAATGTTTTTGTAGTGAGAGCGGTCTATGGTTTTAACGAGACTCCGGATATGGGTAAGATTATTGAGTTAATTGAGAAGTCTTCTGGACTCAAATTTAATTTGATGGATACCTCCTTCTTCTTATCTCGCGACACAATCGTCGCGACCGAAGCTCCTGGTATGGCTTTATGGCGTGAGCGTTTGTTCTGCTGGATGTATCAGAATGCTGGGCGTCAATCCGACTTCTTTAAAATTCCTGCGAACCGTTTAGTTGAGCTTGGTGCAAAGGTTGAGATTTGAGAAAGCCCATCTCTTTGCGCTCGCTGCTTTCATTAGGCGCTTTCCTATTGATTTGCTCCTTCAGCAGTTTGGTGCTTGCCACTCCTGATGAAGAGGCGCAGCTAGAGCAGTTGGATAGTATTGAGCGTGAGCTTGAGCTACAACGTGATTGGGCTAAATATCGCTGGGATAAAACTAACTCAGAGTGCTATCAGAAATATTGGGTGAATCGCTGCCTGAGTGAATCCCGCGCTCAATATCGTAAAGAGATCGACCCAATTCGCGCACAAGAAGTGGAGTTGCATGAAGTACAGCGCAAGTTACGTGCCAGCATTAAGGATCAGCGCGATGCGCAGAAGATTGCTGAGCGTGGCTCTGCGGAAAAAGCTGCTGAACGCATAGCCAACCAAAAAGAGTTTGAAGAGAAGCAAAAAGCGGCTGCTGCTCGTGCGGCGGATGTTGAGCAACGTCGTAAAGATGCGCCTAAGCGTGCCCAAGAAAACAAAGCGGGCACTCAGCTCGATTAATTCACTTTTACTGCTTCACTAATTTATTAGGTAATACATTGGCTAAGATTAAAACAATCTATATCTGTCAGTCCTGTGGCGGGACCTCTGCCAAATGGCAGGGGCAGTGCCCTGCCTGCCAGGCATGGAATACGCTAGAGGAAGGCATACCTGAGGTCAGCTCGAATGCCCGTTTTCAGGGTTTAGCGCAATCATTGCCACGTCAGAAACTCTCCGCCATTAGCGCAGAAGATCTACCGCGTTTCAGTACCGGTGTAGAAGAGTTTGATCGCGTGCTGGGTGGTGGATTGGTGCCTGGTGGCGTTGTACTCTTGGGTGGTGATCCTGGTATTGGTAAGTCCACTTTATTGCTGCAAGCGCTCGCTGAGATGAGTGCAGCAGGTATGAACGTCCTCTATAGCAGCGGGGAGGAGTCTGCTGCTCAGATTGCGCTCAGGGCAAAACGGATTGCATTAGATGCACCTCAATTAGAAGTGCTGGCAGAGATTCAGTTGGAAAAGCTCCTCTCCATCATGGATACGGTGAAGCCACAGGTATTGGTAGTGGATTCTATTCAGACTTTGTATTCAGAAGTGTTAAGTTCAGCGCCTGGCTCTGTAGCGCAAGTGCGCGAGTGTGCGGCCCAGTTAACTAGGGCTGCAAAGTCTAGTGGCATTTGTGTCTTGATGGTGGGTCATGTGACTAAAGACGGTCATTTGGCTGGTCCTCGCGTGCTTGAACATATTGTTGATACCGTTCTGTACTTTGAAGGCGACACCCACTCTTCATTTAGATTAGTGCGCTCAATTAAAAACCGCTTTGGGGCCGTCAATGAGTTGGGCGTATTTGCGATGACGGAAAAAGGTCTTCGTGGCGTTGCCAACCCTTCGGCGATTTTCTTGTCGCAGCATGCCGAGATGGTGCCTGGTGCTTGTGTGCTAGTTACACAAGAGGGCAGCCGCCCCTTGTTGGTAGAACTTCAGGCGCTGGTAGATACGGCGCATATCCCGAATCCACGCCGCTTAGCGGTTGGCTTGGAGCAGGCTCGCTTAGCTATGCTATTGGCTGTATTGCATCGCCATGCAGGCGTAGCGTGCTTTGATCAAGATGTTTTCTTAAATGCCGTGGGTGGCGTGAAGATTTCAGAGCCGGCGGCTGACTTGGCTGTGCTGTTGGCTATCCAGTCCTCGATTCGGAACAAGGCTTTGCCAAAAGAGTTAATTGTCTTTGGCGAAGTAGGTTTGGCTGGGGAGATTCGTCCATGCCCACGCGGTCAAGAGCGTTTAAAAGAAGCGGCCAAGCTGGGCTTTACTGTAGCCATTATTCCGAAGGCGAATATGCCAAAGACCAAGATTCCAGGATTAAAAGTGATACCAGTAGAACGTATCGATCAGGCGATCGCAGCGGCAGCGGAACTCAGTTAATCGTTTTGCTTTTTAATGCAGATCTTCTGCTTGTATTAAGAGAACTTGCTCATCGCCAGCAGATACTTCCATCCATATTGCTGGGATCTGTGGGAAGGCTTTTTTAAAGTTTTCATACTCATTGCCAATCTCAATCAGAATGGCACCACGCTCAGATAGATACTCTGGTGCGCTAGCAATGATCTTGCGAATGAGGTCCATGCCATCATCGCCACCAGCCAATGCGAGAGCAGGCTCTGCATGATATTCGGCGGGTAGGGTGTTCATGGAGTTAGTATTGACATAAGGGGGATTGCAGATGATGAGATCAAAGCGATTGTCATCATGTGGTTCTGGCAATGCATCCCACAGGTCGCCCTCAAAAAGTT
Organism: Burkholderiaceae bacterium; assembly: GCA_947371415.1. Lineage (GTDB taxonomy): Bacteria > Pseudomonadota > Gammaproteobacteria > Burkholderiales > Burkholderiaceae > Polynucleobacter. Next base: position 2,810 of record CANBPJ010000083.1, on the reverse strand, counting down.
CAATCTGTGAAGTCAGTCCATGGCGATCCAGATTGCGGGAAGCGACTGCTAAAGCAGGCAGACTGATATCGCAAGCACTCACATGAATATCGGGGCAAGCCATAGCAAGCAAAATAGCTAGAGAGCCATTGCCAGTGCATAGATCTAGCGCTTTACCATCAGCAGGTAACCAAGACTCTAGCGAGCCATCCACAATTAACTCGGCAATCCAAGAGCGAGGAACAATACTTTGTTCGCTTGAGAAGAATGGCACACCCATTAACCAAGCCTCACCCAAAATATAGGCTAGGGGTTTGCGGGTGCTAATACGAGTCTTTGCAAGCTCAAGCGCTTTATTTACCTGCTCGGCGCTCATGGCTTGGTCTAAGTGATCAAGTGCATCAGATGGACTGAGCTCAAGTTGTTTGCTAACAATCCACAATGCCTCACTTCGAGCATCGATAGCGCCATGACCATAATGCAAATCTGCAGTTTCAAGTTCTTGTGCGATTTGCTCGATACATTGATCAAGCGTAAGCGATTGCTGGGGAGCGGGGTCCATGGGGTTTATTGAAATAAATTAAGTGGGTATCTGTAGCAACTTGAGCAATTAGGCAATCAATTGCTCAAGCGTCTTGCGAAAGATATTCTTGAGTGGTACGACATCGTCAACGATGACACACTCATCAATTTTGTGGCTTGTAGCATTGAGTGGCCCAAATTCCACCACTTCTTTACAGATCTTGGCGATGAAGCGACCGTCGCTTGTGCCGCCCGTAGTCGAGAGTTCTGTATCGATCTGGGTTTCTGCTTTAATAGCTTTACGCAGAGCACCAGCAAGAGCGCCATCGCCCGTAATAAACGGACTGCCACCCAAAACCCAATCAATCTCAAAGTCCAGTCCAGCAGAAGTCAAGATAGCCTCAAGGCGACTACGAAGTTCCTCTGGCTTGCTCTCAGTAGAGAAGCGGAAATTAAAATCAATGCTGAGCTCGCCAGGAATGACGTTATTCGCGCCAGTACCCGCATGAATATTGGAGATCTGAAAACTCGTCGGCTGAAAATACTGGTTGCCTTTATCCCACTCGGTCTCCACCAATGATTGAATCGCTGGCGCTGAAAGATGAATCGGATTTTTACCAAGATGGGGGTAGGCAATATGCGCCTGAGTGCCTTTAACCCGAAGCTTTCCTGAGAGGGAGCCACGACGACCATTCTTAATCATGTCGCCCAATTGATCCACTGAAGTTGGTTCACCAATGACGCAGTAGTCCAAGCGCTGACCATGCTTTTGTAATCGTTCACACATGATCACGGTGCCATCATTTGCAGGACCTTCTTCATCGCTGGTAATCAAGAAAGCGATAGAGCCTTTGTGATCTGGGTGAGTCACAACAAATTCTTCGGTGGCAACTACAAAACCGGCAAGAGAGGTTTTCATATCCGCAGCGCCGCGACCATAGAGCATGCCATCACGAATAGTTGGGGTAAATGGATCGCTTGTCCATTTCTCCAGTGGGCCGGTTGGCACTACATCGGTATGGCCAGCAAACATCAAGACTTCGCCTTGATCGCCGGCAACCCCTTTTTTGATCGCCCATAAATTGGTGACCTGGAAATTCTCGGGGCCACTCACAACACTCTCAGTATGAAAGCCAATTGCCTGCAGACGTTTAGCAATGAGCTCCTGACAGCCGCCATCCGCTGGTGTAACCGAGCGGCAGGCGATGAGAGCTTCAGTTAGCTCAAGGGTAGCACTCATAAATTCAGCTTAATCGCGCAAGAGTTCGTTAATTGCAGTCTTTGCTCTAGTTTGAGCATCTACTTTCTTAACAATAATTGCCGCATAGAGGCTGTACTTGCCGCAAGCAGAGGGTAGGGAGCCTGGCACCACTACAGAGCCAGCTGGTACGCGGCCATAATGCACTTCACCGGTCTCGCGGTCATAAATCTTGGTGCTTTGACCAATGTAAACGCCCATGGAAAGCACAGCGTTTTCTTCAATGATTACGCCTTCAACCACTTCAGAACGTGCGCCAATAAAGCAGTTATCTTCAATAATCACTGGTCCAGCTTGGATTGGCTCTAAAACACCGCCAATACCAACGCCACCAGAAAGGTGAACGTTTTTACCGATCTGGGCGCACGAACCTACGGTTGCCCACGTATCAACCATGGTGCCTTCACCGACATAAGCGCCAATATTGACGTAGGAAGGCATTAAAACGGCATTTTTGCCGATAAATGAACCGCGACGAGCAATGGCAGGGGGAACTACGCGGAAGCCGCCATTGGCGAAGTCTTCTGCAGTGTAGTTTTCAAACTTGCTAGGCACTTTGTCATAGAACTGGGTATAGCCACCAGCACCCATGGGTTTGTTGTCTTCTAGGCGGAAAGACAGCAAAACTGCCTTTTTAACCCATTGGTTTACTTCCCATTTGCCGACGCTGCGGCGCTCAGCTACTCGAATACTGCCCGTATTGAGGCCCTCGAGGACGGCATTTACCGCGTTACGAATTTCCCCAGAAACGGCCTCAGGAGACAGGTTAGCGCGGTTTTCCCAGGCTTGATCGATGATGCTTTGTGGTGATTGGCTCATGCTTTTCAGTTAACTATCAGATTGTTAAGGGGTTTTGGCCCTGGATGTAGATTTATCATTATATCGATGGGGCAAAAACCCGTGTGGGAAGCTCTAAGCTTGCTATCATCTTCCCACTTTAGTAATAATTTTTACCCCTTATTTGAACCCCTTTTTTCCCTGCAAAGTACGCCGTGCAACTGAAATCCATCAAACTTTCCGGCTTTAAGTCCTTCGTCGATCCAACCCATTT
>CANBPJ010000082.1 GCA_947371415.1 Burkholderiaceae bacterium | reverse complement strand
TCTGGATTTGACTTAGCAACTAAGTCCGCACCAATGGTGCCGGCGGCACCAGACTTATTTTCAATAATGACGCTTTGACCCAAAATCTCACCCATCTTCGGAGCAATCGCACGGGCCACAATATCAGTTCCGCCACCAGGAGCGAAACCGACAATTAAACGAATTGGCTTACTGGGAAAACTTTGCTGAGCACTTGCAAATAGTGGCAATGCGCCACACACACCTAATGCTAGGTAAGCAAAGCTGCGCAAAATCCACTGGGAGGATTTATTGATCATACGGTCTCCATTTTTGTTTTATATTCAGAGCTATCAATTAGCATTGCAATCTAAACATATAAAAACAATTGAGACAATGATGAAAACACCTATCAGCAAGCCTTTGCCCCTGGCTGGCGTCCGAGTTCTTGACGTGAGTCAAGTCATGGCGGGTCCCTACTGCTGCATGCTCTTAGCCGACCTGGGTGCTGATGTCATCAAAATTGAGCCCCCTGGTACCGGAGATCAAACCCGTGGAGCAATGGGATTCAAGATGAAGGGTTCAGATAGCATGGGCTTTCTGAATATGAATCGCAATAAGCGTAGCGTGACACTTAATCTCAAAACAGAGGCCGGCAAAAAAGTATTCTTTGAATTGGTAAAGACAGCTGACATCTTGGTTGAAAACTATCGCCCAGGTGTCATGAAAAAACTGGGGATTGACTACCTATCACTCAAGGACATCAATCCTGGCTTGGTCTATGCCAGCATCTCGGGATTTGGTCAAACTGGTCCCTGGGCAGATCGTCCAGGATTTGATCTCATGGCGCAGGCCATGTCAGGCGTCATGAGTGTCACAGGATATCCAGACGGCCCACCAGTGAAGGCAGGTGTTCCTGTAGCTGATATTGGTTGCGCACTCTTTGCCGTTTATGGAATTTTGTCGGCCTACATTGGAAAGAGTAAATCCGGTGAAGGGCAATTTATTGATGCGTCATTATTTGACTCTGCATTAGCTTTTTCAATCTGGGATACAGCGCAATACTGGGGCACAGGAGTAGAGCCGTACAAGCTCGGTACCGCCAATCATATGAGCGCACCCTATCAGGCCATGAAAGCCTCTGATGGCTACTTTGTGATGGGGGCTACCAATCAGAAACTCTGGAAATTGCTTTGCGACAAGATTGGTCGCCCAGAATTATTCGAAGATCCTCTCTTCAGAACAAATCCACTACGCTTAGCCAATCGCTTAATTCTGGCGAGTGAGCTTGAAAAAACTTTCGCCACAAAAACCAGCGAAGAATGGGTTGCACTACTCCTAGCTGATGGCATTCCAGCGGGTCCAATCAATACATACCCTCAAGCGTTTGATAGTGAACATGGCAAGCATCGCCAGATGCGCATGGAAATTGATCACCCTATTGAAGGCAAGATTCCCAATATTGGCTTTGCAGTAAAGCTCATGGGTACACCTCAAGAGGTAACGCGGCACCCTCCACTCTTGGGCGAGCACACCCATGAAATCCTTGAAGAATTGGGAATTGCCGGCACCGAACTCAAGGAGCTTGAAGATGGCGGCGCCTTTAACGCCTAGGGGAAAATTTTCCAGTTACCGAGTAATAAAAAAGGGCTCCGTAGAGCCCCTTTTTACACCAGAACAGTAGTCACTCGCCCGCAGTAATTGCCAGCTCCTGCGCTTCAAATGGATCTCTATTTGACTTAGTGGCTGCAGCCTTTTTAGACTTCGTACCAGGCATCAATTCAAAATCTGGAGTAAAGGTGGTCAAAGTGCCGCGCAACTGATCAAATACCTTGCGATCACCCTCAAACTTGACCTTACCTTCGGCCTGCAATTTATCAAATGTTGTTTGACCGCCCATTACTTGCTCGAGATCGCTGCGATTTAATGTCACAGTCAAGTTTGGATTCTTTGCCTGCTGACCTTTGATATTGGTCAAAACAGAGTTGCTCATCTCCACAACAAACTTCTCACCGTTATCTGGCGTATCGAGATTGATTGTGAACTTCATGTCCGCTGCTTTTTTGCTGTCCATACTGATTCCAAGTGCATTGAGCCAAAGCTCGGTAGTCATAGCTTTAATCATGTCGGGGCCATTCGACTTTGGTGAAGCCCCTGAGGGCATACCATGGCGTAGCTCATAAGCAGCACCCAAGAAACTATTGCGCATGCTTGGACTTTCTTTTTGGTAGCCAATTTGCTCAAAAATATCCGCCAATAGATCTTTTGCTGCAGTGTTATTTGGCTGGGCATACACAAGCTTATTCACAATCTCCATCGCCTCACGATATTTACCTTGCTGATAGAGCTGCTTTCCTTTGGCCATGATCTTGGCAGAACCGCCCATCATCTCCACATACAACGGCGCAGAATCTTTCGGGGATAAGGGTGCGAGGGTTGCTGGATTTGCATCCCAATAACCTAGGTAGCGATTAATTACTGCGCGGCTATTGTGCTCTTCAGATCCATGATAGCTATGGGCAGCCCATTGCTTTTTCAAGCTCTCAGGTTTTTTATAGACGTTCTGAATTTCATTAATGGTGACGCCATTATTGGCCAAATGTAGAACTTCATTATGTAAATGCGCATAACTATCGCGTTGGGTGCGCATCACTTCCTGAATACGCTCGTTGCCCCAGCGAGGCCAAGTATGTGATGCAAACATCACTTCACTTTCATTGCCATAGCGATACAAAGCATTATTAATATTCTTTGACCATGCCAAAGAGTCACGCACTAACGCACCACGCAAGGTATAAATATTATGAATCGTGCCGGTAATATTCTCTGCCGCCCAAAATGCCTTGAACTGTGGGAAGTAAGTATTCATCTCCGCAGGGGCTTCGGTGCCTGGGGTATTTTGAAACTCCATCTCCACGCCATCTACCGTCATTTTTTCGAATGGCTGATTGATGTAGACGTTTGGCTCGATCAAACCTAAGTTACCTGCTGCAGTATTTTTGCCAATAGATTGATCCACGTGACCAAATGGGCTACGTGGCAATAAAACACCGTACTGGAAATACATCCGGCGTGTCATAGCGTTACCCGCATACACATTTTCAGCCACTGCATGATCCATAAATCCAGCAGGCGCAATCACCTTGACTTTGCCACTCTTAACATCGGCCTCATCCACCACCCCACGAACACCACCGAAGTGATCTCCATGGGAATGTGAATACACCACCGCCACAACTGGGCGCTTGCCTAACTTTTCGTTTACCAATTCAAGCGCAGCACGGGCAGTTTCTTTAGCGGTTAGTGGATCAAACACAATCCAACCGGTATTCGATTTAATAAAACTAATGTTGGCTAAGTCAAAGCCGCGCACTTGATAAATTTTTCCAGGGACGACTTCATAGAGGCCGTAACCCATATTGAGAATCGCTTGACGCTGCAAAGATGGGTGCACGCTATCGAAGTCTTTACCTTGCAGCAAGAAATCGTAGCTACCCATATCCCAAGCGACGTTACCCGCATCAGCCATGATGGTCTTGTATGGGGGCGCCGCAATGAAGCCCTTCTTGGACTCTTCAAAGTCGCGCTTGTCTTCAAAAGGCAAGGTTTTACGCAAACCATTTTGAAGCTCAACCGTAAATGAAGAAGGAGCTTTACCCTTGGGATCAAAGTGCTTCCCCTGCATCGCACCAGGATCTGCTACCACCCCACCCCCGCCAGCAGCTAGGGCTGAGTTTCCGGTAATCAGGGTAATAGATAAGGCAAATAGCGATAGCGTGGTTTTCATAATAAGCCTAGGTATCCGATAGGGAAAGAGGTTATGGTTATTCTACGAATGTAAAGAGACACACTCCATTGGGCAATTAGCCCAAGGGCTAATAATTTATTCAGAAGACTCGGGTAAGAAAACGGTGAATTGAGCGCCACCGCCAAGAGCATGCTCATAAGTAATGCGTCCGCCATGGCGACTAATAATGTGCTGGCAAAGCCATAAACCCAAACCCATACCCGACTTCTTGTCGCTACCTGCAAGCAATTCAAATAAGTGAGATTTGATCTCAGCGGGAATACCCGGACCGTTATCAACAACCATCAATTCGATGCCTCCCGGTACATCGCAGCTTTCAATTTTGAGAGCTCGCGGTACTACAGTGCAAGCATCAAGCGCTTGCACTGCGTTATTAATTAAATTGAGAAAGACCTGCTGCAGCTCACCTCGATTGGCATTAACCGATGATCTAGATGAAAGCCTTAAGACAACTTGAATATTTTTTGACTGAATTTCTGGATTGGTAATTTGGAGAACAGATTCAATGAGCTCGCCAATCCCTACCGGCTCTACACCGATCTTGCCATCAGAAAAGATGGATCGTAAAGACCGGATAATGTTGGCCGCCCTTTCGTTATCAGACAGAAGTGCTGACAAAACCTCCTGGTTCTGCTGGGTGCTTAAGTTTCCCTCCGCAAGCTTCTTTTGCAAAAATTGAATATTTAAATACGAAGCCCCTAGAGGCTGATTTAATTCATGGGCGATGGAGGCGGATAAGGCGCCTGTAGCGACAGTTTTATTGGCCTTGAGTAGCTTAGATATCAAACTCTCGCGCTCAGACAATAGGGCTTTAATATCATTGTTCTCACTCTTAGATTTTCTGTTTTCCAGGGCAACTTTTTCAGCCCAATAACCACCAAGCGCAATGTAAGACAGAGTATTAATCACCAATTGAGCAATCGTCAGCAGAATCAATAATTGTGGAATTTGTTCAATCTGACGTATGGTAGAAGTGGTGGTTGCCAATACCCCCAAACGACCTAATGCAAAAAATAGCTCCGCTGCAGTAGCGTATTGCAAATACATTAACTGCTGAGAAGGCGCTGATCTTCTCTTGCGCCTTAGCATCGATATTTGCCACGTGAAGAATACGATGGCAATTAAACACATTAATGCTGTACGAATCTCATAGTTTCCATAAACGCGAAGGAATTCAAAAGTCGACACAAAAATAATGACAGAGAGCGCAAAGCTATATTGCAAGGTCTTACTAATGGGGCCATTCAGGGATTTGCAAAACAAGAGTTGAAAAATAGCCGCAATATAAAACAAGGAATTTGCAATGGTGAAATTAAATTCAGGCCTTTCTAAAGTCTGAATCACCAGAATGCCCCCGCCGAAAATCAGCAAGGCAATGACATTCACCATCAATGAGCTCATCCAATATCGGTTTGGCCTAAGCTCACTTTGAGAGCGGTGATAGTGGTAAACACCCAATAGCAAGCCAAGCTGAATAGTGGCTAGAATAAAGAAATACAGGGCAATCAGAAGCTTCATACCATCTATCGTACAACGGTGCTTAGCCGGTGATGGCTATCAAGCAAATGGGGAGATATTTACTGCGTCAGTGCCGGTAAAGAACCGCTCAGAATCAGGTAGAAAAAATAAAGGGAGCCCAAGAAAATAAGTGCGCCAAGCAAGTACTGTGGATAGCGAATCGCTTGCTCTGGCATGCCCCGTTTTTTTCCATCAACCATCGACTTCACGAGGTTTTGCTTCTCGAGCACACTCATCGCCATTGCAGCAAGAATATGTAGAATCACCACGGCCAATGCCATGCTAGCGATCGCCTCATGAGCATGCCCCGCAAAGTTGCCGAGGAATTCTTTAACGGAGAGGTAGCCAGTTAAGCCAATCACGAGGATCAATAACATCAGCGCAATCATTACCAAACCACCGGCAGGATTATGTCCAACATCGTGATGGGGGTGGCCGCGCAACATCGCCAAAAAGTGCTCCAACACTACCTTGGGTCTTTTCAGGAATTGGCTAAATCGTGCATAACGAGTACCAATTACGCCCCACACTAGACGTATTAATACCAGCAAGCATGCCGTATAGCCAAATGCATAATGAATCATCTGTAGGCGCTCACTCTCGGAAGTAAGCCAAGCACCTGCAAAGCAGATCACTAATAGCCAATGAAATACGCGTACTGGCATATCCCACACTAAGATCATTTGCCTTAGCTTTCCGGTTGTGCCAACTGAAGTACCCATTGGCTCATTGATTTGCTCATTCATTTGATGACTCATTTCGCTGGGATCTTGATATTGTTTTCGCTAAAGATGCCTTTAGCTGCGTCGATATGACAGGCTCCACAGTTTGCGGGGCTCTTGACACCCGCCCTCTTCCACACATCTGACCTTACCTCATCATGCTTCCGAATAAACCAAGTGGTTTTAGTAATGCGATTGTCTGGGGCGGTTTCACTGTACTTCTGACGCGTGGTGGCATTCTTTACCAGCCAACTTGTAATTTCCGCTTGTACCTTGGGATCTACGCTGGCATCCGTACCAAAGTGTTTTGATAATCCAGACATCACATTTTTCCAACTCTGCGCACTTAAGAGTCCTGGCGGATAAGCCATATGACAGCTTGCACACTCAGCCTCATAAGAGGCTGGCGCATCCGATGGCATGGCCATTTTTGCAGCAAAAGTATTTGAGGACGCTAAGAGCACGCTAGCAATAATAAAAGTAGTTTTTTTGATTTTCATAGGACTCATTTCACCGTCATTAACCAAGAAAGAACATCGGCCTTCTCTTGGGCAGTGCATTCCCTACCCAGCACATCATTGCAATTACGCTTAAACCACTTCTCTGCTTTAGCCTCATCAGTAAAGCGCGTAGGATTAGCGCTGGGAGCAAGAGGTTTGATGACCTTGCCGGTCACAATATGTTTGGTGTCGTGATTGGGGGGATTCTCATGGCAAGAAGAGCAACTCCATTCTTTACCATGTTTAGCATTAAAGAATTGCTCGCCACGAGTAGGCGAGGCTTTCCCAGACTGGGACTCATAAGAGCGTAATAAATCTTGCGGCACTATCGCACTGACAGAGAGCGTAAATCCCACCAATAACACTGTTGCGATGAACTTGGGCAGCATACATACCTCTTTTTTATAACCACCTTTTGAGTATGCGCCCTTCGCATGACAACGGGAATCTATAAAGCAGTGAAATAGTCGGGTATTGAAGCAAAATTTTGCTGGAACTAAAGCAAGTGATCGTTTTAACCTTGTCTACGAACCAGCTGCATCCATTGAGTTGATAAAAACGGAAATCTGGTACAGCTATTGATGGCGCGACTTCACTGAGATTAGACGTGCCTTAAGCTGAGCATGTAGCGGTAAACCCCGATTCACTAGCGCAATAATCACCACCCATCCAGGGCAATAAAGAGGCGAGTAACTTTTAGGAGAAGTCTTGGACTCAATTGCCTGACTTGCTCTCATCGAAGACGAGAAATAGCTTAAGTCTTACCCTTTGCTAAATCAGCAACCTCTCTAGCATGGTTGGCTAACTTTACCGCTTCTGCCGCTGCATCTGCAGCTATCCTAGAAGCACTTGCGGCCTCAGAAGAAGCTTTTAGTAATGAATCTTCGGCTTGATGGGATACCGCTGATGCTGCGGCGGCTGCTGCGGCGGCGGCTGCGGCGGCCGACTCCACTGCTGCTAGGGCTGCAGCAACTGCTGCAGTAACCGCTGACTCAACAACTGCCATTAAAGACGGATTGCCCGAAGCCTCTTTGGCGGCCATCATTGCATTCATTGCAGCAATACGAGATTGCTCGGTAGATTTGGCTGCTCTTTT